>JANPAR010000307.1:0-7775 GCA_031430015.1 Burkholderiales bacterium
GGTCGGCACCCATGCGGGTGACATGATTGGCGAAGTGGCGTTGGCGATTGAGATGGGCGCAGACGCAGTGGATATCGGCAAGACCATTCACCCGCACCCGACGCTGGGCGAAAGCATTGGTATGGCGGCTGAGGTGGCGCATGGCAGTTGCACAGATTTGCCGCCGGTGCGGAAGTGATCAATGACTGCACGCCAGGCATTGCCCGAACCGGCTACGGTGCGGGCTGTCGTGCTGCCCGGCGGTTGAGTAGAAAGCGTCAGGCGTCAGGCGTGAAGCCGCTGGCGCGGATGATGGGCCCCCAGAAGTCATGTTCGCTGCGCAAAGCCCGGTGCAGCTCTTCAGGTGTTGAGCCTTCAGCGCTCAAACCGGTCTTGCGCCACAACTCCTGAACCTCAGGCTCGCGAAGCGCGGCACGGATGCCCTCGGAGGCAGCGGCCACCGTGGTGGTGGGAGTTTTGGCGGGCATAAAGGCGGCAAACCACTCACGCTGTGTGAGTGCGGGATAGCCGAGTTCCCGAAACGTGGGAGCCTGCGGGAAAAAGACGGAGCGATCACTGCCCGTGGTGGCCAAAATGCGCAACTTTTCGGCCTGAACCATCGGGATGGCCGAGGCCTCAGTGGCAAGCACGGCTGATACCTGGCCGCCCGCCGCCGCTTGCATTGCCATGCTTCCACCCCGGTAAGGTATGTACGTCAAATCCAGCTTGACCTCACGCGCCAGCAGCATCGCCATAAAGTGCGGGAACGACCCTGCGCCAGGATTGCCACATTGCGCGCCTGCCGGGTTGGCTTTGCACCATGCCACAAAATCACCGAACGAGTTTACGGTTTGCGGTACTGCGGGGCCAACCGCCAGTGCGAAGGCCGTGACAGCGACGATCGAGACCGGCGCCAGGTCGGCAAACACGTCATATGACAGGTTTTTGTAGATGTGAGGGTACATCGTGACGACCGAGCCTGGTGTGACCATCAGGGTGAGGCCATCCGCCGCCGGAGTCTTCAGCGCCTCGACCGCCAGGCGACCCGCAGCACCGGATTTTGTCTCGACAATCACCGTGCGCGCCAGGCGACCCGTCAGGCGATCTGCCAGTTTGCGTGCCACGATATCAACGGCCCCACCCGCCGGATAACCCGACACGATGCGGGCCTTTTCAGGAAGCGATTGCGCCAGCAGGGGCAATGGCAGCGCCAACCCGACAGCGGCACCCGGAACGGTTTTCAGCAAAAAGCGACGACGGTGGAGATCGGTGGTCATGGTTCAGTCCTTTCGGGGTTGAGTGGAGTGACGCAGAAGACGGCATGGGTGGATCGTTCAGCCATTGCGCAAAACGATGTCCCATTGCAGACGCAAGGGCGCGTTGCCTTCTGAAACCTGTAGGGCGACCAGTTGCAAAGGCCGAGTCACGGCACGGAACCAGTGGTCGCTGTCGCGCAGCGGTTCATCGGGGAAAAACATTTGCGTGATCAACCGGTCATGCTGGCCTGTCACCTGAAAGTGGATATGTGGGGCACGCTGCAGGCCGTTTTCCACGTAGGCTGCGGGCTGCAGCGTTCGAAATTGGTAGTGGCCGTCTGCATCGGTTCGGACTGCACCATAGCCGATGAAACGGAGGTCTATCGGCCCCGTTGGTGACGCGCTAGGGTGAGGGTAGCGTCCATCTCCATCGGCATGCCAAATGTCCACTAGGGCGTTGGTGACAGCTTGCCCCGTACGGTTCAGCACCTGCCCACTCAGGATCAAAGAATGCGCTACGTTTGCAACCGCTTTTGCCCCACCCAAAAACAGGTCAGCACCCGCATCGACCGTTGGGTTCAAAGGATAAAAAGGCCCAAGAATCAAGTTGGGGGTGGTGGCCAATTTATGAGTCGAAGTGCAAGCGGTGGGAGACGGTGTGTTCATGAAAATATTAAAAGCAAGTGACATGAATGGCTCATAGCATAGAGGCATTGCTGATAAATAAAAAGCTATTTTTTCTGATATCCTGATTACTTATTAGCATCAGGAGTCGTGGCATGAACTTGGAACCCCACTTGCTAAATCGTCGCCTCAAGTTGCGCGACCTAGACACCCTGATGACTGTCGTCCGTGTGGGCGGCATGCGCAAGGCTGCAAGCCATTTGCACTTGTCTCAGTCCGCCGTCTCAAAGGCCGTGGCTGAATTGGAAGACGTGTTGGGCGTGGCTTTGATTGACCGCAGCCGCCAGGGTGTGGCCGTCACGTCCTCGGGCCGGGCTTTGATACGGCGCGCCGAGGCCATGTTTGCCCAGCTGCAAGACGGCGTGCGCGAATTGAAGCACTTGGCCGACCCGGACGGTGGCGATATCCGCATGGCATCCACTGAGCCCATCATGGGTGGCCTGCTCAGCCAGGCCATTTTGCGAATGAAGCGGCTATATCCGCGCGTGAACTACTTTGCCGAATCGGGCGGCACACCCCAGCGCCAGTTGCAGTTCTTGATGGACGGTGAGAGCAACTTTGCCATTCTCCGGCCGTTGGGCCTGGTTTTGGATCCGTCCATCCAGGCTGAGCCACTGGTCAGAGACAAACTGTTGCTGATCGCTGGCCGCAACCACCCAATGGCCACCCGTCGCAAGCTAAGCTTGGCCGCGCTGGTGGATCAGTCTTGGATCATCGGCCCTATCGAACTACGCAGCGATTCACCTTTCGTTGCCGCCTTTGCAACTGCCGGTTTGCCGCTGCCGCGCAACCAATTGATCAGCGGTTCGCTCAACGCCCGTTTTGCCTTGTTGGCCAGTGGCCAATTCATCACGCTGATGCCCAGCTCCTACTGGCATTTTTCATCAGGCCGCGACGACTTGAAAGTATTGCCGGTGGAGATTGGCCGCTGGCAGACGCCGCATATGATGCTGACGATGCGCAACCATACACTGAGTCCGGCGGTGCTGGCGTTCCAGGACATCGTGCGCGATCTGGTGCGCCCTTTGGCAGATTGATTGGTTCGTTGTGATTGGTGCGTTGACCCTGCGTAGCTCAAGGTGAGCACCATCCAGTTATGGCATTGGGCTCATTCCAATACGGGATTTTTCGGTTTGCTGTCAGATTGAGCCCGCCTCGATCACGGTGAACTCGAACGAAGTGCGCCAAATCCCCAGAACGACGAAGCCCGCAGGGCGCAGCAGGGCGATGAATTCGTCTTGCGTGCGTTCGCGGCCTCCAAGACCGGCCAGCATGTTCAGGTCGGTGCGGGCCAGGGCTTCATCGTGTGTGTTGGCGTGCAGGCGTGCAGGGCGCACGCGCTCGACCAGCAATAGGCGCGCGCCGGGCTTCATGGCGTTTTTGCAGCTTGCCAGGATGGCCGCGCAACGCTCGTCGTTCCAGTTGTGCAGGATGCTTTTAAGCAGGTAACGGTCTGCGCCCTGTGGGAGGGAATCAAAAAAGCTGCCGCTCTGGAATTCGCAGTTGTCCGAAAGGCCGGCCGCTGCGGTGCGCGCCTGTGCCCCGGTCTGTGCATGAGGCAAATCAAATACCGTTGCGTACAGGTGCGGGTGCGCCGCCAGGATGCCGACCGCGACTTCGCCGTGGCCACCGCCCACATCAACCACGCGGTTGGCGCTGTGCCAGGTGTCATGCCGGGCTACGTCAGCCACGATCAGCGCGGTCATGGCGCTCATGGCATCGTGAAAAATGCTTGCCGATTCAGCGCTCTTGTGCAAATACCCGTAATAGGCATCCCCCGTGAGGTGTTCGCGTGCGCTGCCACCTGTGCGCACGCTGTAGCCCAGTTCGCCCCACATGGGCCAGGTGGCGCCGCCCCACCACAGCGCTAGAGAACGCAAGCTGGTCTGGTCGGTGGAACCTTCGCTGCGCAACAACTGGCCGGTTGGGGTGAGGGAAAAGTGGCCGCTAACGGTCTCTCGGCAAAGACCCAAGGCGCAGAGGGCTCGCAGCAGGCGTGCCAGACCGTCGGCAGAGCAGCAAAGCGCCTTGGCCAGGTCGTCAGCGTCCATCGGCCCCTGGGCCAGGTAGTCCGCAACTTGCAGTTGCGCCGCCACGTGGATGGCCTGAGTGCGCCAGCTTGAGACGATCTGCTGTACTAGCCTTCGTTTGTTGCGCTCTGATGGCGCTTTGGCTGTCGGGCGCTGCCCTGAGACCGTTGCTTTGCTTGTGGCCGCCATGCCGTTTACTCCTGGGGAATATCGTAGTCGCGCACAAAGTTGCGCCAAGCCACAGTGGCCGATTCAACGGCATCTGCCATCACTTGTGGCGTGCTTGCGACCACCTGGAATCCCTGCGCCTCAAAAGTCGTGCGCATTGCGGGGCTCTTGAGCGCCTGGGCTACCTCGGCAGAAATCCGCGTGGCGATGTCACGTGGTGTGCCGGGGGTTGCCATCAGCCCGTTCCATTGCGGGATATTTCCCGCAGGAATGCCTGCCTCGGCGAGGGAGGGAACTTCAGGTGCGGTGCTGCTGCGCGACGGCAATACGGCCAGCAGTTTGAGCTTGTTTGCCCGCGCATGCTGGATACCTGCCGACAGCGGGCCAAAGTTGAATTGCACCTGACCACTGATCAAATCCGGCATGATTTGTGCGCCGCCTTTGTAGGGCACACGGACAGCCTTTGCACCAACCGCCTTGAGGTAGTGGGCTGCCACCATGTATTCGCCCAAGGGGCCGGTCGCGTAATTAAGTTTGTCCGGATTGGCCTTGAGAAAAGCCGTTAGTTCCGCAACGCTGTTGGCTGGAATTGAGGGGTTAACAAACAAGCCATAAGTCAAATTGACCACTTGTGAGATGGGTGTGAATTCGCCAATGGGTTTAGCGGGTGGGTTTTTCATCAGCATGGGAATGGCGGCCATGGATGCTTGGGCCCACAGTAGCGTGTGCCCGTCTGGCGGCGCAGCCTGTGCTGCTTGCAAGGCCAGCACGCCATTGGCACCTGGCTTGTTTTCCACCACGACCTGCTGCCCAAGCGAACTGCCAATGGCCTGGGCAATCAGCCGGGCGGCCGTGTCGGACGCGCCACCTGCGGGGGTGGCCACGATGATCTTCAGAGGCCGGTTTGGGAAGGTGGACGGTGTTTGCGCCATGGCGCTGACTGCGGCAAACGAAAGTGGCATGGCCAGCAGCGTGGCGATGAGTCTGGATGCGGGTTTCATGGTGAACTCCTGTTTAAGTTGAAGGGGCAGGCCAATGTAGGCGGCACGGCTTGCGTTGGGAATAGTCTAGAGGCATCATCTGGCATTAGTCAAAAGTTAACACCCACAAGGAGATCATGCGATGGACAAGCTGCGAGCCATTCAGTATTTTGTGTCAGCCGCCGAGGAGGGGAGCTTTGCAGGTGCCGCCCGCAGGCTCGAAGTGAGCGTCCCTGCCGTGCAGAAGCTGCTTGGTGCGCTGGAGCAGCAGATTGGCATCACCTTGTTCGAGCGCAATGCAAAAGGTGTGAAGCTCACCGGCAACGGCGCGGTGTATCTCGACTGCTGCCGTCCGCTTTTAGGGGAGTTGGAGGCATGTGAAGGCACGCTGAAGCGGGCAATCGCACGGCCCACCGGCATTCTGGTGGTCGCAGCACACCCTCAACTGGCCCACCACATCCTGCTGCCCGCGCTACCCCGGTTCCGTGCGCAATACCCTGAGATACAGATCGATTTACGTACGGTGCACCGCCTGAGCGACGCTGATGCCGCGTCCGCAGACGTTCTGCTGCTACACGGCTGGCCCGAGGTCACGCAGGATTTTGTGCATCGCAAGCTTGGCATGGGGCGCAGCCTCGTCATGGCGGCACCGGCCTATTGGGCCGCACATGGCCTTCCCCTGCATCCGCATGAACTGGCGCAGCATGAATGCCTGATGATGCGCAACCCGGCCGGCATCCTGATTGACTTGTGGGAGTTCTGGCGGGGCAGCGAGAAAGTCAAAGTCTTGGTGAACGGCTGGCTCACCAGCAATGCCCGCGAGGTGGTGCTGGATGCAGTCATCGCAGGAGAAGGCATGGGCCGTTTCAACGAAGTGACGACCCGCGGCTTTGTGCAAAGCGGTCGACTGGTGCCAGCGCTGCTGGACTGGGAGGTGCAAAGTGGCCCGCCGATCAACCTGCTCTACAAGGGCAGTGTGAGGCGCACGCCGCGCGCACGCCTGTTCATTGACTTCACGATGCGGCTGCTGGCATCGCTGGAAACCGAAGGCGATGCGCTGGCCCACCGGGTTTCCGCTGACCGGCCGGCCTGGCACCGTCGCGGATACGGTCGGGCATCCTCAACGCTGAGACGGGGAGGCTGACGGGATCGCCGTCGGGACGGGTTGGCAACTCCGATGTGCAAGGGCAGGCGAATCACTGATTTCCAACGCGCAGAAGATCGGCACCGACACAGTCGGCGTGGAAGTGACAGACCGGGGCTTCTTCGCCGCCGACATCCAGACGCGCACCAAAGTGCCGCACATCTTCGTCATCGGCGACATCGTGGGCCAGCCCATGCTGGCGCACAAGGCCGTGCACGAGGCGCACGTGGCGGCAGAAGTGATTGCCGGTGAACTACAAGGCAACAAAGAACTGGCCGCCGCGGCCTTCAACGCCCGCGGCATCCCCAGCGTGGCGTACACCGACCCCGAAGTGGCCTGGGTGGGCCTCACTGAAGACCAGTCCAAGGCGCAAGGCATCAAGGTCAAAAAGGGCCTGTTCCCCTGGACGGCATCCGGCCGCGCCATTGCCAATGGCCGCGACGAAGGTGTCACCAAACTCCTGTTTGACGATTCACCAGAAGCCCATGGCCATGGCAAGATTCTGGGCGGCGGCATGGTCGGCACCCATGCGGACGACATGATTGGTGAAGTGGCGCTAGCGATTGAGATGGGCGCAGACGCAGTGGATATCGGCAAGACGATTCACCCGCATCCCACGTTGGGCGAGAGCATTGGCATGGCGGCTGAGATTGCGCATGGTTCTTGTACGGATGTGCCGCCTGTCAAGAACTAATGTTCTGAAATTGCTACTTATTCAGTAGCTTTCCGCACAGCTTCCACGAGCGCTACGCGACTTTTTCATTCTAAATTCGCCAAAGGTTGCCCTGCATCGGCTTGTCGCGAACGGGCCACTCGAGGCAAAGCATTTGCACGACCTCCATAAGGCTCAACCATTCGGCGAAGGGGTCAACCCCAGAAGCCTTGCCTAGTGGCGGCTGAAAAGACACACCGGCTTCGCGTGCAAGCACCACACCTGCATCGGCACGGTCTATCGCCGATTCAGAATTCGCTTCGGCGTTATCCGAGTAGTTCATTGAGGAGGTCTGGTTTGTTGAACAAGGCAAAGTACCCACGCACCTCATCCATGTTGAGCGAAGTAAGGTGAATTTTTAACAGGGCGCGAATGTCGTCCAAGTCACGCGTGCGCGTTGCGTCGTTCACGAAGCCTTGCAGCTTGAAGCCGATAAGCCCTTCAACGCTGATGATGCGCATGCGGCCCATGGGGGTCTCGCGCTCCGATGCCTGCGCCAGCAGGCGGCGCGCAAGGGGGCGGTGCGCGTAAAGCAAATCCAGCCCTTCCGCCGCTCGCACATAGTTGGCGGCGTCTTCACTGCGGTATAGGCACTCGTAGCCCAAATCTAGCAGCGCGGCATGTAACTTATCGGCAGCTTCGGCCTCCACCAGAAAATCTACATCCTTGGTGGCGCGCACGACCTGATGTGCAACCACCGCCAAACCACCGATCAACGCAGGTTCCGTACCGCAGCGTACAAACATGGACAGTGCTTCGCGAATTTGTTCTGCCAGGTTGGACATGTCTACAGCGTGAAATGGGGGGACCAGTCATCATAGC
>JANPAR010000308.1:0-46565 GCA_031430015.1 Burkholderiales bacterium
GCGTGGGGACCATCGTCGGCACATGCGGCAGGTAGCCGATCTTAATGTTCGGCATTCCCTCGGCGTCGCCGATGATGTCCTTGTCGATCCCCGCCATGATCTTGAGCAGGGTCGATTTGCCCGAGCCGTTCAGGCCCAGCACGCCGATCTTGGCACCGGGGAAGAACGACAGCGAAATGTTTTTGAGGATTTCGCGTTTGGGCGGCACGATCTTGCCGACGCGGCGCATGGTGAAAACGTATTGGGCCATGGTGACTATTCTGAAATGAGGAGCCCTTAGCAGGCGAAAGGTGGGGATAGCGCAGAGGTTGGATCAACGCGGCGTAGTGGCGATGCAGAGTGAAAACAAGCCGCGCAACCCTGCATTTTACGGTGTTGCCAGAGGGAAAAGCAGCGGTGCCGCGATGGACAGCGCAACGCGCAACGCGCCCTGCCGGATGCTGGAGCGGGCAGATACGCGTACCTCAGCCACACTGCGTCAGACGTGAGTTGCACCAAGAACCGCTCACACCAACGGCTATAGCCCGATGTTCTCAGCGCTTGGTGACAATGTCAAACAGCATCACGGCAATGGCTAGCGCGATCAGCGCACCCGACAGCAGGCGCACATGCGCGTCACTCGCGCGCTTGAAGAGCCGCCCGGCGATGGGCATGGCGATCAACGCGCCCACGGACATCAAGAGCGCAATGCGCCACGACAGCGCGCCGGCCGCGCCGTAAATCAAGCCGGTGGCCACCGACAGCAGCAGGCCCAGAATTACCGAGGTGCCGACGATGCGTTTGACGCTCTCGGTGGACGACGCCAGCAGTGCCGGAACGATCAATACGCCGCCGCCCACGCCAGTCGCGCCGACCAGCGCCCCGCTCAGTACCGGCATGAAATACGGCCCCGACTTGCGCACCGCGTTGTTGAGTCCTTCGAGAAACATCAGCGCCAGCGCGCACGATGCGGCGATCACCACCGCAAGTTTCAAACTCATCTGAATCGCGCTGCCATGCGCGGGCAGCCACTTGAGCAGGCCGTTGATCAGCAGCGCAAACACGAGGGTCGCGGGTAACGCGTATTTGCTGAACGATACAAACAGTGACTTCGAGACATTGCCCTCACGCAAGTGCGAGAGGCCAGCCATGATTTTTGTCAGCACCGAAAACAGGCTGGCGGTGCCGATGGCGAGCGACGGCGGCATGCCGAACAACGCGATCAAACCCGGCACCACGATGGCACCCGCACCAACACCAGTCATCAGGATCAGCGCGCCGGAAAGAAAACCGAAGGCGAGGGCATGCAGGTCTTGCGGATTCATCTGCGCAATTATCGGTGACTTTGCAAAGCTATCGTCCGGACACGCCTGCGGGCGTGCGCGAGAGGGCGCCGGTTGTGCTCACGGCGTTGTCACGAGGCGCTTGCGCTGCACCAAGCGCAGCGCAATGGCGATGCTAGCCTCGGCCCGCATTGGGCACAAACGCCGGATCTTCCTGGTGCTTGCGCTCGAACTTGATGAAGTCGTAGTAGCCGCACTTCTTGCCGTCGGGATACTCGCGGCATACTGACGGACGGCCCTGATAGATGGTGCAGCGGCGCGCGACCTTGTCGAAGAACATGCAGATCGATTTGTAGACTGTGTCTTTTTGATGCCGCAGGATGCGTTCGGTCTTGCCTTCCCAGGTGTAGGTCTTGGTGAAGCGTTTGGTTGCCTCGGCAATGCTCACCCCATGATGTTTGGCCAGGCGCGCGATGTCGCGCGGCTTGGTCTCGATGCGGTCATAGGTGCAGCAATAGCCGGGGCATTTGGCGCAGTCGAAGGTCGTTTTGGCGGTGGTCATGGCGTGTGGAGGAGGAAAGGAGCCAGCGGAACGAAAACGCACAGGCTAAGGCAGATTGTGGATAGCGTGGAACACTGGCGGGTCATAGAATCGCGGAGCACCATCCGGCGGAATCCGGCACAACATGGCACTGGAACGTAGCAGTCACCGCCGGTGAGACGTGGCACAGCATCTGGCGAAAAAGGGGATGAATTTGCCGGATGGCGGGAGGGCATGTTAGCCTAAGCTGATTGTCGCCAAGCTTGTCACCAAGCTTGGGATCCGGAGGATCACCTGGCAGGATGCAGGCTCGATGCCGGTGCCTTGCGGTGTCTGCTGCGGGCGGCAAATCCACCAGACAATCAAGCAACCAGGCAATCAGGGAGCAGGTGTGAGCGAAGGGAGCGGGTACACGGGATTGGTGCTGACCGGCGGCGGCGCGCGTGCGGCGTATCAGGTCGGCGTGCTCAAAGCCATCGCCGAGCTGCTGCCCGACAAGACGCGCAATCCGTTCCCGATCATCTGCGGCACGTCGGCCGGGGCGATCAACGCAGTGTCGCTTGCGTGTTACTCGCGCGACTTTGGCCAGGCGGTACAGTATCTGCGCCACATCTGGGAAGGCTTTCACGCCCACCACGTGTATCGGGCTGACCCGCTGGGCATTGGCAAGACTGGCGCGCATTGGCTCGGCGCCTTGATGGCCGGCTGGATCGTGCGCACAGCACCCAAATCGCTGCTCGACAACGCGCCGCTGGCCGAGTTGCTCAAGCGCACGCTTGACTTGAACAACATCGACGCAGCCGTGGCACAAGGGGCTTTGCGCGCGATCTGCATCACCGCGTCGGGCTATGGCTCGGGCCAGAGCGTCAATTTCTACGACGGCGTCGAGACCATCGAGCCGTGGACGCGCCATGCACGCGTGTCGTGCCGCTGCAAACTCACGCTCGAACATTTGCTCGCGTCGTCCGCCATCCCCTTCATCTTTCCTGCCGTCAAACTTAATCGCGAGTTTTTTGGTGACGGCTCGATGCGCCAACTCGCGCCGATCAGCCCGGCGATTCACCTCGGCGCCTCACGAATTCTGGTGATCGGCGCCGGCCGCATCGCCGAACCGGTCGATCGCGTGCGCAGCGATTCGTATCCGTCGCTGGCCCAGGTTGCCGGTCATGCGCTGTCATCGATTTTTCTCGACAGCCTCAATGTTGATATCGAGCGCGTGCAGCGCGTCAATCACACCATCGAGCTGCTCATGCCGGAGGCGCGCGCGCAGGCGTCACTGCGGCCCGTCAACGTGTTGGTGATTGCGCCGTCGCAGCGTCTCGACATGCTGGCAGCCAAACACGTCAAAAGCCTGCCCTGGCCGGTGCGCGCCCTGCTGCGCGGCATCGGCGCCATGAACCGCAAAGGCTCGGCCCTCGCCAGTTACCTGCTGTTCGAGCAGGATTACACGCGCGCCCTGATCGACCTCGGCTACGCTGACACGCAGGCGCGCCGCGACGAGGTCATGCAGTTTCTGGGGACATAGGCTATCCTCGCAGCCTCGCTGCAGTCACGCTAGCTCCACCGTTTTACAGTGCGTGAGGCGCATTCCTCAGGTGTGAAGGCATGAATTCCTCTTTGTATTTGCGCGCACGCGCCAACCTTGCCGCACTGGCGCTGGCCGCCGGTCTCGCAGCGGCAGCACCCTTCAGCGCCGCGCTTGCCGCCGACACCATGCTGGCAGACTTGCCTAAAGAAGCGCGCACCACCCACGCGCTGATCCTCAAGGGCGGGCCTTACCCCTACCCGAAGGACGGCGTCACCTTCGGCAATTTTGAAAACAATCTGCCCAAGCAAAAACGCGGCTATTACCGCGAGTTCACGGTGCCAACACCAGGCGCGAAAAATCGCGGCGCACGACGTATCGTGTGCGGAGCCGAGTCGCGCGACTGGAACAAGAACGCCCCCGCCGCCTGCTGGTACACGGGCGACCACTATCAGAGCTTTCAGAAAATAAAAGGATGATCATCATGGCCGCAACCTCGGCTGCTTCTTCCCGCCCACCGCGCAGGGCGGCGGCGCGCACGTTGCGCATCGACTTCACCGGCGTGCGCTCGAAAGACGCGATGCTGCAAGTGGTGGCCAAAGCACTCAAGCTGCCACGCCATTTCGGCATGAATCTCGACGCGCTGCACGATTGCCTGACTGATCTGAAGATTGCCGCTGGCACGCAAGTCGTGCTCGTCAAGCTGGCACACACACCAGCGGGCGACGCAGTGCACGGCGTGTTCCGTGCCGCGGCGCGGCATTGGTCAAGCCACGCTGGGGCGGGTCAGAAGGTATCGCTGACGCGCGAATAGCGTGCAGGCCAGGCGTCCATGCTGCGGCAACTCACGTCTTACCGGCCGCGCATCAGCCACCTGATCTATGGCGCGCTGGTGCTGCTGGTGGCGATCATCGTGCTGCTGGCACGCGGACGCTATGAGCAACTGGACGCAATCGAAAATGATTTTTCGCAACTCGAGCGCGTCTCGCAGACCAGCCGCCTCGCCGTTGAGCTCGGTGAACGCCTCGCCGAGCTGACCTCGTCGATCCGCGAGTACGTGGCGGGCGACGCTATCGAGCCACCGCCGCGCATAGCGCAACTGGCTGGTGTGCTGACCAGTACGCTTGAGGGCAAGCGCGCCGAGGTGACTGCGGGTGCGCTTGAGAGCGACGGGGTGCGCAATGAGATCAGCGCCTATCTCACCAGCTTTGACACCATTGTCGCAGCGCGCCGCGAGCGTCAGCTACGTTTGAATCATCTGGCGGCGCTGGCAGAGCGTCTGGAGGCACTGTCGGCCAGCGCCGGACAGACCCTGCGCTACCTGCGTCTGCGTGACGCCGAGCACCAATATCTGCTCAATCGCAAGAGTGAAGCTGCCCAGCGCGTGGTGGATGCGAGCGGCGCGCTGGCCGCCAGCTTCCAGCGCCCGGCAGCGAAGGCCGCCGCCGCCGAGTATGCGCGGGCGTTCAACCGGGTGGCCGAGATCTACACGGTGCGCAACCTGGCTGCCGTGCGGGTTCTCAACCAACACGATCAGCGCCTGCGCGCCTTCACCGCAACATTGGGACAGCGCGCGCAGGTCGGAGAAGGTGCCGCAGTGCGGGATTTCCGCGGCCGCCTTGCCAATGCCGTGCAACGCAATATCGAAGTGACCATCATCACCGTGCTGGCGGCCTTGCTCGGTGCGATTTTGTTGTTGCGCTTTGTGTTGCAGCCGCTCAACCGCATGACGGGCGCCATGACGGCAGTGGCCAGCGGCGACTACGCGCATCCAATTCCGCATGCGGGGCGGCGCGATGAAATCGGCGAAATGGCCGCGGCGCTCGTCACTTTCAAAAATGCGCTGCTCGGGCTCAAGGCTGCGCAGTCGCAGGCCGAAACCGCGAGCCGCCACAAGAGTGAATTTCTTGCCAACATGAGCCACGAGCTGCGCACGCCGCTCAACGCCATCATCGGCCTCTCCGCCGTGTTGCTCGAGGACAGCAACTCCGGCGGCGCAGACAGCGCAGAGATCAAGGAGTCGCTCAAGCGCATCGGCTCATCGGCTAACCACCTGCTGGGCTTGATCAACGACATTCTTGACTTGTCGCGCATCGAAGCTGGGCGCATGCCGGTGCGCATCGAGGCCTTCGCCCCTGGGGCACTGGCCGAAGAAGCGCTCGCCACGGTAGCGCTGATGGCCAAAGACAAGGGCATCCGCCTCGAATCGCACTACGCACAGCCGCTGCCGGTGATCGACAGCGACCAGCAGCGCGTGCGCCAGATTTTGATCAACCTGCTTGGTAACGCGGTGAAATTCACTGACACCGGCCTGGTGCGCCTCGAAGGCAGTGCGGCCGACGGCATGCTCAGCTTTGCCGTGAGCGACACCGGCACCGGCATCGCCTCGGACCATTTGCCACGGCTGTTTCAGGAGTTCTCGCAGATCGACAATTCATCGACGCGCAAGCATGGCGGCACCGGCCTGGGCCTCGCCATCTCGCGGCGCATGGCGCGCTTGATGGGCGGCGACATCACCGTGCAAAGCGCTCCAGGCAAAGGTTCGACCTTCACGGTTACGCTGCCGCTGATTGCACCGGTTGCGTTGTCTTCGTTGGGTGCGGTCGATGTGGCAGCGCTGGCCCCGGTGTCGGCCAAGAGTGCGAACCTTGACCTGCGCGCGCCGGATCAAGCACTGGCGCTGACCTCAGTGTCAACAGCGGCAACAGTGCCGCACGACGCGCTCGCCAAGGCGCAGAGCGCCGTCGCCCACTAGAATTGCGGCCATCATGCCTGCCATCGCACCTGCCTCACCAACCGCATCCGCTGCCTCCACCGCTGCCAACGCAGCCAATGCCGGCATCGCCAGGATGTCGCTGCTCATCGTTGATGATGATGAGACCAACCGCTACACGCTGGCGCGGCGTCTGACGCGCGATGGCTACGCCAATCTGGCGATGGCTGGCAATGGTGCCGAAGCCCTCGCAGCGATGCGCGCCGACCATTTTGATTTGATCCTGCTCGACATCATGATGCCGGTGCTCGATGGGTTTGGCGTGCTCGAAGCGATGCATGCCGACGCCGCACTGCGCAGCATTCCGGTAATCGTGATCTCGGCCCATGATGACCTCACCAACGTCATCCGCGCCATCGAACTGGGAGCGACCGACTATCTGGCCAAACCGTTTGATCCGGTGCTGCTGCGCGCGCGCGTGCGTGCCTGCCTGGAGCGCCGGCAATTGCAGACCGGCCTCGAGGGCGCGCTCGCCGAAACGCGCGCCATGCTCGAGATCAACCCGGTGGCGACGATGTTTGTGAAGCGACTCCGGGTGATGTGGATGAATCCGATGTGTACGCAACTGCTCGGCTATAAATCAGCCGAGCTGACCGGCCACACCACGCACCATCTGCACCTGGTTGAAGCTGATTACCGAAATCTGATCGCCAAGGCCGGAGCCTCGCTCAAGACCGGCGCGGTGTTTCGCGGTGACGTGCACATGCGCCGCAAGGACGGCAAAGTGATTCTGGTGCGCATGGCGGCCAAGGCGATTGCGCCGTGGAATCTGGAGAAAGGCGTGGTGTGGGTGCTCGAAGATGTGACCGAGCAGCGTGCCGACGCCGCGCGCATTGCCTTCTTGGCGCACCACGACCAGCTCACCGGACTGCCCAACCGCATGCTGCTCGCGGACCGCACCAAGGTGGCGTTGTCGCAGGCAATGCGCGCCAAGCAGCAGTGCGCGGTGCTGTTTCTCGACCTCGATAAATTCAAAAGCATCAACGACACGCTCGGCCACGCGATCGGCGACGAGCTGCTGATCGAAGTGGCCCGCCGCCTCAAGGCGCAAGTGCGCGATTCGGATACGGTTGCGCGCATTGGCGGTGATGAATTTGTGGTCGTGCTGCCGTCACTCAAATCACGTGACGACGCCGAAATGATTGCGGAAAAAATCCGCGCGTCCCTCGCCACGCCCTACAGCCTCAACGGCAATGCCGTCAACACCACGCCGTCGATCGGGGTCGCGCTGTATCCGCTTAACGGCAGCGACGCCGACACGCTGTTCAAGTACGCTGACGAAGCGATGTATCAGGTCAAGCATGCCGGACGCAACGGCTACCGGTTTTTCGTGCCAGCGGCTTAACGCAGCGCGTCGCAACACCGGGACTCACCGGCAGGACTCAGTAGCGGGTGCGCAAGCGCGCCGCGCGCCTGATGTTCGTTACGGTTGTACCAGTGTTGTGGACGCTGGCGGAACCGCAGGTGAGCCAGCCGGTGTCGCGGACAACTCACGCGCAATTTCACTACGCGCCATCGCGACCACGCCGGTCAAGGCTGCCTTGAGCATGGCACGCATTTCGGGGGATGCCCCCGACTCTTCCGAGCCAGCACCGGCCTGGGCGACCAGACGGTCAATCACTGCATTGAGATCACGGCTGTTGAGTGCACCCTTGAGCGCCGACTCGATGGCCGGGCCGGGATCAAACGCATCGAGCGAACCACGCGCGGCGCTGGTGGCGAAGTTGGACAACACCGACATCGCCAGCGTCATGAACAGCCGCTGCATGGCCGGGTCAAGCGCGTTTGGCGCTGATGTCGAAACCGTTGTTGATGCAACCACCGGCGCAGGCGCCGCAGGCATGTCAGCGCCCGCAGGTGCAGCCCATGCACTCACGGCGCCCACACCCGCCGCCATCCCGGAGATCAGGATGGCAAGCGCGCCGGCGCGCAGCGTTTTCGGCAATTTCTGTGCAGTCAACCGTGTCATGCCTGCCTCCTTGTCACACTCATCGAAGCCGGCAAAACTGAACCGGCACTATTTTTTGAAAAAACCCTGCAACATGCCCATTGCGCCGACCGCATCAAACCCGCCCGATTCGACCTGACCATTGGGAGTGAGCTTGTCCACCACCTGCGGCAGCATCTGCGCGATCTGGTCCTGCGAGACACCAAACTTAGCTGCCAGGCCGGCCACCATGTCACTGCCAAGCACGCCCTGCAACTGATCCGCCGAAATTGGCAGGTTTTCACCCCTGCCGACCCACGACGACGCGATATCGCCCAACCCCTTGGACTGAAACTGCTCGACTAAACCGCCAATGCCACCGGGATGGTTTTGCAGCATGCCGAGCACATCCTGCAATAACGGGTTGCTGCTGTTGCCGGATGACAAGGCTTGGCCGGCCATGCCGGCGATGGAGTCGAATAGTCCCATCGTGTTGCTCCTAAAAAGAGTGCATCGAAGTGATGCGAATTGAACCAAAAAATGTCCTAAAACCGTTGGTGGTAGCGCTTCTTGGCGATATGCCCAATGCAGCACTGCATACACATCTCTTGGCTGCGCTGCCACAATCAGCCGCAGAGGGTAACCCAAATTCACCCTCAAAAATGTCACAAACGTTAACAATCGACCAACACGCAATCCGGCGTTGCAGAGGGCAGTTTCAGAGGGCAAGCGAACCAGCGCTGCGGGGCGGTTGCAGGGCGCAGCACCCGCAAGCTCAGAACAGCCGTGAGCCCAAACGATGCAGGTCTTCATTGAACGGCCGCTTGATGGCGGTGATGTGCAGCAGGTCATCGTCGACCAGCGCATCGCCGCGCAGACCGACGCAACGCGCCGACTTGCCCTCGACCAGCAATTGCACCGCGTGCGCCCCCATACGGCTGGCGAGGATGCGGTCATACGCGGTGGGTGAGCCGCCGCGCTGGATGTGGCCGAGGATCGTGGCGCGCGTGTTGCGCCCGGTGCGCGCCTCAATCTCGGCCGCCAGCAGGTTGGTGTCAACGATGTGTTCGCAAATCACCACCAGGGCATGGCGCTTGCCGCGCGCAATGCCGCGCTCGATCTGCTTGATCAGATTCTCCTTGTCAAACGGCAGCTCGGGTACGGCCACAAATTCGGCGCCGCCGGCCACCGCAGCCGAGAGCGCGAGATCACCACATGACCGCCCCATCACTTCAACCAGCGAAATGCGTTTGTGTGACGACGAGGTATCACGCAAGCGGTCAATCGCCTCGGTGATGATGTTGAGCGCCGTGTCAAAGCCGATGGTGCGATCAGTGCCGGGAATGTCGTTGTCGATGGTGCCGGGCAGGCCGATGCAGGGGATGCCGCGCTTGGACAGCGCCGCCGCGCCGCGATAACTGCCGTCGCCACCGATCACGATCAGCGCGTCAATGCCGGTGGCGCGCAAGCGAGCCGCGACCTGATCCTGAACGCGCTCTTCGAGCAACTCGGGAAAGCGCGCCGAGCCCAGAAAGGTGCCGCCGCGATTGATCACGTCCGACACACTGCGCCGGTCGAGTTGCTCGACACGGCCTTCCGATAGGCCGAGATAGCCATCACGCACGCCAAACACTTCAAGGCCGTGTGACAACGCCGCGCGCACCACCGCACGGATCGCCGCGTTCATGCCGGGTGAGTCGCCGCCACTGGTAAGCACGCCAACGGATTGAATGGGAGTTGTGGATTGGGTCATGTGTGCATCCTTCTAGAAATCACCCCAGCGTGCGTGCACCGCGGCCAATGCCGCGAGCGCCGCAGTCTCGGTACGCATCACGCGTGGGCCAAGCGTGACACCTTCAAAGCCGGCTGCGCGCGCGCGCACTTCCTCAGCATCCGACAGACCCGCCTCAGGGCCAATCAGCAAATGAATCGCCGTGCCGTGCGCAGGCGCTGGAATGTTGCGAAATTGAATATCAGCGACCGGAGAAAGCATGAGCTTGAGGCCTACGGCTTTTTTTACTTCATTGAGGTACGCGTCAAGCGCGGCGACCGGCGCAATCCGTGTGAGGCGATTGCGCCCGCACTGCTCGCAAGCCGCGCGCGCTATCGCCTGCCAGTGCGCAACGCGCCGCACCGCGCGCTCGGGTGACAAGCGCAACACCGACCGCTCGGCCGCTACCGGCGTGACATGCGCCGCGCCCAGCTCCACCGATTTTTCAATGATCCAGTCCATCTTGTCGCCGGTGGCGAGGCTTTGCGCCACATGCAGCGTGAATGGCGATTCTGCATCGCGCTCGCTATAGGACAGCACCTCGGCTTGCACCACTTTGCGGCTCACCAGCGTGAGGCGCGCCGTGTACTCGCCGCCGAGGCCGTTGAGCAGCGTGACCTCGTCATCCGCAACGAGGCGCAGCACGTCGCGGGCGTGATGTGCTGGCGTCTCCGGGAGCGAGACCATCTTGCCAACGGCGAGCACTGATTCGCAAAAGAGGCGGACGTTCATGGTGTCAGCGCCCCCATCGCTTGTACAGCGCCGTTGCTGGCCCCGGCGGCAGGGCGCGGATGGGCCGATCCGCGTTCAATCATGTGCGACTGCACGTCAGCAGGCGCGAACGCTACGCATAGCGCATCAAACAACACACGCGCCTTGGCGGAGTTATCACCACCGTAGTTGCACACATAGACATCGAGCGTGATTGACGCGACCTCGGGCCAAGTGTGTACCGCAAGGTGTGACTCGGACAGCAGGACGACGCCGGTGATGCCCGAGCCAGGGGCGAATGAATGAAACAGCCGGTTAACCTGCGCGAGGCCTGCCGCATCAACTGCTTGAGAACACACCGCCTCCAGCGCCGCCGGATCCGTGAGCAACGCGGGGTCGCAACGGCAGCCCGAAAGGTCTCCTGTGAGGTGCAATCCCTGCATGGTGTGGCGGTCAGAGTCGCTGCTCGAATCGATTGGTGCGCTGCGGGAACGGCGTATAATTTCGCGTTTCCCGTGACTGAAAAACGCTTACTTCACAGGGAATTGTAGGCCAGAAGCAGACCGGAAAATCTGGCCTCAGCATCAGATTTTCGCGGTGCCTCGCAGCAATCCGCCCCCAGCATTTTTCCCCGCACTTTCCCCGCCTTTTCCTCGCCTTTTTTCGTCTGCCCATGGCCGCCCCCACCCCTCTGATACTCGCCAACGCGATCCGCGCGCTGGCCATGGATGCGGTGCAAGCCGCCAACTCCGGCCACCCCGGCATGCCGATGGGCATGGCCGATATAGCGGTCGCGCTGTGGACGCGCCACCTCAAGCACAACCCCGCGAACCCGAAGTGGTCTGACCGTGACCGCTTCGTGGTGTCCAACGGCCACGGCTCGATGCTCCTTTACGCGCTCCTGCATTTGTCGGGCTATGACTTGCCGATCGGCGAGATCAAGCGCTTCCGGCAACTGCATTCGAAGACGCCGGGCCATCCCGAATATGGCATGACGCCGGGCGTCGAGACCACCACCGGCCCGCTCGGGCAGGGCATCACCAATGCGGTGGGCATGGCGCTCGCCGAGTCCTTGCTCGCGGCGTCGTTCAACCGTGATGGTTTTGACATCGTCAACCATCACACTTACGTGGTGCTCGGTGACGGCTGTTTGATGGAAGGCATTTCGCACGAGGCGGCGTCTCTGGCTGGTACGCTCGGTTTGGGCAAGCTGATTTGTTTGTATGACGACAACGGCATCTCAATTGACGGCAAGACCGAAGGCTGGTTCACCGATGACACGCCCAAGCGCTTTGAAGCTTATGGCTGGCAGGTGATCCGCAGCGTTGATGGCCATGATGTTGATGCAGTAGACGCGGCGATCAGGGCGGCGCATGCTGACTCCGCGCGGCCCACGCTGATCTGCTGCAAGACCGTGATCGGCAAAGGTTCGCCCAATCGCCAGGGCACCGCCAAGACGCACGGCGAGCCATTGGGCAAAGATGAGATCGCGGCGACGCGCGCGGCGCTTGGCTGGGGCCATGAGCCTTTCGTGATTCCACAGGAGGTGGTTGACGGCTGGAGTGCCAAGGCTGCGGGTGCTGCTGGCGAGAGAGCGTGGAACGATAAATTTGCGGCCTACGCCAAGGCCCATCCTGACCTCGCTGCCGAATACACGCGGCGCGTCAGCGGCGCATTGCCGGCGGGCTGGAACGCGGCTGTGAGCGCGCTGGTCAACAGCGCGAATGAAAAAGCCGAGACCGTGGCAACGCGCAAGGCCTCGCAAGGCGCGCTCGCCGCGCTCGCGCCCGGCCTGCCCGAGTTGATCGGCGGCTCGGCCGACTTGATGGGCAGTGTGTTCACCAACTGGCCGGGTAGTGTTGCAGTCAAGCCCGGCGTGGGCGCTGGCAATCCCAATGCTGCAGGCAACATCATCAACTTCGGCGTCCGCGAATTTGCCATGGCGGCCATCACCAACGGGATGGCGCTGCACGGTGGCTTCATCACCGAGACCGGCACCTTCCTTACCTTCGCCGACTACTCGCGCAACGCGTTGCGCATGGCTTCGTTGATGAAGCTGCGCAATATTTTTGTCTTCACGCATGACTCGATCGGTGTGGGCGAGGACGGGCCGACCCATCAGCCGGTCGAGCATGTCTCCGCGCTGCGCCTGATCCCCGGCATGCACGTGTGGCGGCCTTGCGACACGGTCGAAACGGCGCTGGCGTGGAGCCACGCGATCGAGCGTGCCGATGGCCCGACCTGCCTGATCTTCACGCGCCAGAATTCGGCGTTCCAGAAGCGCGATGCCGACACCATCGAGGCGATTCATCGCGGCGGCTATGTCCTCGCCGACTGCAAGGGCACGCCGCACGCCATCATCATCGCCACCGGCTCGGAAGTCGAAGTCGCTACCAAGGCCAAAGAACTGCTCGCCGCCGAGGGTATCAGCGTGCGCGTGGTGTCGATGCCGTGCACGCAGGTGTTCGACGCACAAGACAAGGCCTACCGCGAGGCGGTGTTGCCGCTCGATGTGCCGGCGCTCTCCATCGAAGCCGGCGTGACGGATTTCTGGCACAAGTATGTGGGCCGCACCGGCGCGGTGATCGGCATCAACAGCTTCGGCGAGTCGGCCCCGTTCAAGGATTTGTTCACTCATTTCGGCCTCACGGCGGACCACGCGGTCGAGGCTGTGAAGGGCATGTTGTAGGCCGCGCACCAATCACCAACGCGGCAACCAGGCAATTTCATTTTTATTGGAGTCCATCGCATGACCATCAAAGTAGGCATCAACGGATTCGGCCGCATCGGCCGCATGGTGTTTCGCGCCGCTGCCGCGAACTTCAAGGACATCGAGATCGTCGGCATCAACGACCTGCTCGAACCCGACTATCTGGCCTACATGCTCAAGTACGACTCGGTGCATGGCCGCTTCAAGGGCGAGATCGCCGTTGACGGCAACACCCTGATCGTCGACGGCAAGCGTATCCGTCTCACCGCCCTCAGGGACCCGGCCGAATTGAAATGGGGCGCGGTGGGTGCCGATGTCGTGATCGAAGCGACCGGCCTCTTCCTGACCAAGGATACGGCGGAGAAGCACGTCGCTGCCGGCGCCAAGAAAGTCATCATGTCTGCGCCGTCGAAAGACGATACCCCGATGTTTGTCTTTGGCGTCAACGACAAGAGCTATGTCGGCCAGGCCATCATTTCCAACGCCTCGTGCACCACCAACTGCCTGGCACCGGTGGCCAAGGTGCTCAACGACAAATGGGGCATCAAACGTGGCCTGATGACGACGGTACACGCCACTACCGCCACGCAAAAAACCGTCGATGGGCCCTCGAACAAAGACTGGCGCGGCGGCCGCGGCATCCTCGAGAACATCATTCCCTCCTCGACCGGCGCGGCCAAAGCGGTCGGTGTGGTGATTCCTGAGCTGAACAAGAAGCTCACCGGCATGTCGTTCCGGGTGCCGACCTCCGACGTGTCGGTGGTTGATCTGACGGTCGAACTGGTCAAGCCTGCCAGCTATGCGGAAATCTGCGCCGAGATGAAGGCGCAGAGCCAGGGCGCATTGAAGGGCGTGCTCGGCTACACCGAGGACAAGGTGGTTGCCACTGATTTTCGCGGCGAGCCGTGTACTTCCGTGTTCGATGCCGAGGCCGGCATCGCGCTCGACAGCACCTTCGTCAAGGTGGTGTCCTGGTACGACAACGAATGGGGTTATTCCAACAAGTGCCTGGAAATGGTGCGCGTGGTTGCCAAGTGATTCAATCGCTCCTCCAGCATAGACTCGCAGATTTATCGCCGAAGCCGTGAACTTTCTCCGTCTGAGCGACCTCGACCTCAAGGGTAAGCGCGTCTTCATCCGCGCCGACCTCAACGTGCCGCAGGACGACGCGGGCAACATCACCGACGACACGCGCATCCGCGCTTCCGTGCCCGGCATCCGGCTCGCGCTCGATGCCGGTGCTGCGGTGATGGTGACCTCGCATCTGGGCCGCCCCACCGAGGGTGAAGTCAAACCTGAGGATTCGCTCGCACCCGTTGCCACGCGGCTCGGGGAACTGCTCGGGCGTGTTGTGCCGCTCAAATCAAGCTGGGTCGACGGCGTAACGGTCGCGCCCGGCGAGGTCGTGCTGCTCGAAAATTGCCGTTGCAACAAGGGCGAGAAAAAGAACGACGATGCGCTCGCGCAAAAGATGGCCAAGCTGTGCGACATCTATGCCAACGATGCCTTCGGCACGGCCCATCGCGCCGAGGCCACTACGCATGGCATCGCCAAACACGCTGCCATGGCTTGCGCGGGGCCGCTCATGGCGGCGGAGCTTGATGCCCTGAAAGCCGCTCTGGGAGCACCTAAGCGGCCGATGGTCGCCATTGTGGCCGGCTCGAAAGTGTCTACCAAGCTGACCATTTTGCAAGCCCTCGCTGACAAGGTCGATCACATGATCGTGGGCGGCGGCATTGCCAACACCTTCATGGTCGCCGTTGGTTTGCCCATCGGCAAGTCGCTCGCCGAGATGGAAATGCTCGACGATGCGCGCGCCGTGATGGCGAAGATGAAAGCCAAGAATGGCTCGGTGCCGATCCCGGTCGATGTGGTGACAGGCAAGGAATTCT
This sequence comes from Burkholderiales bacterium, assembly GCA_031430015.1. Taxonomy (GTDB): domain Bacteria; phylum Pseudomonadota; class Gammaproteobacteria; order Burkholderiales; family JAEUOS01; genus CANJDH01. The sequence goes on from JANPAR010000308.1 coordinate 15,113, forward strand.
CGGCCACGGCAGTGGCATGCACCAAAGACGCCAAAGACGTCGCCGCAGACGACATGATTTTCGATATCGGCCCCAAGAGCGCGCAGGCGCTCGAATCCATCATCGCCAACGCCGGCACCATCGTCTGGAACGGCCCGGTCGGCGTATTCGAGTTCGACCAGTTCGGCGGCGGCACCCGCGCAGTGGCCCAGGCGATCGCCAAGTCCAACGCCTTCTCCATCGCCGGTGGTGGCGACACCATCGCCGCGATCAACAAATACGGCGTCGCAGACCAGATCAGCTACATCTCCACCGCAGGCGGCGCGTTCCTTGAATTTCTTGAAGGCAAAACCTTGCCCGCTGTTGACATACTGGTGCAACGCGCCAACGGTTAAATCGATGGTTCACTGATCACTGCAGAAAGAATCCGCATGTCACGCTCAACCAAAATCGTTGCCACCCTCGGCCCCGCATCGAGCAGCGCAGAGATGCTCGACAAGCTGATCGCCGCCGGCGTCGATGTGGTGCGTCTCAACTTCTCGCATGGCACGGCTGCCGATCACATTGAGCGCGCGCGTCTGGTGCGCGAGATCGCGGCCAAACACAATCGCGGAATCGCCATCCTCGCAGACCTGCAAGGCCCGAAAATCCGCGTCGGCAAATTCAAGGATGGCAAAGTCACGCTGGTCAATGGTGCGCTTTTCACGCTCGACGCCGACGCCGATATCGGTGACGACAAGTCTGTCGGTATTGACTACAAGGAGCTGCCGCAGGACGTCAAACGGGGCGACACGCTGCTGCTTGACGACGGCAAGGTCGTGCTGACGGTCAACAAGGTGCTGGGCAGCCGCGTCGAGACCACCGTCAAGGTGGGCGGCGTGCTGTCAAACAACAAGGGCATCAACAAACAGGGCGGCGGTCTGACCGCGCCACCGTTGACCTCGAAGGACATCGAAGACATCAACACCGTGGTCGCAATCAAGGCCGACTACCTCGCGATCTCCTTCCCCAAGAGCGGTGCCGACATGTACATGGCGCGCGAGCTGATGCGCGCACGCGGCGGCAAGTCGCTGCTGATTGCCAAGATCGAGCGCGCCGAGGCGATTCCCGCACTTGAAGAAATTCTCAAAGCCTCCGACGGCATCATGGTGGCGCGCGGTGACCTCGCGGTTGAAGTTGGCGACGCAGCCGTGCCAGCGCTGCAAAAACGCATGATCCGCATGGCGCGCGAGATGAACAAGCTCACCATCACCGCGACGCAGATGATGGAATCGATGATCACCTCGCCAGTGCCCACGCGTGCCGAAGTGAGTGATTGCGCCAACGCCGTGCTCGATGGCACCGATGCGGTGATGCTGTCGGCCGAGTCGGCCTCGGGCCAATTCCCGGTCGAAGCAGTTGAAGCGATGGTGCGCATCTGCGTCGAGACCGACAAGTCGATGGATGCCGACGTCAAGCTCGACCAGGAATTCATGAACCGCGTCTTCACGCGCATCGATCAGGCGATAGCCATGAGCGTCCTGTTCACCGCGCATCATCTCAAGGTCAAGGCCATCGTCGCGCTCACGCAGTCCGGCTCCACCGCGCTGTGGATGAGCCGCCTCAACTCCGGCGTGCCGATCTATGCGCTCACACCGGATCCCGAGACTTTCACCAAGCTCGCGCTGTTCCGCGACACGCGCACCTTCCTGATGCCGCAGCACAGCCACGACCGCGACAAACTGCTTGCCGAGTCGGAAGCGCATCTGCTCGCCGCTGGTGTGGTCGAGCAGGGCGACCTCATCATCATCACCATCGGCGAGCCGATCGGCAAGACGGGCGGCACCAACACCATGAAGATTGTGCGCATCGGCGAGCAGTAAGGGCGTCTGATTTTTCGCCAGTGCCAGCCATGTCCCGCTGGCGCGGATTTTTCTGGCGAGGCCCTGTCTGCAAAGCCTTGGTGCGGGCGGTTATGGACGGCATAGCGTTCGAAACCGTTGGTGCAAGAGGCTTCTGGCGGAGAGGTGATTAAAAAATGGACGCAGCCCTGCCCGCTTCGCAACCAGCCCACCTATCAACGCAAGCGGCTGATCCGGCGGCGGCGATTGACGCGGTCTACCGCCGCGACGCACGCCGCGTCTTCGCCACACTGATCCGCCTGCTCGGCGATTTTGATCTCGCCGAAGAAGCGCTGCATGAAGCGTTTCGCGCCGCGCTCGAACAATGGCCCGGTAGCGGCATTCCCGCCAACCCGTCCGCGTGGCTGGTGTCTGCCGGCCGCTTCAAGGCCATCGACAGTCTGCGCCGTCAAAAACGCTTCGTCGCCTGGGACGCCGCCGCTGAAGAGGCGGAAGCCACGCCGGACGCAAGCGCCGCGCCCGGTGAGAGCGAAGAGCTCGAAGACGACCGCCTGCGCCTCGTCTTCACCTGCTGCCACCCGAGCCTTGCCGAAGAGGCGCAAATTGCCTTGACGCTGCGCGAGGTTTGCGGCCTCACCACCGAAGAAATCGCGCGCGCCTTTTTGTTGCCCGCCCCCACGCTGGCGCAACGCATTGTGCGTGCCAAAGCAAAAATTCGTGCCGCGCGGATTCCGTATCAGGTGCCCGACCGCGATCAATTGCCGGCGCGTCTCGCCAGCGTGTTGCGCGTGATTTATCTGGTGTTCAACGAAGGCTATTCGGCCTCGTCAGGCGCGGCAGTGACGCGCAATGATCTGAGCGACGAAGCGATCCGCCTTGCGCGCCTGCTCCACGAGCTGCTGCCCGAGGCCGAGGTGACCGGCCTGTTGGCGCTGATGCTGCTGCACGAGTCGCGTCGTGCCGCGCGTACCGACGTCCACGGCGATCTGGTGCCGCTGGACGAGCAGGATCGAAGCTCGTGGAACATGGCACTCATCACCGAAGGCTGCGCGCTCGCCGAGCAAGCGCTGTCGTCGCCGCGCTTCGGGGTCTATGCGTTACAGGCCGCGATTTCGGCCGTTCACGCCGAGGCGCGCGCGGCAGACGCAACCGATTGGCCACAAATTACCGGCCTGTACGACGCGCTGCTACAGCGCGACGCCTCACCGGTGGTGCAGCTGAATCGCGCCGTCGCGGTCGCCATGCGTGACGGGCCGGCGGCGGGCCTGACGCTCGTCAACGCCTTGCTCGCGCAGGGTGAATTGACCAACTACCACCTCGCCCATGCCGCGCAGGCCGACATGCTGCGCCGCCTCAAACGCTCTGGCGAGGCACACGCTGCGTATCAACGAGCGCTCGAATTGGCCCAGCAGGAACCGGAAAAACGCTTTCTGCTCAAGCGCTTGGCCGCACTGGGATGATGGGCGAGATGGCGTCGGGCCGGCCACTCCCGGCCAGCAAAAATATTTTTGCCGGGCCGTCGATTTGAGCGTGTGCGGTTCGACCATGAAATACACCAGCGACCCGCATTTCAAACGTGGATGCCATACAGGCGATCGGGTTGACAATTCACCAAATTGAGGGAGGTAGCATGCTAAAAATCATCGTCATCGCCGTACTGCTATTGGTCGCCGGACTGCTCATCTACGCAGCGACCAAACCCGACGCATTTCGAATCGAGCGATCCGCCACGATCAAGGCGCCGCCGGAAAAAGTGTTTGCCTTGATCAACGACTTTCATCAGTGGGAAGCCTGGTCCCCTTGGGAAAAGATCGATCCGGCGATCAAGCGCACCTACCGTGGCCCCGGCAGCGGTGCCGGCGCGGTGTACGAATGGGCCGGCAACAAAGACATTGGTCAAGGGCGGATGGAAATTGTCGAGTCGACCGCAGCGTCAAAAATATCCCTGAAACTGGATTTCGTGACGCCGTTCGAAGCGCATAACTTCGTCGACTTTACGCTGACGCCGCAAGGCGACAGCACGAAAGTGACGCAAGCGATGTACGGGCCAAGTCCTTACATCTCGAAACTGATGACAATTTTTTTCAGCATGGAGAAAATGGTCGGTGGCAAATATGAAGAAGGGCTGGCCAATCTGAAGAGCCTCGCCGAAAAATAAGCCGCGCTCGAGATTGCGAAGCGGGTGCCCGGCACGCAGATCGGCACGGTCGAGGTCCGGCCCGTGGTTGAATTGGCAGGCTCGCCCGGCGACTGACCGGCGAACTTGAAAGGTTGCTTCATGCCGGTGCCGGATCTGTCCTCTTTCATGGAATCACATGGAGACCAAGCATATGTCCAGATTGCGCGTTGAAAGTTTTTCAATCTCGGCAGACGGCTTTGGCGCCGGAGTCAACCAGGACCTTGCGAACCCGCTTGGGGTGGGCGGCCCGGATCTGCACAAGTGGGCATTCAGCACCCGGACGTTTCAGCAAAAGGTGTTTGGCAGCGACAGCGGCGCCACCGGTATCGACGACGATTACGCGGTGCGCGGTTTTCGCAACGTGGGCGCGTGGATCCTGGGGCGCAACATGTTTGGCCCGGTGCGCGGCCCGTGGCCCGATGACAACTGGAAGGGCTGGTGGGGCGAAGAGCCGCCGTATCAGGTACCCGTATTTGTGTTGACCCATCACGCCCGACCGTCGATCACCATGAAAGGTGACACGGTCTTTCATTTTGTCACCGGCGGCATTCATGAAGCGCTGGAGCGGGCGTGCAAGGCGGCAGGCGAACAGGATGTGCGCATTGGTGGCGGGGCCGCCACCATCCGGCAATACCTGAAGGAGAAGCTGATAGACGAAATGCACATCGCCATTTCGCCGGTATTGCTTGGCAGCGGTGAACCGCTGTTTGCCGGCCTCGACCTGCGCGCGCTCGGTTACCAATGCATTGAGCACGCAGCCACGTCGCTGGCCACCCATCTCGTCATTGCAAAAATCTGAATCCAACAACGAGATGAGACCATTTCCCGCCAGACCGCCCGCCCGGTTTGCATGGAATAGTTTCGAGCGCGTGTCGAAATGGCGTCGCGCCGTTCGACTAGGGAGTACAGCACCCGCTTTCAACCGTACTTTCAAGGAGCCAAACCATGCACTACATCGACGGATGTGTAATCCCCGTTCCCACTGCTAAAAAGCAGCAGTACCTTGACCATGCCCGGATAGCTGCTGCCGTCTTCAAGGAGCACGGTGCGCTCAAGCTGGTTGATTGCTGGGGCGATGACGTGCCCGACGGCAAAGTCACATCGTTCCCGATGGCAGTCAAATGCGAGCCGCACGAAACCGTGGTGTTTTCGTGGATCGTCTGGCCGTCGCGCGAAGTGCGCGACGCCGGCATGGCCAAGGTGATGGCTGATCCGCGCCTGCAGTCCGCTGACATGCCGTTCGACGGCAAGCGCATGATCTTTGGCGGGTTTCAGATGATTTTTGACAACTAACTGGCCTCTAACCGCCAACATGGCGCTTGGGCTTTTTATCTTCCACGCACTACCCGCCGGATAACTCCAGGAGACGCCATGCCCCACCCCATCGCCTATCTCAGCTTCAACGGCAACTGCGCCGACGCCATGCGCTTTTACGAGACCGCTCTCGAATCCAAACTGCAAACATTGCTGACCACCGGCGAATCGCCGATGGCAGCGCAGTGCCCGCCGGAGAGCCACACACAGATCTTGCACGCTTGTCTCGTGCTCCCTGGCGGCGGCATGCTGATGGCGGGCGATTGCCCCGCCACCATGCCCTATGAAGGCATCAAGGGGGTGTCGCTCACGCTCAACTACGACACCATCGCCGAGGCCGAGCGCGCTTTCAAAGCGCTCGCCGAAGGGGGCACCATCACTATGCCAATGCAAGCGGCGTTCTGGGCCAAGGCCTGGGGCATGCTGGTCGACAAGTTCGGCACGCCCTGGATCGTCAATGGCGAATTGATTCCGATCTAAGCTGCGCACTATTGCATGCACGCTTTCCGCCCTCTGCCGCTCTCTCTGGATAACCCTATGAAATATCTCTGCCTCGTCTATCTCTCGAACGAAAACTGGAACGCCTGCGCTGACGCCAAATGCTTTGACTTCGCATCAGGCCTGCACCAAAGCGGGCGGCTGCTCGCCGCCGAGCCGCTGCACCCGGTCGAGACCGCCACTACCGTACGCGTGCGCAACGGCCAGATGACGATGACCGATGGGCCCTTCGCCGAGACCAAGGAAATGCTCGCCGGTTTTTATCTGATCGATGCCAAGGATTTGAACGAGGCCGCGCAAATCGCTGCGCAGATTCCGCCCGCGCAACACGGCAGCATCGAGGTGCGCCCGGTGCGTGAGCTGGCCGTCGAGACCGCGCGCAGTTTTTGAACCAGGCCGTTTTGTGCAATGTCGGCCCGCTCATCGCAATTTCAGCCCGCACACCGAAAGGAACAACATGACCACAGGCACCGTTCGTCTTCACCGCGTACTGCGCGCCACCCCGGAGCGGATCTATCGTGCGTTTCTCGACGCTGACGCGATGGCCAAGTGGCTGCCGCCCTATGGCTTTACCTGCAAGGTGCATCACATGGACGCCAAGGTGGGCGGCAGTTTTCGCATGTCGTTCACCAACTTTTCGTCGGGCAATGCGCATGCCTTCGGCGGTGAATACCGCGAGCTGGTGCCGCACTCGCGCATTCGCTACTCCGACAAATTCGACGATCCGAATATGCCGGGCGAGATGGAGACCACTGTCGTGCTCAAGCCCGTGTCTTGCGGCACTGACGTGGACATCGTGCAGAGCGGGATTCCGGCCATGATCCCCACCGAGATGTGCTATCTCGGGTGGCAGGAATCTCTGGCACAGCTTGCGTGTTTGGTTGAGCCGGTGATACCCGGGTAAGCCGCTCCCACTAAGGCTTTGCGGGCAGGGCATATACAGGGCAGATGGGCGACTGCGATGGCGCAACTCTATTTCACCCAGCAGCTACGGCGCTTTGTCGATGCGCCGGCGATGCACATCGACGCGGCCACGCTGCGTGACGCGTTGGAAGCAGCATTCACGACAGCACCGCATTTACGCGGTTACGTCCTCGATGACCAGGGGCATCTGCGCAAGCACGTAATCGTGTTCATCGACGGGCAGCGCGTGCGTGACTACGAAAAGCTGGATGACGCATTGCTCGCGAGCAGCGAAGTGCATGTGCTGCAAGCATTGACTGGAGGGTAGAGACATGAAACAGACAACAGCGCAGGTAGCCACCCGCAAAGGCTTGTTCGAACTCACGCGCGGTGCGGCGGGTTGGGCGATCACCAACGTTGCCTTTGCGGGCGACCCGGTCAATCTCACGCTGACCGACCCGCGCGACGGCGCGCTCTACGCCGCGCTTGATCTCGGCCACTTCGGGGTCAAGCTGCACCGGCGTGATCGTGGCAACGAGGCAGCGGGCGCTGCGCCTGTCGCGGCTGGCAGCAACGCGTGGCAAGAAATCAGCGTGCCGGTGTATCCCGCGCAACCGCCACAGACCGAAGAGAACAAGGGCGAGCCGGCCTGGAAGCTCAATCTGATCTGGTCGCTCGAAACCGGCGGCGCGGATGAACCTGGCACGCTCTGGTGCGGCACCCTGCCGGGCGGCCTGTTCCGCTCGCGTGATCGCGGCGCTACGTGGGAGTTGATGCGCAGCCTGTGGGACAAACCCGAGCGGCGCGAATGGATGGGCGGCGGCAAGGACACTCCGGGCATTCACTCGATCTGCGTCGATCCGCGCGACTGCCGCCATTTGCTGGTGGGTGTGTCGTGCGGCGGCGCGTGGACATCACGCGATGGCGGAGCCACCTGGAGCCTCACCGCCAAAGGGATGCGCGCCGCCTACATGCCGCCCGATCAGGCAGACGCGGAGCAGATCCAGGACCCACACCGCATCGCGCACTGCACCGCCGCGCCGGATACGCTTTGGTGCCAACACCACAACGGCATCTGGCGCTCCCCCGATGCCGGCGCACACTGGGTCGAATGCACCAACACGGCGGTATCGAACTTCGGCTTCGCAGTCGCCGCGCATCCGATGGATGCCAACACAGCGTGGTTTGTACCGGCCGTCAAAGATGAGAAGCGCTACCCGGTGGGTGGCGCGTTGTGCGTCACGCGCACGCGCGACGGCGGCAAGACATTTGAGGTGTTGCGCCAGGGCTTGCCGCAACAGCATTGCTACGACCTGATCTACCGTCACGGGCTGGCTGTGTCGAACGACGGCAATACCTTGATGATGGGTTCGACTACCGGCGGGCTGTGGGTGACGGAAGACGCGGGTGATTCGTGGACGGCGCTTTCGAACACCTTGCCGCCGGTGTATGCGGTGGCGTTTGGATAGCGGGCTGGACGGTACAGGATCGGGTGCCGCACTGACCGGCACTGCCTCCCGTGTTTTAACGCACGATCCTGTGCGTGCTCTCAGTGACGGCATATCCAGGCGCGCCAGATGCGTTTCTGCCGCGCAGACCGAGCGCGCCATTGCCGCTGCCTGGGTGGCGCTTGCTGGACTGAAGGACAATCAATACCAGACGGGGGGCCGGGTTTACAGCACCCCTGTCTGCGCAGCCGCCAGAATCAGATCGGGCGCAGTTCGATGAATCCGTGACCGCCGCGCGCGCCGGGATCGCATTCTGACAGGCTGCCTTCGCCGCCGCCGCCGCCGCTGCCGAGCGAGCCGCGTTCGGGTGGCCGTTCCATTTGTCCGCGGCTTTCGCCCCCGGCATCGCCGCCTTGCGCGCGCGTAGTTGCGCCGCCGCCACCGCCGCCGCCAGTAAATTGATCTTTTGCCGAAACGGTGCCGCCGGCGCCGCCGGCCGTAACACTTTGCGGTCCACCTCTGCTTTCGCCAGCTGCACCAGCTACCTGAACACGGCTAGGCGGCTTTGCTGCGATGGCGCCCTGCCCGCCCCTGGTTTGGCCAGGACCAAATCCGCCATGTCCGTCGCTCGCACCCCCCATCCGGTCGTTTTGGCTCCTTGACGGGCGCGCATAGGTGTCGGCACCTACCGTTCCAATCAGCAAAGTGTCACTGGCAACATCAATCATGCTGCTGGGGCTACCCAGCCAGCCCGGGCCGCCGCCATGCAAGCCCGGTTTGCAGGCGGTGCCGCCGGGGCCACCGCCGCCGAGCGTTAGTTTGTAGACGCCTGCGGCCAGATTGATGGTGGCGTCTGTTTCCCGCGCGCCCGCACCGCCGCCACCGCCGCCACCGCCTGGGTTTCTAACGCTTTGCCGGCTACCGCCGGCGCCGCCGCCGCCGCCGTTGGCAATAACAATGTGGTAGGTACCTGCGCGCAAACGGTTGGTTGACGCGGCATCAGCGCTCGACCCGACCCAAAGAAGGCATTTCTGATTGACCGGTGTGCCGGTGTCGCCCTTGACAGTGAACAGATTGAGTTCCCTGTCGTAGTTGGAATCGAAGCAATTGGGCAGATCGGCCACCGCCACAGGAGGCGCGGGGGATACGCTCGCGCAGCCGGTGCCAACGGCTGCCAGTAATGCCAATGTGATGGTGGTCAGTTTCATTTCAGATCTCCTTGAGAAGCGCGGCATGCAATCGGGTGCGACAGGGTGCGACAGGGTGCGACAGAGACGGCTCAACTGCCGAACATCGCCGGCCAGCCGCTACGACGTGTTGCACGTGCTGCTGAACGCGTCAGGAACAAGAGTAGTGGGCCGCACCAAGACGGTCTGTGCGCTGACGCACATCCGTCATAAACATCGCCATACCCGTTTGCAGGTGGCGCACCGGCAGGCTGCTGCCCGATCAAACACTGCTATCTGCGGGGCGAGCATCGAGCGGGTTTGGGGTGCGGCTGGCATAAAATGACAGGTTCCGCACCCGTGCAATTTGTTCACTGCACCAGACCCCCAGGAGCCCCCATGCCTCTCGTATCCATGCGCCAACTGCTCGACCACGCCGCCGAAAACGGCTACGGTCTGCCCGCCTTCAACGTCAACAATCTGGAGCAGGTGCAGGCGATCATGGAAGCTGCGTCTGAGCTCGACGCGCCGGTGATCATGCAGGCCTCGGCCGGCGCGCGCAAATATGCGGGCGAGACATTTTTGAAGTATTTGATCCAGGCCGCGATCGATACCTACCCGAACATTCCGGTGGTGATGCACCAGGATCACGGCCAGTCGCCTGATGTGTGTGCCGGCGCCATCAAGCTGGGCTTCTCGTCGGTGATGATGGATGGCTCGCTGATGGCCGACGGCAAGACGATTGCCGACTACGACTACAACATCGATGTCACACAAAAGGTCGTAAGCATGGCGCACCAGCTGGGCATCACGGTCGAGGGTGAGTTGGGTTGCCTCGGGTCGCTCGAGACCATGAAGGGCGACAAGGAAGACGGCCACGGCACCGACTCCACCATGACGCGCGAACAGTTGCTGACCGACCCCGACCAGGCGGCCGATTTCGTCAAGCGCACCCAACTCGATGCGCTGGCGATTGCGATTGGCACGTCCCACGGCGCCTACAAGTTTTCGCGCAAGCCCACCGGTGACATTCTCGCGATTGACCGTATCAAGGCGATTCACAAGCGCATTCCAAATACACACTTGGTAATGCATGGCTCGTCAAGCGTGCCGCAGGATTTGCTGGCGATCATCCGTGCCAACGGCGGCGACATGAAAGAGACTTACGGCGTGCCGGTCGAGGAGATTCAAGAAGGCATCAAGCACGGCGTGCGCAAGATCAACATCGACACCGACATCCGCCTCGCGATGACGGCAGCGATCCGCAAATTCATGAACGAGAACAAATCGCACTTTGACCCGCGCGACTACCTCAAGCCTGCGCGCGCTGCGGCCAAGGCGATCTGCAAGGAGCGCTATCAGCAGTTCGGCTGCGCCGGGCAGGCATCGAAAATCAAGCCGGTGGCCCTCTCCGACATCGCGGCGAAATACGCGAGCGGTGCGCTCACCCAAACCGTCAACTAAGCGCGTTCTGTGTCCGCCCTTTACGAATCAAGCATCAAGAGCCTGCCGCTGGTGTATCGCGGCAAAGTGCGCGACACCTACGCGGTGAGCGAACAGCATCTGCTGATGGTAACGACCGACCGGCTCTCCGCGTTTGACGTGGTGATGGCCGACCCGATCCCCGGCAAGGGGCAGGTGCTCAACCAGATGGCCAATTTCTGGTTTGGCCGTCTCGCCAAGCTCGCGCCCAATCACCTCACCGGGATCGCGCCCGAGAGCGTGGTGGCGCCCGATGAAGTAGAGCAGGTGCGTGGCCGCGCAGTGGTGGCGAAGAAACTCAAACCGTTGCTGGTCGAAGCCGTGGTGCGCGGCTACTTGATCGGCTCGGGCTGGAAGGACTATCAAGCCAGCGGTGCCGTATGCGGCGTGGCGTTGCCACCGGGTCTGCGCCAGGCTGAGCGTTTGCCCACACCAATCTTCACGCCCGCGGCCAAGGCTGCACTCGGCGATCACGACGAGAACATCACCTTCGATCAAGTGGTGCACACCATCGGCGGCGAGCTTGCCGAGCGCATGCGCAGCATCAGCCTCAACCTGTACGAAGAGGCCGTCAAATATGCGGCGACGCGCGGCATCATCATCGCCGACACCAAGTTTGAATTCGGCCTCGATGCCGATGGCACGCTCACGCTGATGGATGAAGTGCTCACTGCCGATTCGTCGCGCTTCTGGCCGGCCGAGGAGTATCGAGTGGGCATCAGCCCGCCGTCGTTTGACAAACAGTTCGTGCGCGACTATCTCGAAACGCTAACCTGGGACAAGCGCCCGCCACCGCCGCCGTTGCCGGCTGATGTGGCGCAACGCACTGGTGAAAAATACCGCGAAGCCCTGAAACGCTTGACCGGAGCAGATATGCAATGAGTGATGCTGCCAAAGTGAGTGCGAGTTCCGCTTCCGCCGCCAAGCCCGCCATAAGCTCGAATCCCTTGGTCGGTGTCGTCATGGGCTCGTCGAGCGATTGGGATGTGATGGAGTCTGCCGTGCGTGCGCTTGAAGAATTCGGCGTGCCGCACGAGTTTCAGGTGCTCTCTGCCCACCGCATGCCCGATGAAATGTTCGCCTACGCCGAGAGCGCCGCCGCGCGCGGCCTCGTTGCCATCATCGCCGGGGCGGGCGGCGCCGCGCATCTGCCCGGCATGCTCGCCGCAAAAACCATCGTGCCGGTGCTGGGCGTGCCTGTGCCGTCGCGCCATCTCAAGGGCCTCGACTCGCTCTACTCGATTGTGCAAATGCCCAAGGGCGTGCCGGTCGCCACGTTCGCGATTGGCGAAGCGGGCGCGGCCAACGCGGCGCTGTTCGCGATAGCGATGCTGGCGCGCACTGATGCGGTGTTGGCCAAGCGGCTTGAGACCTTCCGCCTGCGCCAGAACAAGGCCGCGCAGGCGATGACGCTGCCGCCTGCCGCGCAGCCCAAAGCCTGAGCGCGGGCTGACATGGCCTTGCGTTTGAGGGTGCGCGCTGACGAGCGCCGCTGCGTGGGCACGCCGGCATGAGCACCTCGATTCCCCCCGGCTCATGGCTCGGCCTGTTGGGCGGTGGCCAGTTGGGCCGCATGTTTTGCATGGCCGCACAGAGCATGGGCTACAAGGTGGCGGTGCTCGACCCCGGCACCGAAAGCCCGGCCGGCACGGTCGCCGATCTGCACATCCGCAAAGACTATCTGGACGCGCAAGGCCTTGAAGAGCTCGCGCGCCTGTGCAAGGGCGTGACCACCGAGTTTGAAAACGTGCCGGCCAAGGCGCTTGAATTTCTCGCCGGGCATTGCGCCGTCAGCCCGCAAGCAGCAAGCGTCGCGATTGCGCAAGACCGCATTCGCGAAAAAGAATTTGTCGCCTCCACCGGCGTGGGCGTCGCGCCTTACGCAGTGGTGCGCCATGAGAGTGACCTCGCATCGCTCTCCGCCAATTTGTTCCCCGGCGTGCTGAAGGTGGCGCGTCTTGGCTACGACGGCAAGGGCCAGGCGCGCGTCGCCTCCGCGGCCGAAGCGCGCACGGCCTTCGCACAAATGGGCAACGCACCCTGCGTGCTGGAAAAAATGCTGGCGCTCAAACTGGAGTTATCGGTTGTGGTCGCGCGCGCGCGCGATGGCACAGTGGCGACCTACCCCGTCGCCGAGAACGCGCATCAAGGCGGCATACTCGACACCACCGTGGTGCCGGCACGCGTGTCTGCTGCACTGGCCGATGCCGCGCGCGCAGCGGCACTCAAGATCGCCGCGCAGCTCGACTACATTGGCGTGCTGTGCGTAGAGTTTTTTGTGCTGGGCGACGACACGCTACTCGTCAACGAACTCGCGCCGCGCCCCCACAACAGCGGCCACTTCAGCATCGACGCCTGTGTCACCAGCCAGTTCGAGCAGCAGGCGCGCATTCTCGCGGGTCTGCCGCTCGGCGACACGCGCCAGCACACGCCTGCCGTCATGCTCAACATCCTCGGCGACAGTTGGCACGGCACGCATCTGACCGAAGCGCCCAACTGGCCAGCCGTGTTGCAACACGGCGCAGCCAAGCTGCACCTCTACGGCAAGTCGCAGGCGCGGCCGGGGCGCAAGATGGGTCACATCACGGTGCTCGGCAGCACACAGCAAGAAGCGCTGGCCACTGCTGCCGCAGTGCGCGCCGCGCTGGCGCCGTGAGCGCGCAAGGCTCACTCGAGTTTGCGCCCGAAGCGGCGGAGATCACGCGCGCAGCGGCGCTGCTGGCGTCTGGCGGCTTGATCGGTTTGCCGACCGAAACGGTCTACGGCCTCGCTGCGGATGCCTCAAACCTGCAGGCGGTGGCGCGCATTTTTGCCGCCAAGGGCCGTCCCGCCGATCACCCGGTAATCGTGCATCTCGCGCATGCCGAAGAGGTCAGCGAATGGGCCATCGATATTCCAGACGCCGCATGGGCGCTCGCCGCGGCCTTCTGGCCCGGGCCGATGACGCTGATCTTGAAGCGCGCACCTCACGTGCTCGATGCTGTCACCGGCGGCCAGGACACCGTCGGCCTGCGCGTGCCATCGCACCCGATGGGCCACGCCGTGCTCGCCGCGTTTGCGCAAGCGCGCAAACAGCTTGACGCCTCCACACCTGCCGGCATTGCCGCACCGTCAGCCAATAAATTTGGTCACGTCAGCCCCACCACCGCGCAGCATGTGCGCGATGAGTTTGGCGATGCGATTGATTTTGTGCTCGACGGCGGTGCCTGCGAGGTTGGCATCGAATCGACCATCGTCGATCTCTCGGCAGGCGAGGCACGCGTGTTGCGTCCCGGATTCATCACCATCGAAGCCGTGAGAGCCGCTCTGGGAGTGGAGATTGGCGGCACGGTGCCTCAAGAAGCGCTCCCAGAGCGGCTCTCCAAATCATCCCAAAACCGTATTGTGGCCCCGCAGGGCGGTGCAGCCAGCGCACCGCGCGTCTCTGGCAGCCTCGACGCTCACTACGCGCCACGCACACGCACCCTGTTGGCGGCACAGCACGAGGTCGCCGAAACCCTGGCGCAACACCCTGGCAAACGCATCGCCGTACTCTCGTTCAGCCCGACGCGTGTGCCCAACACTCTGCACTGGCTCGCCTCACGGCAGGTGCGCGTCTATGCGCACAACCTCTACGCGCATCTGCGCGCGATGGACACGGCAGGCTGCGATCTGATCCTGATCGAATCGCCACCGCAAACGCCGGAGTGGGAAGGCATCAACGACCGGCTCCGGCGCGCGGCGTTTGGCACCACGCCAGATTAAGCACCGGGAGGCGATGTCGGTGCTGGTGACCCTCCGTAGCAGCGATATATCACCAGAAAGTCAGAATTGATCCATCCGGGCGACAGACCGGATGCTTAACCTGCTCCTCGTGGCATCAACCAACACGGGGGCAGCATGAAACACTTGAACTGGCTTTTGGCGGCAACTTTGTCGCTCGGCATCGCGTCGAACGCGTCCGCTTCAGACAATTGGCCCCCAGTGCTGGTGTGTGTCAACCAACCGGACATTCTTGACCGCGAAGCAGTCAGGCCGGAGATATGGCATCCGGACGCAAGACAGCCCTGCTTTCATTCGACGCGGATTCCGGGCATGGTGTTTGGCCCCCTGGTCGAGTTGGACGAAGGCCCGACCAGCAGGTATGTGCGAGCGACGTACTACGCTGACCGCCTGATCGGCTTCTTGCCAGCCGTCGCCGGAGATGCCTCCACACCCGGCGTGTTTCTCGTTCACGCCATTGAATTTGTCAGAGGCGGACGCCGCCGCTTGCTGTTTGAGAACTCTCAGTTCACCGGCGATGGAAAAGAGTTTGCCAGCGGGTGGGTATCGCTTGATTTGAGGTCCGGATCGACTACCCGTGAAAAGCTGCCCGGCTATTTCGCCTCAGACGCCTCCGTCACGGTGGTGCAGGATCGCTACGCGATTTACCCCACTCTCACCCCGAAATCCAGATTGGAGCGCTCACCGCAAGATGACGACCTTTATGTCGGCTACGTTGTCTACGATCTGAATGCACAGATCCTGAGGCGGCGCGTCGTGACCAGCAATAGACCCGCCGGTTCGTGTGGCGGACTGGAATCCTCGGTCTCGGTGCGCAAGGTTCGGCAACACGGAAGTATCCACACGCGTGTTGCACTCAACCTATTCGGCGACTGTCCAGAGCATGTTGGTGCGGATGCTTGCGCACGTGCCAATCTTCACGAGGTCGTGTTCCGCTAAGCCGGTGGTTTGCTGCGCTTTCGTCGGGCTGCATGCGCTTCTTCAAACCTTTCCCAACGCAAGGCGGCTGGGTCAACCAAAGCGAATCTTCATCACAAGAATAAACATCGCCAACGCCAGCGTGATGGCGTTGAACACGATCACCGGCAGCGCGCCCAGCCAAATGCCGTAGACCAGCCATAGCGCAACACCCGCAGTGAACACGCTGTACATGCCGAGCGAAACGCCGGGTGCGCTGCGCTTGCGCCAGATCAACAGCGCTTGCGGCACGAAGGCTGTGGTGCTCAACACGCCGGCCAGCATGCCGAGCCAGTCGAGTGCGCTCATGCGGCGCGCGGCACGGCGCGCGTTTCGGGGGTGGACTCCAGACGCCGCAGCTCCGGCAGCGTGGCGAGAAACGATTGCACCGCACCCATCACGATGTCCGGCTGGTCACGGTGCGGCGAATGCTTGCAATCGGGAATCTTGAACAGGCGCGTGCGTGCATTGCGGCGCTGGATTTCTTCAATCTGATACAGCGTGCCGTATTGATCCTGCTCGCCCTGGATCGCGAGGATCGGGGCTTTGATGAGGGGCAGTTCGGCTTCAATGTTCCACGTACGGAAATCGGGATGCAGCCAGATGTCGTTCCAGCCGCGGAACGCGCCTTCGACATCATCGTGATGTTTCGCGAGTTTTTGTTTGAGATCGGTGCTCGCCCAGGCCACGCGCGCTTCTTCGATGCTGGTGATCGAGATGTCTTCGACGCGCACATGCGGCGCCATCGCGATCACGCCGGTGAGCGGATGCTGGCTGGCGTAGAGCAGTGCGATCGATCCGCCATCCGAGTGACCGAACAACACGGGCCGCTCAATGTCGAGTGCCGTGAGCAGGGCGGGCAACACCTCGAATGCTTCGCGGTGCATGAAGTCCGGCTGGCGCAGGTTGCGGCGCGGGCCGAGCGGGTCTTTGGCATCGGGGAGCGAGTCAGATTTGCCATAGCCAAGCCTGGAATACACCACCACGGAATGCGCTGTATGCGCAGCAAGGCGCTTGGGAAAGTCGCGCCACATCGACACCGAGCCCAAGCCTTCATGCAGCATCACCACCGTGGCGCGGTTGCCCGCCCCGGGGATGCGTTCGACTTCGAGGGTGTGGCCGTTGACTTCGAGGAAGGACACGAAACGCTTTCAGCAGCAATAACAGGGCCCAATTTTAAAGCGCGGCCACGCAGGCGGCGTGGCCCGGCGGCACGGTGCCAGACGTCGACCGGGCTAGTTTGCGACTGCCGCGACCACGCCGCCCAGCAACACCGGAAACACCGCCGAATCCAGCGGCGCGCCCGGCAACGGCCCATCGCGCTCGGGCGGCGGTGGCGACATGAAGCCGCTGCGCAATACAAAGCGCGCATCAGCGCCGGTGAAGCGCGCCGAGAACGCGCGGCGCCGGTGTGTGCTCATGTTCTCCGGCGCGCCATGCACCGTGAGGCCGTGAAACGCGATGCAGTCGCCCACCGCCAGCTCCCACGCCAGGATGCGATGCTGCGCGCGCTCGGCTTCAAAGTCGGGCGGCGGCTCGAAACGCGCGTCCTGCGCGGTGGCGTGGGCTTTGAGGTCGGCAAAGCGCGCCGGCGTGAACCAGCGCCCCCAGCGATGCGAGCCGGCGATGTATTCGGGGCAGGTGCGCTGCTCGACCGGGTCGAGCGGAATCCAGAAGCTGATGATGTCTTCACCATCGATCGGGTAGTAGGGCTGGTCGTGATGCCACGGTGTCTTCTCTTTGGTGCCTGGCTCTTTGACCAGCACGTGCTCGTGATACAGGTTGACCTTGGGCGAGCCCATCAACGCCGCCGCAGTGTGCTTCAACGGCGAGTCGAAGAAGAACGCGCGATATGCCTCGATGCGCTGCCAGTTGCAGTAGTCGCCGAAGAACAAACCGGGCCCGCCTTCGGGCGTGTAGCGCTTGGCGAACGGGCCGGGCTGCGCCATGTTTTCGGCAACGCCTTCGCGCAGGCGCGCTATCCACTCGGGGGCGATGATGTTGCGCAGCGCGACGGCGCCGTCCGTGCGGTAGGTGTTGAGAGTGGCTTGGTCGATCACTTCAAAACCCTCACTGGAATGATTGGCACTATCGCTTGTGTCTGGTACGAATACGAATGTTCATTTACTGACGGGATAGCCCTCAAGTGCAGCTCACACCAACGGTTTCGCGGCATGGCTGTGGTATGGCTGAGGCTGTTACAACCCCGCCATCCCCTTCTCGACAAAACTCAAATCCCACGCATCATCAAACTTGAAGCTGCCGGGAATGCCGGGCTGGTTGAGCAGCTTCAACTCCGCATCAAGAAACTCGACATTGCGCTGGAACTGCGCGCGCGTCGGCACTGGCGTCTTCATGTACATCGCGGCGTTGTTGGCAAACGCGTTGTCAAACAGTGATGGATCGAGGTCTTTGAAATAGACGCGCGCCCAGGTCTTGAAGCCTTCGCGGTCGCCGTGAATTGCGCGCAGGGCGAGGGCGATGCCGCGGCAGTAAGCGGCCAACTCCTTCGGTTTTTCGCGAATCGTTTTCTCGGTGACCGAGGCCGAGATGTAGAGATAGTCGGTCAGATCGGGGGGCGGGTTGTTGACCATGTTGAACAAATACGCGCCGCCGAATTTGCTCACCGCCACGTCTGACGTTGGCGACGAGAGACAGAAGCCGTCGATCTGGCCGCGCTCGAATGCGGCGATCATTGCCGATGGGCCGCCCTGCACCGGCACCAGTTGCGCCTCGCGATCCGGGTTGATTTTCGCCAGATTCATCATGTAGCGGGTCAGTTGATCGGGGCCGCCGCCGGGGCCAGTGGTGCCGATCTTGAGGCCCTTGAGTACTGCAGCTTTGGCCGCCACCGGCGAGACTTCGGTGACGCCCGCCTTGTCGAGAATCGGCTTCTTGACGACGATGTTGGAAGCGAACTTGTTGACGAAGCCGCAGATCATCTTGACCGGCTGCTTGCGAATTTGCACGCGCATGTTTTGCGTCGGCGCGCCGAGCAGAATGTCGGCTGCGCCCGAGAGCAATGCGTCTTGATTGACGCCGCGGTTTGTGGAGGAAATGTCGGCGGTGAGGCCGGACTTTTCAAAAAATTGTGCGCCGAAGGCATAGTCCTCGGGGCTCCACAGCCAGGAGCGCGCGGTGGAGCGGATCGAGACCAGCTTGCCGACTGGCGGCAAGACTTTGACCGCACTCGCGCCGCTGCTGGCGGCGGATTTGGCAGGCGCACCTTGCGCCAGCGCCAGGCGCGGCAGACTGCCCATGATTGAGACGGTGGCGATGCCTTTAAGCATGAGCCGGCGTTCCTGATGTTTGTCCATGCCTGTCTCCCTGATTTTCAGTTACGCAAATTCAGCCGCGTGCCGCGCCATTGCGCAGCAGGCGCCCCGGCAGCGCCTGTCCTTTGGGCCAAGCCTCACCTGGCGGAGGCAATACGGTGCCGTTGACGATCACCGCGTCGATGCCGCTGGGTTTGGAAATGAGCCGGTCTGCGCCTGCCGGCAAATCGTATACACGCTGCAAGCCGCCTGCACCAACGGTTTCCGGGTTGAACACCACCACATCCGCAGCGCGGCCCGTTTGCAACAAGCCGCGATCACGAATGCCGAACACCTGCGCGGTGCGGCCCGTGAGCATGTGTACCGCGCGTTCCAGCGTGAGCGCCTGGCGCTCGCGCACCCAGTGGCCAAGCAGGTAGGTGGGGTAACAGGCATCGCATAGTTGCGAGAGATGCGCGCCGCCGTCACCGAGGCCGAGCACCACGTTCGGGTCTTGCAGAATTTCTTCCACTTCGTCTTCATCGAAGTTGACCACCGGCACACGAAAGCGCACTGGCGGGTTGTCGTGTGCGGCAAGGTCGAGCATCAACTCGGTGGGCAGCATGCCGCGCTCGCGTGCGATTTTTTCCACCAGGCGGCCATTGAGCGCAGGCTCTTGCGCGCACTGAGAGACCTCGGTGAGCCGCCAACTGGCGCGGCGCGATTCACCCTCGGCAGTGCCTGCCGAAAAAAATTGGTCGCGCTTGCCGCGCCCGGCCACTTCTTCACGAAACTGCTGGCGAAACACCGGGTCGGCATAAATGCGCGCGCGGTCTGCCGGCTTGGCTGCCTTGCGTACCGGCTCAAACAGCTTCCAGGTGTCGAACACCACCGGCGAGCGAAAGTCATACTCGATCACGATTGGGCGGCACGCAGTCTGCGGATAAATCGGCAGCCCGCGCGCGGTGATGTCGGCGCTCTTGGCCAATGTATCGCGGTGCCCGCCGGGGCCGCGCTGCCCAGCCAGCAGCGCCGTCCAGCACACAGTGGCACCGCTGGCTTGGTGTATCGCCTCGAAGGCTTCGAAGTCGGGTTCGCGCAGGAGGTTGTAGTGGATGATGCCGCTGCCTGCATCGCGCACGCCGCCGGCCAGCGCCAGCAATTCGTCGGACGACGCCATGCGGCTCGGCACCGGCTTGCCGTCGAAGCCGACATGCACTTGCGAGACCGAGGTGGCAAAGGCGATGGCACCGGCCTTGATACCGTCGCACACAATGGCACGCATGCGTGCGATTTCGCCTTTGGTTGCCGCGCGCTCGACTGCTTCTGCGCCCATCACGTAAAGCCGAATCGGCGTGTGGCCGATCATCACGGCGGTGTTAATCGCGGTGCCGCGCGCTTCGATCAGGTCGAGATATTCGGCGAAGGTTTCAAACGGCCACTCGGGGCCGATGCCGGCGTTTAGCGCGTCGAGGCTCATCGCTTCGACCCGTTCGAGCGTGCGCAACATCAAATCGCGCCCCGAGGCTTTGGTCGGCGCAATGCCGAAGCCGCACGACCCCATCACCGCAGTGGTGACGCCATGCCAGGGCGACACCGTGAGCATCGGGTCCCACAACACCTGCGCGTCGTAGTGGGTGTGGATGTCGACGAAGCCGGGCGCAACGATCTTGCCGCGTGCATCGATCACACGGTGCGCGGCTTCCGCGACTTTGCCGATGCTGATGACTTTGCCGCCACGAATGCCGACATCGGCTTTGATCCGCGGCGCACCGCTGCCGTCGATCACGGTGCCGCCGGTAATTTTGAGATCAAGCATCACACACCTCCACGCCAGCGCAACAGGCGGCGTTCCAGTTTTTTTAGACCTGCGTTCAGCACGATACCGGTGACCGCCAGCACAGTGAGGCCGGCGAACACACCGGCGGTGTCGAACAGCCCCGAGGCCTGCCCGATCAAAAAGCCGATGCCGCGATTGGATGAAATCAGCTCGCCCACCACCGCGCCGATCAAGGCGTAAGGCACCGACACCTTGAGGCCGGTCAACACCCACGCAGCGGCTGAAGGGAAAATCACCAGCCGCAATTGCTGCATCGATGACGCACCCATGATGCTGGTGACGTGCAAGTAGAGTGGGTTGACATCGCGCACGCCGGAGAAGGTATTCAGAAACACCAGAAAAAACACGATCAGCGCCGACATCGCGATCTTCGATTCAATGCCGATGCCAAACCACAAGATCAGCAGCGGCGCGAGCGCGATCTTGGGCATGCAGTAGATCGCGGTAATGTAAGGGTCGAACAAGCGCGCCAGCAAGTCCGAGCGGCCGAGTACAAAGCCGGTGAAAAACCCGGACAAGCTGCCGATGATGAAGCCCGCGATCATCGCCTTGAAGGTGTAGGAGAACGCATGCCAGAGCGTCCCGTCGATGGCCCAGGTCCACAGCTTGACCGCGACGGCATCGGGCGAGCTGATGAAGAATGGGTCGATCCAGCGGCCTGATACGGTGTGCCAGATCAGCAGCAGTGCCACACCGATGCCGAGTTGACCGGCGCGAATCGCGAGGCTCAAGTGCGCGCCCGACATCGGCGTGGCAGCGAGGGATTCGGCGTGCAGCGCCGCGCCCGATGAGGCATCAAGTCGCGCGTTCATGCCAATGCCTCCTCGCGCGCCAGTTCAATCTCTGGCGCGAGCGCATCCCACAGGCTTTGATGCAACTCTCGAAACGCCGGATCAAACTGAATTGTCAGCGGGTCACGTGGGCGCGGTAAATCTATTGCGCGAATCTCCTTGATACGCCCGGGCCGGCTCGACAGCACCACCACACGATCCGACAGCGTGATGGCTTCCGTCAAGTCGTGCGTCACAAACACGATGGTCTTCTTGTCCGCCTCCCAAATGCGCATCAACTCGGCCTGCATCAACAGTTTCAGTTGCGCATCGAGCGCGCCGAACGGCTCGTCGAGCAGCAGGGTGCCCGGCTTGTAGGCAAGGCACTGCGCCAGTGCCACGCGCTTGCGCATGCCGCCGGACAACTCCGACGGGTAATGGCCGCCGAAATTGTTCAGCCCGACCAGCGCGAGCATCTCGGCCACGCGCTGCTCCACCTGCTCGCGCGGCACGCCGCGTATCACCAGCGGCAAGGCGATGTTGTCCGCAGCGCTGCGCCAGGGTAACAGGCTGTCTTGCTGTGTCATGTAGCCGGCGCGCGTGTTCGCGCCAGTGACCGCGTGACCATCATGCTCAATCACACCGCTGGTCACAGGTACGATGCCGGCGATCATGTTGAGCAGGGTCGATTTGCCACAGCCAGAGGGGCCGATCAGCGAGACGAACTCGCCATCGGCAATCGTCAAATCCACCGGACTGAGGGCTACCGTGCTGCGCCCGCCTGCGTGACCAGTGGCGCGCCCTCTGGAATGAAACGCCTTGCCGTACACTATACGGATGTTGAGCATCGGTATAGTGTACGGCGCGGGCGCGAATTTTTCAGACGCCTTTCACCCCCCTCTCTGGAGTAACCATGGCCCACACCACGATCAATCCTGCGCAACTCTCCAAACCGACTGGCTACTCGCACGTCGCCATCGTCGCGCCGGGCAAACAGATTTATCTCGCAGGTCAAGTGGCGTTTGACGCGAGCGGCACGCTGGTGGGCAAAGGCGACCTCGGCGCGCAGGCCGGGCAGGTCTACCGCAATCTCGAGGCCGGACTGGCCGCGGCCGGCGCTGGTTTCAAGGACGTGTTCAAGCTGGTTACCTACGTCGTCGATCTCACCCCCGAAAAGGCCGCGCAAGTGCGCGCGGTGCGCAGCAAGTATTTCGGTGACGGGCCGTTTCCGGCCAGCACCATGGTGGGGGTGACATCCCTGGTCAATCCTGATCTGCTGGTGGAAATCGAAGTAATCGCTGCCCCCGCCTGATCCAAAAAAATGCCGGTCAATCCCGCAGAAGGAATGCGCCAGTGAAAATCGTCCGCGTCTCAGCCACGCCGCTCAACGTGCCGGTCACCATAGACCTTCTCGGGCTGAACAAACAGACCTCGCTGTCGGTGTGCCTCACCGAAATCGAAACCGACACCGGCCTCACCGGGCACGGCATGACGGGGATCACCGAAGAAGAAATCATCGCCGCTGCGGTGCGCGAAGTGGCCGGCCCGGCGCTGCTCGGCGCAGACCCGCTCGCCACCGAGCGCCTGTGGGACAAGCTCTATTGGCTGCTCTCGCCGCGCGGCCAGACCGGTTACGCCAGTCACACCATCGCCGCACTCGACATTGCGCTGTGGGACATCAAGGCCAAGGCACTGGGCCTGCCGTTATGGCGCCTGCTCGGCGGCGCGCGCGCCCGGGTGCCGGTGTATGCCACCTTCGGCTTCGGGTTTTTCGAACGCGACCAACTCGCTGCCGCCGCCAGGCTTTGGCAAGAGCGCGGTTTCAAGCGCCTGAAGATGACAGTCGGCAATCACGCACTGGCGCGGCGCGATGAGCCGCGTCCGCTCGATGACGTAATCGCCGATGACATCCGCCGCGTCGCCGCCGTGCGTGAAGCAGTCGGAGCGGACGTGCAACTCTATGTCGATGCCAACTGTGGCCTCGATCTGTTTCACGCCGCCAAATTGGCGCGCGCGATGGAGCAATACGACATCACCTTCTTTGAAGAACCGATCACGCAAAACGATGTACGCAGCATGGCCGAGTTGCGCCGCCGCACCTCGATTCCCCTCGCTGCGGGGCAAAACGAAGGCCTCGCGTTCCGCTTTCGTGACCTGCTGATTCATCAGGCCGCCGACGTGCTGCAACCGAATGTCGCCATCTCCGGTGGCTACTCGCAAGTGCTCAAAATCGCCGGCATGGCACAAGCCTTCAACGTGCCGATCGACAACGGCGGCGCCTGGCCCTTTCACAACATGCACCTGCATGCCGGTGTGAGCAACGGGGGACTGGTCGAGTATCACTACGTGGCAGTCAAGTTGCTCGAACAGATTTTTGATGACCTGCCGGTGCCGCAGGATGGCTGGCTCACACTGCCGGAAACGCCGGGGCTGGGGTTTGCGCCGAATGCGCAGCGGGTGAGGGAGCTTGCCAAGTTGCCGACTTCGCATGGGAAGGGCAAGGCGTAACTTTCAGATGGCCGGCAGCATCGCCGCTGTACGCAGGAACAAATTTAACTCGCCGTACCGCGCAGAAGGCCATTCCATGCGGCTCTACAGAGCTTGTTGTCTGTGAGCGGCTTCCACCAACGGTTTCAGACCGTCACTTCTTGCCTGACTTCCTGCCTGCTGCTGCGCGCTCCGCCGTGCGCCGGATCATGTCGCAGAAATACTCAGCCGCCGGCGTCAACGGCAAGCCCGCGCGGCGCACCACGCACATCGGCGGCGATGGCAGGGATTCGACGACAGGGATGGTGCGCAACACGTCGCGCGTCAGCGGCGAGGTGAGCCATTGCACCGGCAGCATCATCAGCAAGTCCGAACTGGTGATTGCGATGATGAATGTGAGGGCGGTATGTGACTGCATCACCAGTCTGGGCGCCGGCAGGCCGTACTGCGCGAACAGCGGACCGAGCTCCTCCTCGGCCTTGCGAGTGATCGAGGTGGTAATCCATTCGGCGTCCACCAGTTCACGCAGGGATCGCGCGCGCGCCAGCGGATGGCCTTTGCGTCCAATGATGACGCGTGTATTGTCGAACAGCTTCTCGACCACCAGACCGGCTACGGCCGGCGCGCCCGGCGGCGGTCCGATGTAACAGTCGAGCGTGCCGTCGCGCAAGGCGCGCTCGTAAGTCGGGAACACGCCCTCGAACAGATCGAGATGAATACCGGGGTAGCGCTTGCGGAATGCACCAAGCGCCTCCGGCAGCAGGGCGATATGCGCCACGGTTGACAGGCAGACGCTGAGACTGCCGTGGGCTTGGCCCTGCAACTGCGCCACTTCATCGCGCGCGCGCAGCAGTTCGCTGTGTGCTGCGTTGGCGCGGCGGATGAAGCGCTCGCCCACGGCGGTGATGACCACTCCCGTGGCGCTGCGGTCGAACAACACCGCGCCGAGCTCGCGCTCGAGTTCACGAATGCTGCGTGTGAGTGACGGTTGTGCCACGCCAAGGTGGCGCGCAGCGGCGCGCAGGCTGCCGTGCTCGGCCACGGCCAGCACGTCGCGCAGGTGGTGTATCTTCATGCTGATGCCTGTTTGTTATCACAAAGACGATATTGCCATCTTATGCGCAGGCCGTGGGGCTGCGTAGCATGCGTGTTTCAAACTGCCGGCATCGGCAACCACCCTATGCCGGACCCTACGCCGCCCCACCGGCAACCAACGGAGAAGACCATGACCATTTGGCCGCGCGATGCGAGACGACCGATAGTGTTGCAACTGCTGGCGGCGCTGCTGGTGCTGGCGGGCACCGGGCTGGGTGGCATCCAAAGCGCATATGCACAAGCGGCATCCGCACAAGCCTGGCCCAACAAACCGGTACGGCTGGTGCTGCCGTTCCCGGCGGGCGTGCCGCCGGACATCGTCGCGCGCCTGATGGCCGACAAGCTGACCGCCCTGTGGGGGCAAGGCGTGGTGGTGGACAATCGTGGCGGCGCCGGTGGCATTGCCGCCATGTCGGGCTTTGTGCGCACCCCCGCCGATGGCTACACCCTCGCTTTCGTGGCCGCATCAACCGTGACCCTCACACCGCACTTGTTCAAGGAGCCGCAGTTCAATGTGGATCGCGATCTCGCGATTGCCGCCATCGCGGCCACCGGGCCGATGATGATCGCGGTCAACCCTTCGGTGCCGGCGCAGACGCTGCCGGAACTCATCACCTACGTGAAGGCACAGCCGGGCAAGATCAATTTCGCGTCTACCCTGCTCAATGCGGTGCCCCACCTTACCGGCATGATGCTCAACCGCGCGGCCGGCATGGAGATGTTTGTGGTGCCTTACAACGGCTCGGTGCCGGCGATTACCGCGACGGTGGCGGGCGAGGCCCAAGTGGTGATCGATGGCCTGCCGACCCTGGTGCAGCATGTGAAGGCGGGCAAATTGCGTGCAATTGCCGTGACCGCTGACCGGCGTCTGCCGGGATTCGAATCGATACCCACTGCCGCAGAAACCCTGCCCGGTTTCGAGCCGCTCGGCTGGTTCGCCGTTTTCGCGCCGGCCGGCACGCCCGCCGCCGTCATTGAGAAGGTCAATGCCGATGTCAACAAGGTGGCGCAGATGCCCGACATCGCTTCGCGCCTGTCTGACCTGGGCATGTATCCACGGCCTGGCGCGGTGCCGGCGGCGGCCGCGTTTTTACAGAGCGAGCGTGCGCTATGGCAGAAGGTCATCAAGGACTTCAACATTCCGGCGCAATGACCATGTTCATCCGCAACTGCTGGTATGTCGCAGCGTGGCCGCATGAAGTGACGGACAAGCCGCTCGCGCGCACCCTGCTGGGCGACCCGGTGGTGCTGTATCGCCAGGCCGATGGCGTCGCCGTCGCACTGGAAGACCGCTGCTGTCATCGCGACCTGCCGCTGTCGATGGGCGAGGTGTGTGGTGACCGTCTCGTCTGCAAATACCACGGCCTGGCCTTCGACAAGACCGGCAAATGCGTCCACATTCCGGTGCAAGAGCACATTCCCGAGAGCGCACGGGTGCGCGGCTATCCGCTCGTCGAGCAGGACGGCATCGTGTGGATCTGGATGGGGAAAGCCGCACTGTCCGACCCGGCCGGCATCCTCCCCTATCCCTGGCACAACGATCCACAGTGGGCGCACCGCACCGGCTACTTCCATCTGGCCGGCCATCACGAACTCATCAACGACAACCTGATGGACCTCTCGCACGTGGGCTGGGTGCACCGGCAAACGATTGGCGGCACGCCCGAAGCGCACTCGAAGGCCACCATGAAGACCGGGCGCGTAGGCGAGCGCGTGACAGTGCGGCGCTGGATGCTCGACACCGTGCCGCCCCCCACTTACGTGCGCGCGGTCGGCTTCACCGGCAATATCGACCGCTGGATGGAAATTAACTTCAAGCCCGGTGTGATCTGGATTTATGTCGGTGCCAACGACGCCGGCAAGGGGATCGACGAGTCCACCTATCGCAATACGCTGGGCGGCCGCATCTTTGACGGCATCACGCCCGAAACCGCGACAACGACGCATTATTTTTTCAGCGCGGCACACAACTTCCACGTCGACAAGCCACCGGTCACCACTGCATTTTTCAACGAGATTCTCACCACCTTCGAGGAAGACAAGATCATCATCGAGGCGCAGCAGTCACGCGCCGTGCCGGGCCGCCGCCAACTCGGCATACAGAGCGACGCCGGTGGCGTGCAGGCGCGCCGCATCATTGCCGAGCGCCTGGCTGCCGAGGCGGGTGTCGCGCACGCCGCCCAGGCCTCACATACCGCGCCCGCCGCGCACGATGCAGGCGTGATCGTCGAAGCAGAGTCAGCGTAATGGTGAGCATGGCGAGCGCCGACCAGCTTGCTCCGCTTGCTACCCGCGTGCTGATCGTCGGGGCTGGCCCGGCCGGCCTCGGGCTGGCGATTGAACTCGGGCACCGTGGCGTGCCGTGCTTGGTGATCGAGCGCAACGACCGTGTCGGCTACGCGCCGCGCGCCAAAACCACCAACGTGCGCACGCGCGAGCATCTGCGCCGCTGGGGCATTGCTGACCGCCTGCGCGCGGCGTCGCCGCTGGGCATCGACTATCCCTCGAACGTGTGCTTCGTCACCCGCCTCGGCGGGCCGGGTATCACACGCTTCGACAACGCGCTCTATTGCGCGCCCGGCCGCAACCCGCTGTACTCCGAGCACGCCCAGTGGATTCCCCAGTACACACTCGAAGAGGTGCTGCGCGCGCATGCCCAAAGCCTGCCTGGGGTGGAGATCAGGTTCAGGTGCGAGCTGGCGTCGTTCGAGCAATCGACGGATGAGGTGGTTGCGCCGGTGCGTGCCGAGGTGGGTGCGCCGGTGCGTGCAACGGTGCGCGACCTCGAGCGCGGCACCACATTCGAAGTGCGCAGCGACTATCTGGTAGGTGCCGACGGCGCGCGCAGCACGGTGCGTGATCTGATCGGTGCCGAAATGCTGGGAACGCGCGGGCTATCACGCAACTACAACATCGTGTTTCGCGCACCGGGCCTGGCACAGGCGCACAAACACGGCCCGGCCATCATGTATTGGCAGGTCAACGCCGACGTGCCGAGCGTCATCAGCCCGATGGACAGCGACGACATCTGGGCCTTCATGCCGACCGGGTTGCCGCCGGGCGTGAAGTTCAGCGTCGATGACGCGCCCGCGCTGATCGCCCGCGCCACCGGCATCGCGCTCAACTACGAGGTGCTCAGTTCGGATGAATGGACTGCGAGCCGCCTGATCGCCAACCGTTACCGCGACCGGCGCGCGTTCCTGATCGGCGATGCCTGCCATCTGCACCCGCCCTTCGGCGGCTACGGCATGAACATGGGCGTGGCCGACGGTGTTGACCTCGGCTGGAAGCTCGCCGCCGTTCTGCAGGGCTGGGGCGGCACGCCCCTGCTCGACAGCTACGAGCAGGAACGCAAGCCGGTACACAATTTCGTGATGGACGAAGCCGTGGCCAACCACGCAGTTCTGGGCAATGGCCTGTGGTGTCCGGGACTTGAAGACGAAGGTGCCGCCGGTGACCGCCTGCGGCGCGAGACCGGCGCGCGGGTGCAGACGGCAAAGATGCGCGAGTTCTACACGCTGGGCGTGGTGCTGGGCTATTGCTATGAGGGCTCGTCAGTCATCGTCGATGACGGCAGCCGCCCGCCGGAGCGCGACTTCGTCAACTACCGGCCCTCGGCCCATCCCGGCTGCCTGGCGCCCCACGCCTGGCTGCACGACGGCAGCTCGCTGTACGACCACTTCGGCAAGGGTTTCACATTGCTGGCGACTGCTGGCGCCGACGGCGGGGAGCTTGATGCGGCGCGCGCCGCGGCACAAGCCGCCGGCGTCCCGCTGACCGTGATCGCACCATCTGAAGCGGTGCTTGCCGACCTGTATCAGGCACCCTACACATTGATTCGCCCCGACCAGCATGTCGCGTGGCGCGGCACGGCGATGCCGCGTGATGCCGCTGCGCTGTTCGCGCGTATTGCCGGCCACGCCGCTATCCAACATGCGGGCTGCCCGGCCGGCAGCCCCGTAGTGCATACAACGTTGCCGTCGAGTACCGGCGTGCCGGCGCTGGCCCACTGAATTCTGCCCACCATCCACAAGGAGACCCGCATGCAACGCATCCGCCCCCGCAAATTTGTACACGTTGTCTATCGCACCTTTCGCTTCGAAGAAATGATCACCTGGTACCAAAAGGTACTGGGCGCGGAGATTCAGCATCACAACCCGGGCATTGCGTTTGTGACCTATGACGACGAGCATTACCGGGTCGCATTTCTGAATCTGTCGATGTTTGCACCCGACGGCCAGAAGACACGCAGCGACCTGGTCGGGGTGGACCACGTGGCCTACACCTACGACTCGCTGCACGACCTGGCCGAGAACTACGCGCAACTCAAGGAAATGGGGATCATGCCCTACTGGTGCCTGCACCATGGCATCACCATTTCGATGTACTACGGTGATCCCGACGGCAACCGCATGGAGTTCCAGGTCGACGCCTGCAAGACCAACGCGGAAGCCAATGCCTTCATGGAAGGCCCGGGCTTTGCGCAAAATCCGATTGGTGTGGAGTTTGACCCGGACGAATTTCTCGCGCGCATCCGTGCCGGCGAGCCCGAGTCTGCCTTCCTGACGCGCACTGTGCATCAGCCCGTTGCGCCGTTGCGTCAACCGGTAACGGCTTAATCAAGGTACATCCTTGATCGAGTCAAATTCGGTTCAGTTGGGCCAATTCTCGCGTTGATGCCATACCCGCAACACGATGAGCCGCTGTTCCGCAATCAGGTAGCGCACCACGTAGTCGCCCGTCATCCAATCACGAATCTCGTCCGGAGCGGCATCGCCATCGTCCTTGACGACTCTTCTGCCGAGGCGAGGATGCTTGGTCAGAGGCGTGATCTGCCACATATCGCGATGTTTAAGCTTGATAGTTTAATTTTTTGTAGCTACAATAATCAGTGCGCTTCATCTTTGATCCCGAGAAAGACAAGCAGAACCTTGCCCGTCATGGTTTGTCGCTCGCGTTTGCAGAGGCGCTTGAGTGGGATGAGGCTCTGGTGTGGCTTGATACACGCTTTGAGTACGGCGAGTTGCGGATGGTCGCATTGGCTCCTGAAGGCGATACGCTGTACTACGTCGCGTTCGTGGATCGCGGCGATGTGCGCCGGCTAATCAGCCTGCGCCAGGCTGAACGCAGAGAGGTGAAGAAATATGTCGAAAGTTTCAACTAAGCGCGTGATCCGCGTGCCGCCTCTTGAGGAGAACGCGAAAATTGTCGCAGCGGCAAAAGCGGATCCTGACGCCAAGCCTTTGACCAAGGCGCAGCTTGATGCGATGGTGCCGATGCGCACTCTGCGTGGCAGACCGAAATCAGAGAACAAAAAGCTCTTGCTATCGGTTCGCTATAGCGCTGATGTGGTGGCATTCTTTCGCGCAACTGGCGAAGGCTGGCAGGCACGCATGGATGGTGTGCTGCGTGACTACGTCAGCAAGCACGCCATGCGGCGGTAGCGGCCTGCTGGAAAATCAGCCAAAACGTCGCATCGCGCTCAAGTCCATTCCATGCGGCTCTCCGATCATCCATCCCCGAGATCGGCTTCCACCAAGGCTTTCCAGCCCAAGCCAAAACGAACTCAATATCACTCGCCGACAACGCGACAGCTAGGCAGCCATGCGTCATATGCGGGATGGCCAGCGCTTTGAGCAAGCATGGGATGAATACGTGAGATCCAATCATCTGACTGCCTCTGAGCAGGCTCTCTTTGAAAAGCTGCCGGGGCCTCCGGTAGCGGGCGGTGTCCGAACGAACAACGTTTGGATCATTGAATGGTTGCCGCCAAGTGAACAACATACCGGGCAACTCCTGCACGATTGGATGACGGATCGACGCCCAGGTTGGTCCGCGTACTTCCCTTGCAAGAACAAAGTGACGGTGATCGCGGCAATAGAGCGAGCGACGGTCTACGCCAAAAAGTCGGGAATGACCCCGGTGCTTCACATCGAAGCCCATGGGGATGAGGATGAGAATGGGCTTGTAGGCCCGGACGACAATGGGCGTTCGGAATTGCTCGCCTGGCATGAACTGACCAACCCGTTGCAACAGTTGAATCTTGCGACTCATTGCAATTTGGTAGTAGTCATGGCTGCCTGCACCGGATTCGCCGGGATCAAGTCATTCAATCAAGGGCCTCGCGCGTTGGCCGCCGCGCTGGTCGGCCCGTTGGTTACGCTATCGCCGAGACAGTTGCTCTTGGGCGCAAAAGAATTCTACAGACGCTGGATGGGCGAAAACCCGAATCTCACTGATATCGTGGCAAGCGCATCTCGAGAGGCGAGCACAGAGGCGGAAGTAGTCACCTTCGAGTACGAGCCATTTGTTATTTTTGCCTATGAGGCGATGATCGAACCTTTGATCATATCGATGCGCCCCGATGAGCGGCGCAAGCGTATAGAGCGGTTGCGGTCGCGCTTGCTTACAGAGACTGGCCTATCGAAAGCGGAAGTGATGCATTGTTCGATGCGCTTGCCTCCGCTTCCGTTTCCGG
>JANPAR010000309.1:0-3034 GCA_031430015.1 Burkholderiales bacterium
ATGGCGCCGCCGCAACATGAATACTGCGCAAGCCCGGCTTTACAATCGCATCCCCGATCTATCCCGCATTCAGGAGCACCCGCATGAGCAAAGCCTTCGCCTCCAAATCCGACATGGCCGCCAAGACCATCACGTTCGAGCAACTGTCCGAACACGGTTGGGCCTACACCGCCGAGGGCGACCCCAACTCGGGCGTGATCGTCGGTGACGACAGCGTCATGGTGATCGACGCCACCGCCACCCCGGTGATGGCGCAAGACCTGATTGGCCGCATCCGCAAGATCACTGACAAGCCGATCAAGTACGTCACGCTCTCGCACTATCACGCGGTGCGCGTGCTCGGTGCATCCGCATTCAAGGCCGAGCAAATCATCGCCTCCAAGCCCACCTATGAATTGATCGTCGAGCGTGGCGCGGAGGACTGGAAAAGCGAGCACGACCGTTTTCCGCGCCTGTTTCAAAACGCCGAAAGTGTGCCGGGCCTGACCTGGCCGACGATGGTGTTCGAGAAACAGATGACGGTCTACATGGGCAAGCTCGAAGTGCAGTTGATCCAGATCGGCCCCGGCCATACGCGCGGCGATACGATCGCGTGGCTGCCGGGTGAAGGCACGCTGTTCTCCGGCGACCTGGTCGAATACAACGCCGGCATCTACACCGGCGATGCGCAACTCGAAGAGTGGCCCGATACCCTAGACAAACTGCGCGCGCTCAAGCCCAAGGCATTGGTCCCCGGTCGCGGCCCGGCGTTGAAGAACGCCGCCGACGCGATCAAGGCCATCGACTTCACGCAAAACTTCGTGCGCCAGTTGCTCGCCTGCGCTCGTGACGGCGTCAAAGCCGGCAAGGATCTCAAGCAGGTCTACACCGACACCCGTGCCGCGCTCGACCCGGTCTACGGCAGCTTCCCGATCTACGAGCACTGCATGCCGTTTGACGTCAGCCGCGCCTACGACGAGGCCAAGGGCATCAAGAATCCGCGCATCTGGACGGCGGAGCGGGACATGGAGATGTGGAATACGATTGCGTAATCCAACATCTGTGGCAGAAGCCGGTGCCATTTAAATCAGTCCTGAACCCTCATGAATGCCATCTCCCAGATGACTCCTGAAGCGATTCGCGCCTGGAAAGCGCGGCTCGATAGGGTTTCTGCGCGCCTTGAGCAGGAAGAAGCGGAGACGCCGCACGATCCAGTGCGCAACCGTGCAATTGCAGAGGCGCTTGCCGTTGATGCTTGGGCACGAGGCTGGCGTCCACAGCATGATCCGGAACGCGTAGCCGAGAAAATCCGTGTCCTCAGACTATTGCATGGAACCGCTGTTCGCGCCCCTGCTTGAGCGGCTTGCGACCGCAATTACAGCGGCCGGCGTTCGCTACATGGTGATTGGTGGTCAGGCTGTACTTCAGCATGGTCAACCGCGCCTCACTGAGGATATCGATATCACCATCGAAATTGCGATGGAGGATTGGCGCAGAGCGGATGTTTTGTTGCGCGGTGCTGGGTTTGTGCCTCGCGTGGCGGACTATGAGGCGATGGCCACGCAAGCGAGCATCTTGCTGCTGGCGGATACCGCAACATCCATTCCGCTCGATGCTTCGCTGGCCGGATCGCTGTTCGAAGAGTCCGCCTTTGACCGCGTGGTCAATGAGCGCATCGGCAACACCTCGGTGGCGTTCGTATCTCCGGAAGATTTGGTGATTCAGAAACTCGTCGCTGGACGCGAACGAGATCATGACGATGTGCGCCGTTTGCTGCGCCGGCGCAAAACAATTGACCGCGCCTACATCGAGCACTGGCTGCGTGAATTTGGCATCGCGCTTGACCGCGACCTGCTAGCTGAATTCAAACGTCTACTGACCTAGCGGCATCGCCCTCAGGCGCAGCAACGATTGGTGCGTGGACCAACTGCGGTCTATTACGCAAACACCCATTGTTTGCAGGCGGGCACCGAGGTTTGCGGGCGGACACCGAGATCACGCAAACGCCTCACACGCAGGTGAAGTTGAACGTCAAGCCCAGTTTCAGCTCACGCATCATCGTGAGTGATGCTGCATCTACTTCCAAAAACGGATAGATGCTTTCGGACAAGCAGCCAAGGCAAATATCTGCCGACGACGCGCCGGCAATCAGCTTTTCAAAGTACCCCTTGTGTGGGCGGATAGTTTCCCACAACCACTGACAATGTTGATCGATGGACGCAGTCTCCCCAAGCGGAGAAGAGAGCATCCAGAGATCATCCTGGTAGAGACGAAGAGTGAGCCGGCTACGTACGTCGCCCTTGCGGTGGCTGCGGCTTGGAACAAGCCCGGTTGCTTGCGTGATGTGTTGGTGTTGATCGCCAGCGCCGACAATTCGAATACTTGCATCGTAGCGAAACGGATAGGTGCTTCGAGAACGCTGTGGCTCACGGATTGCTTTTTGGCTGCGGCTGCGCAGTCGTGGCAAGCGCCGTAGCGCAGCGGTGCTGATGCGTGGCATATGGGCGGTTTCGCTTCCAATCAGTGCTGAATGTCAGTAAGAGAGGGCGATTCATCGGCCATTTTGAATTGCCCATTTCCCACTTATGCTTTGGCCACTGCAATGCGCTTGAGCACCGCATTGGTCACATCCACCGTCTTCGCCGTGCCACCCAAATCACCGGTGTGCAGCGATTTGTCCGCCGTCACGCTCTCGATGATTTTCATCAGCGTATCTGCGGCAGCCTGCTCGCCAAGATGCTCAAGCATCATCACACACGACCAGAAGGTGCCGATCGGGTTGGCCAGCCCCTTGCCCATGATGTCAAACGCCGAGCCGTGGATTGGCTCGAACATCGAGGGGTAACGCCGCTCCGGATCAATGTTGCCGGTGGGTGCAATGCCGAGGCTGCCGGCCAGCGCGGCAGCCAGGTCGCTCAGGATGTCGGCGTGCAGGTTGGTCGCCACCAGCGTGTCCAGCGTGGCCGGGCGGTTGACCATGCGCGCGGTGCAAGCGTCCACCAATTCTTTGTCCCAGCGCACATCTGGGAATTCACGCGCGATTTCGACCGCGATC
>JANPAR010000310.1:0-6364 GCA_031430015.1 Burkholderiales bacterium
GCTCTTTAGGCCGCGCAGATTGGCCACGGTCATCTCGAAGCGCGACCAGGTATGGAACAACTGGCGCGAGCTCGCCAGCAGCTCGCGCCCGGCGTCGGTCAGGCTGATGGTCTTGCCGATCTGCTCAAACAGCGGCAGGCCGACCTCTTCGCTCAGTTGACGCACCTGCGCCGATACAGTCGGCTGCGAGAGCGACAACTCTTCGGCGGCGCGCGTAAAACTCAAGCGTCTGGCGACGCATTCGAACACGGCCAATTGGTGAAAAGTGACTTTCATGGAAATCCCCGCCGGAATTGAATATGTGCATTTATTTTATTCTATGCATATTCAACAATCAAGCGTGGAATGTCAGCACGCAAACTCAGTGTGAAATGTCTGCGTCGAGAGTCTTCGTGCTGCGCCGCGACCAGCGGCGTAGTGGTCTTGATCAGGCCAACTGGCCTGCCAGCGCATCAAAGATCAGCTTGCAGCCAGTGCAAAACAAGCCGATGCGGCCCACGCGATACACGGTTTCAGTCGAGATGCGCCCCTGCAGCCACACGCCCATGCGGATCCCCACGGGCGCAAGCAGGCAAAGCACCAATGCCGTGGACAGATTGGCAAACGAGAACTGCCCGAGCGCCCAATACGGCGGAATCTTGATGATGTTGAGAAACGCGAAGAACACTGCGTTGGTGGCGATCAGACGCTGCTTGTCCAGTTGCAGGGGCATCAGATAGAGCAGCGCAGGCGGGGCGCCCACGTGGGCGACAAAGCTGCTGTAGCCCGCCGCGGCTCCGCACACCATCGCTTTCCCGTGATGCACCTGCGCAGGCGCGCGCGTGGCGCCAATCTTGAGCCACACCATGAGCGGAAATGACACCGCGACGATGCCCACCACCAGCCGCACGTGATTGACGTCGAGTTGGCCAAAGGTGACGGTGCCGAGCACAGTACCGGCGATGCCGCCGGGCAACAACGACAACAGCACCTTGCGGTCGATCTTGCGGAAGAAGGCGTAAAGACCAAACGCATCCATCGCCAGCAGCACCGGCAGCATGATGGCCGCCGCCTGCTGTGGCGCGATGCGCAAACACATCAGCGCGACCGCGAGGCCACCAAAAGCCCCGGCGAAACCGCCTTTTGAAATGCCGGAGAGCAGCACGCCGACGACGGCGAGCACGTAGAACACCGGGTCGGTAATCACGCCGCTGGCACCGTGCCGGTCTGACGCGCTGACCTGATCCGCTGCGCCGTGCCGTTCGATGGCGGCGTACCGTTCGATGGCAGCTTGCCGTCCGATGGCGGCGCGCTGTCTGACAACAGCGCTGCACGCATGGTGCGATGGAGGATGCCCGCCTCGATGAATTCCTCGCCCTCAATCACGTAGCCGTGGCGCGCATAAAACGGCGCGACATAGCTCTGCGCATGCAGCACGACGTCACGGAATCCTTGCGCCGGGGCCGCCTGCATCAGCGCCTGCAACAGGGCGCCGCCAATGCCGCCACGCCGCAGCGATGCCAGCACTGCCATCCGGCCGATGTGACCGGTGTGAGGTGACGCTTTGTCAAACGCTGAGGGCAGCAAGCGTCCCGTGCCGATGGGCCGCTGCTGCGCGTCGAACACTACCGCATGCAGCGAGGGGGCGTCCCACTCGTCCCATTCCAGCGCAACGGGAATCTGTTGCTCGATCACAAACACCGCGTGGCGCACTGCGCGTGCGGCGGGCTTGAGAGCATCCCAGCCGCCAGTGACGAGCGAAAAGCCGGGTGGCATCGGCGGCAAAGCACACGTCTTGGGCGAAGAAACCGGGTTCGGGCCAGCAATCAGAGAGGAAGATGTCACCCGGAAATTATAATTGCCGCTCTGCAAACACCGCTCCCAATACACGCCTTGTGCGCTTGGGCGAACACGATGAAGCGCCACCCCACCATGCGCTGGTCCGCCAGAGACGCTGCCGCCGAGGGCGGTCCGGCCCTCTACCTGATCGACCAGCGCATCCTGCCGCGCGTGGTGCGCGACGTGCGCTGCCTCAACGCTGCACAAACCGCACGCGCCATCAAGACCATGGTGGTGCGCGGCGCACCCGCCATCGGCTGTGCCGCCGCATTCGGCATCGCGCTGGAAGCCGCACGCACCAGTGGTCTTGGCGATATAGCTCGCAGAGCCGCTCTCACCAAGGCTTTTGACGTGTTGGCCGCAAGCCGCCCGACTGCCGTCAATCTGTTCTGGGCGCTGGCGCGCATGCGGCGTGCGGTCGATGCGCATCGCGATGCGGGTGCCTCCGCCGGTGTCACGCTGGCGGGCAAACTGGCGCGCCTCGCCGTTGCGATTCACGCCGAAGACATTCGCATCAACCGCGCGATGGGCCGCAACGGCGCGCCGCTGATTGCAGCGGCGGCCCGTGACAACCAGCGTGCCACAAAGCCGCCACGCGCACGCGTACTCACCCACTGCAACGCCGGCGCGCTCGCCACCGCCGACTACGGCACCGCGCTCGGCGTGATCCGCGCCGCTCGAAAACACATCAGCAATGTCTGGGTCGACGAGACCCGCCCCTTCCTGCAAGGCGCGCGCCTTACCGCGTGGGAGCTGATGCAGGACAACATTCCGGTCACGCTCATCACCGACAACATGGCTGCGCACTTCATGCAGCGCGGTGAGGTCGATGCCATTGTGGTCGGATGCGACCGTGTCGCGGCCAACGGCGATGTAGCCAACAAGATCGGCACCTATGGCGTGGCGGTGCTGGCGCGGGCGCACGGGATTCCGTTCTACGTCGCCTGCCCGACCTCAACCATCGACATGCAGACGCCGCACGGCAAGCTGATTCCGATCGAAGAACGCGGACGCGCCGAAGTGGTTGGCCACGCCGGCAAGATGTGGGCGCCACGCGATGTGCGCGTCGCCAACCCGGCGTTTGATGTCACCCCGGCGCGCCTGGTCACTGCTCTCATTACGGAAAAAGGCGTGTTGTACGCGCCAACCGCAGCCAAACTTCGCGCGTTGATGCGGGATGCGTACTAACTTCCGTTCTTGCGCCTATCGGCTCGCTCTGGCGCTGATCGCCGCAATGCTTGCGCCCTGCGCCTCCACAGCGCAGGCAGCCAGTTTCGACTGCAACAAAGCGCGCACCAAACTCAACCGCATGATCTGCGCTGATCCCGCACTCTCAATGCTCGACTTGCAAGTGTGGGAAACCTACGGCACGCGCATAGCCGGTGCCAGTGTGGTGCGCTATGCCCATCTGCGCGAGCGTCACGGCGCCTGGCGGCGCCAGCGCGGGTTGTATGACCGCACGGTCGATGCGCTCAAGGAAGACTATCAGCGCCATCTCGCGTGGCTCAACCATCCCCTGCTCGCACTCGAAGGCCGCTATGAGCATGACGAGGATTTGGCGGTGCAAGTCGAAGTCGATATTGACGCCCCGGCACGTGTGTCGGTGCAGGGCCACGTGAAGACATCTGGCCTGGTGCGCCATACCTTCGCGTGGGCACCGCCCGCGCGCGGCGAGCCGGACAACCACGTCGTGCCAACCGGCAGCGATGCGCAGGCACGTCCTGCGATTGCCCTCCATGACCGCAGTTTGTCGTTCGCCCCCGCCTTCATCAGCGCGCCGCCCGCGCCGGTGCAGGACTGCCGCATTGAGATCACCTTTGGTGATGACGAGTTAACGCTGACCACACAGGGCGCGTGCGGCGCCGCGTTTGCGGGGCGCTATCGCAAGCGCGTTACGGCGACGGCTTGGGGCGGGCAGTAGGTAACCTGATGTGCAGCGAAAACTTGCGCGATGCAGGTACGCGCAATGTCTGCACATATTGACGACACTACACAGTAGCTACCGGCGTCATCGGCGACCCGACCGCACCCGGCAGGCGCAGCGGCGGGCCGGTGAAAAAGCAACGCGAGCGTTTGTTTGCATCAAGCCATTCCGCCAAGTCCTTGAGCCACATAATTTCGGCTAGCGGCACGCCGAGCTTGAACAGGCAGTGCTGGTGCAACGGCAGGCCGGGTCTGCGGCCCGGTGCGGGCGTGGCGGGCAAGTGCTCGACAGCGTAGTTATCGGCACACAGCGCGGCGATGCCGCTGCTGCTGATCCATCGCAGCAGATTGTCATCACGGCCTTCGAGCGCCGCACAGGCTTTGTCGAGGATGTCCATGTCGGGATCTTTGTTCATGCCCATGACGAGATCGGTCCAGCCGGTGTAAAGCAGCAGAATGTCGCCTTCCTCGACCACAATCTTGTCGGCATCAAACACGCGCATCAGGTCGTCGTAACCAACCTTGGTGCGCGTATCGCCGAAGTGCCGGCGCAAATTGACCACCACGCCACGGCCCTGGATACCTTTAACGGCAAAGTTTTCAATGCCCAGTTGCTTGGCACCGATGTGGTCACCGCAATCGTGATCCATGCCGCCGCGGCTTAGCGCGTCGTAACGTTTCGGGCCGCAAATTTCGATGTCGGCGCGATAGCCGTTGTAGTACACCTTCTCTTCGACGCCATCGGCATCGGCATCGAACCAGGCGCCGACGTGGGCGAACGAATCCCATTGGGTCGAGTATTGCAGGCAGATCAGTGCGGCGTCGTCGCTGATGACGTCGGTGTTTTGCGCGTCGGCGCGCTCGATGGGGAAGCTGAACATCGGCTTGCCTTCGCGCAGGGTCGGCTTGAGCGTTGGGCCGAAGCGGCGCGGATTGATCTTGTTGCCGCCGGGATAGTCGAGCGGGATCGACAGGCAAAAGGAATGGCCCTCGCGAATCTCCAGCGCGGCGCGGCGCACGCGCTCGGGCGTGAGCAGGTTGAGGCGGCCAAGTTGATCATCAGGGCCGTAGTCGCCCCAGGTCGAGCCGTCGGGGCGTTGTTTCCAGCGGGGGTTGGTCAAATCAGCTTCTCCAAAAAAGCAAAAAAAGGGGTCTGACCCCATTATTCTTCGTTGTCATCAAGCTCAGGAAACAGCACTGACGTAAACCCGAACTTGCTCATGTCGCGAATCCGCATCGGATAGAGCACGCCCCATAGGTGATCGCATTCGTGCTGCACCACGCGCGCGTGAAAACCTTCGGCCCCGCGCTCGATAGCATTGCCCTGTTCGTCAAACCCGGTGTAGTGAATACGCAGCGCGCGCGGCACCATGCCACGCATGCCGGGGACTGACAGGCAACCCTCCCAGCCCTCCTCGGTCTCGCCGCCTTGCGGCGTAATCACCGGATTGATCAATACGGTGCGCGGTATCAGCGGCGCGTCGGGATAGCGCGGGTTAACGGTGTCTGCGCCGAAAATCACCACTTGCAGATTGACGCCGATCTGCGGAGCGGCGATGCCGGCCCCATTGGCAGCGTGCATCGTGTCGCGCAGGTCATCGAGCAGAGCGTGCAATTCTGGCGTGCCAAAACGTTCAACCTGCTTCGATGGCTCGAACAGACTCGTTGCGCCCATTTTCAGGATTGGTCTGATCATGCGTTGCCCTCCATTGACTCTTGGTGCTTCGCGCGCTACGCCGGTGCCACCGTGCGCTCAAGAATGCGCTGCACGCGCGACATGGCTTGCTTCATCACTTCGCCGAGATGCTCGACCGAAATTTCCTGCGCGCTATCACCTTTGCCAGCCGAGTGATTCACCACGACTGAGAGGCAGGCGTACTCGAGCCCCAATTCGCGCGCCAATGCGGTCTCGGGCATGCCGGTCATACCGACCAGATCGCAGCCATCGCGCTCCAGGCGTGCAATTTCGGCGGCGCTCTCCAGACGCGGCCCCTGGGTGTTGCCGTAGACACCACCGTCATGCACGGTTTCTCCCGCTGCCTTGGCCGCGGCGAGCAGACGCGCGCGCAGGCTTTTGGCATAGGGCCAAGTAAAGTCAATGTGGGTCACCGGCGCATCCGGGCCTTCAAAGTAGGTGTGCTTGCGCCCGTAGCTGTAGTCGATGATCTGATCCGGAACTACCAGCGTGCCCGGGCCGAAATAATCGCGGATGCCGCCGACGGAAGCGACCGCGATCACCTGTTTGATGCCATCGCACGCTTTGGAGAGCGCGGTGAACTTTCGACGTGGTCGCTGAGGGGTTTCTAATTCGGTGTGTTTCGCGACACCTTTGCTGGCCGCTCAGCCTTCGAGCGTGGATCGTGACTGTCCGCTTGATCGGTTATCGTGACGGCAACAGTGGCTCGCTGCTTGATACAATGCGTTTATCGGCGCGAGTGCGAAACGCCTCGGTCAGCTGGTATTATCACACTTCACAGGAAAGCTGGCCGATAAAGGAGGCCACGGAAACCGGTGCGATGTCGTAGATGTCGCGGTAGAGCCGAGGCTGCTTGCTGCCAGTTTTTGGCGGAAATAAACGGGGATCGGTCGATATTTGAAGCGAATTATAATTCCGAAATCAGTT
>JANPAR010000311.1:0-2101 GCA_031430015.1 Burkholderiales bacterium
CCACCCAGGCCAATCCCGCACGCATGACTGCGCAACGCCGCACACGGAGGAGTTGTCTCATGCCGATGCCTCGCGCTGCTGGTGTTGCTGCTGCTCGTGTTGATTCTGCGTTTGCGCCTGCACTTCAGCCGCGTCAGTGCCCAGGTAGACCTCGATCACCTTGGGGTCAGCCGCCACTTCGCGCGGCAGCCCGGCCGAGATGATTTCGCCGTGGTCAAGCACGATGCAGCGGTCCACCACGCGCATCAGCACGCCCATGATGTGCTCGACCCACACGATGGTGATGCCGCGCTCCTTGCGGATCATCTTGAGCATGTCGGCGGCCTGCTCCATCTCGTGCTCGTCGAGACCACCGAGAGATTCGTCGGCCAGCAGCAGCTTGGGTTGCGTCGCCAGCGCGCGCGCCATTTCGAGTTTTTTCAGCGATGCCGCGCCGAGGCCGTCAATCCGCGCGCCATTCGCGTGCGGCAGACCGATCAGATCAAGCGCATCGGCGGCATGTTTCTTCGCCTCAGACTCGGTGATCTTGCCGTCAAGCCCGTAGTAGGCGGCAAGCGTAACGTTCTCCAGGATCGTCAGCTTCTTGAACGGGCGCGGAATCTGAAACGTGCGGGCAATGCCGGCGTGGCAAATTTGCGCAGCGTTAAGCCCGCCAATCTCGCGCCCCTGAAAGTTGATCGACCCCGCCGTCGGCGCATACAAGCCGGCGATGAGGTTAAAGGTAGTGCTCTTGCCCGAGCCGTTCGGCCCGATCAGGCCGAGGATTTCACCTTCGGCCAGCTCGAACGAGATCGACGAGACTGCGGAGAAGCCACCAAATTTCTTGGTGAGACTCTTGACGCTCAGCATGCGCGCACGATGCCCATTTTTGTGCGCACTGGCTTATTTCGCGTATGCGTGACCTTTGGGGAACGGCAACACCGGGTCAGTGGTGCGAATCGCCGTCGGCCAGGCAATGTTGGTGCGGCCATTGACGAACTGCATCACCACCAGTTGCGAGCGCTCATTCTGGCCCGACATGATGTGGCCGGGCGGAAAGAACTTCACGCCATAGCCCGAGGGTGTCGCGCCCGGTGCAATGTCAGTCTCCATCGCCGCTTTCTTGAGGGCTTCAGACGAAATGCCGCCATGCCTTTTGATCGCGCGCGGCAGCACGTCGGACAAAAAGATCCACGTATTGGTGAAGCCCATCGACGCATGCGGCGGCACTTCGACCGGGCCTTTGACTGCCTGATAGCGCTTAACCATCTCCTTGGCCAGATCGCCCATGCCGGGCTTGAGCGACTTCGGATCAAGAATCTGCGAGGCCACCGGGTCAATCGAGTGGAAATAGTTGACGTCATCACCAAAGGTCTCGCGCAGCTTGCCGATCTGGCTATGCCCTGCGCCGTGGCCGATCAGTGCTTTGAACTTCAGGTTCTGCTCCTTGGCCTGCCGCAAAAACAAGGTGATGTCCGGGTTGTAGCCAGTGTGCAAAATCACATCGGGCGCGGCGCGGCGCAGCTTGGTCACCAATGAAGACAGGTCGGGCGCGGTGGCCGCGTAGCCCTCTTTCAACACAATCGGCGTGCCATTGGCCTTGCACTGTGATTCATTGCCGGCTGCGACACCCGCGCCGTAGGGGCCGTCTTCATAAATGATCGCGACCTTGAGCTTGTCTACCGTAGTGCCGAATTTTTTCTGCGCATGCTCCTTGAGGTAGTCGCACGAGGCTTGCCCGTACTGGTCGCTGTGCGGCTGCGGGCGGAACACGTATTGCAGATTCTTGTTCTTGAACACAGCGGAGGACACGCACACCGTCGCCCACATGAATTTTTTCGCGGCATCGACCTTGCCCACCATTGGCACGCACTGTGCGCTCGAATACACCCCGAGCAGCATGTCCACCTTCTCCTGATTGATCAGGCGCTCGGCTTCGTTGATCGCGACATCCACCTTCGACTGCGCATCCACATACACCGGCACGATCTTGTAACCCTCGACACCGCCCTTTTCGTTGAACATGTCGATGGCGGCCTTGGTGCCAATGTGATTGGCCTCCGAGCCACCGCCGGCAAACGGGCCGGTCAGGTCATAGATGACGCCGATCTTGATTTCTTTT
>JANPAR010000312.1:0-37314 GCA_031430015.1 Burkholderiales bacterium
GTCAGTGCCGTCAGGGCGCCAATCAACACCAGAAAGGTCGCCGGGGAAATGCCAGGCGTGCGAGCCAGCTCGGCGGCAATCAGCAGAGACAAGGTAATTTTTGGCCCACTCAACTGGCCGCGAATTCCGGTCAGCCAACACGCCAAAAAGCTCGCGCCGAGGGCTCCTATCAGCGCGCTCTGTACCGCCAGCGGAAACAGGGCGCGGTCCAGCGGCGCGACCACCACCAACGCGCACGCCAGCACCCCTGGCAACGCCAGCATGGCCGTCAGCGTACCGCCCGCAAATTCTTTCCCCCACGCGATGCGCCCCATTTTGTCGTTTGCTCCCCAATACTTTGTTGTTGTTGTTGTGTCTTTTACCGGACGTGTCGCCCTTGAACGAGCCCACACTGCCGGTCTGAGCGCGGATGCCTTAGCCGAAAAATACTTCTAGTTCTGTATACAACAATTCGGGTACTTGCTCCGGAATATAGTGGCCACTTGGAAACGCGCTCCCACTAACGTTCTCTGCGTATTCTTTCCAGATCGACAGCGCATTGAAGCAACGCTCGATCACGCCCTCCGCTCCCCAATATACCTGCAACGGGCATTTTACTTTGCCCCCCGCAGCGCGCGTTTCGCGGTCGTGTTCAAGGTCGATGCCCGCGGCTGCACGGTAGTCTTCGCACATCGCGTGAATGGTGCCAGGCAGTTTTGCGCAACGCACATACTCGGCGAAGGCTTCTGGCGCGAAGGTGGCGAGCCCCTTGTCACCGCGGCTCATTACACTGCGCAGGTAAAACTCGGGATCGCGACCCAGCACAGTCTCAGGCAAGGGCGCTGGCTGAATCAGAAAGAACCAGTGCCAGTAGGCGCGCGCGAACGCCATCGTCGTCTGCTCGTACATCGGCAACGTGGGCGCGATGTCGAGGAACACCGCTTTCTCGACGGCATCAGGGTGATCGAGACAAAGACGGTGCGCCACGCGCGCGCCGCGGTCGTGCGCACACAGTAAAAACTGCTTGAAGCCCAGCGCCTGCATGACCTCCACCTGGTCCTGCGCCATCACACGTTTGGAATAGTTCGCATGATCGGGCAGGCCGGCAGGTTTGGCACTATCGCCGTAGCCGCGCAAATCGGCTGCCACCACATAAAAGTTTTCTGCAAGCTTGGGCGCGATGTGATGCCAGATCACGTGGGTCTGTGGATGGCCGTGCAGCAACAGCAACGCACGCCCGGCGCGATTGCCGCCATGGACTGCGTGGATGGTGGTGCCATTGACGGTGAAATCCTGGGTGGTGAAGCCGGGGAAGAACATGGGTCATCCGTGAGCAGATGTTGAATTGAAAATGGAAGACAAGCCTGTAAGCGGGGTTCTGTTACGGAAACCCCTCCCTTGCGGGCAAGGCTTCTATGACGGTCATTCCTCTAGGCCATGCGTTGCCACATGGCTCAAGCCACCTACCCGCACACTCCGCGAGCCGCATCAACGTGTGCCTATTTGGTGTTGCACCGGATAGAGGTTGCCGCGTTTCACTCCGGACTAAACCGGCT
Organism: Burkholderiales bacterium; assembly: GCA_031430015.1. Taxonomy (GTDB): domain Bacteria; phylum Pseudomonadota; class Gammaproteobacteria; order Burkholderiales; family JAEUOS01; genus CANJDH01. Next base: position 1,536 of record JANPAR010000312.1, read on the forward strand.
CGTCTCTGTGGCCCTGGTCGTCATCTCGCGATGCCCGGCTGTTAGCCGGTACCCTGCTCTGTGGTGCCCCGACTTTCCTCGAAGGCTCAGTAAACTGAGTCCGCGCGACCGTCCGGCTCGTCTTCCGGGTAGGATGTTAGCACCCGCCCTTTAGTAGCCGGTCGTCAGTACCCTATTTACTCACGCCGACGTGACCTTCCGCATTAACCAGCCACCGTCGCCCCTCCATCCCGAGACCTGCCATGCGCACCTCTGCCTTGTTCCTGTTGACCCTTTGCGCCCTGCTGCTTGCGAGCACGGCCCACACTCAGGATTACGAACGCGAAAAGCGCTGGGCCGCCGAAGTAGTGCCCGCCATCGTGGTGGGCGACGCGGTGCAGATCAAGGCATCGTCGGGACGCGAGTTTCTTGCGCTCTATACGGAAGGCAAGGCGGGAGCCGCCGCCGCTGCGGCCAAACCGGCGCTGGTGCTCGTGCATGGTGTCGGTGTCAATCCCGACTTTGGTCTGATCGGCAATTTGCGCGCACGACTTTCCGACCTGGGCTATCCCACCCTCTCGATCCAGATGCCGGTGGCGTCGAAAGAGGCCACGGTCGATGACTACTACCCGAAGCTGTTCCCCGACGCCGCCGACCGCATGGTGCGTGCGGCCGACTGGCTGCGTGCCAAGGGCCATGCCAAACAAGTGCTGGTCAGCCATAGCATGGGCGCGTGGATGGCCAACGAGTACCTCGACAAACAGCACACCCAGACCCCGTTTCAGGCCTGGGTGGTGATGGGCCTGACGGGCGGCTATTCGTGGACCATGCGCCGCTACAAGTTTCCGGTGCTCGACGTCTACGGCGAGAAAGATCTGGAACCTGTGCTCAAAGCCGATAGCCGCCGCAAGGGCGCGCTTGATGCCAACAATGGTTCACGTCAGGTGCGCATCGCCGGAGCAGATCACCACTACGACAAGCGTGAGGCCGAACTTGCTGCGGCGATTGACGCGTTCTTGCGCGAGGTGATGAAGTAGGGGTGGGCGTAACCGGCCTACGCGGCCTACCCGCTGTACCAGTGGTCAGGCAAGGTCAGGCAAAGGTCAGCCAAACACCAGCGCCACCCCGTGCGCGGCAGAAGCATCAATCGCGCATGAGCCATCGGCCAATTTTCGTGGCGCAAAGCCACCCTCGCGCAGCACGCGATAGGCGACCTGCCGGTCACGTACATGGATGAACAGCGCCGCCACGCGCGGCCCGGTGATACGTTGCGGCAAATCAACGCCCGCAAGCCGCGCCTGCAAGGCCGCACGCGTACACACCGCAATCGGTGCGCCCTTGGTATCGATCTTGAGACCTTCGGCAATCGGCTCCGGCCACCTGCCGAACAATTTGGCGTAGACCCCCGCAACATAGGCCACGTTATCGGAGACGATGGCGACGGCCGCAATGCCGGTCGCGCCATTCGGGTGCTTCTGCAATTCGGGCAGCCACACCAACTCGCGGGTGAAGTGCTGGCAGATGAAAATCTGCGCGCCTGGCGTGGTGTATTTCGATATGTTAGTCAGCGCAAACTCCGCTGTTCCGGTGCGGCTGCCATGCTTCACCTTGCGCGACAATTCCAGCGGGCGGCTTGGGTCAAAGCCCTTGGTGTGCAACGATTTATAGGCCGCGTTGATGTCAGTGCCGCCCAGCGCCAGCCCTGCCAAGCCTTCAGATTGCTGCAAAAATTCGTGGAAATACGCCTGCGTCGGGTTTGATTCGGGCACGGTCAACAGCTCGACATAATCCTTTTCAAACAAGATGTTATGGTTTGACGAGCCGGTCGAATGATCACCGCGCGGGGCCAGCTTGAAGCCCATTTTGGCGTAATCAGCGCGCGCAACGTCGAGGTCACGCACAGCGATGACGGCGTGGTCCAGCCCGGATATACCCGGTGTGGGAGGCAACGGCAACGGCATGGCGTGGCTCTGTTAGAGGAATTGCTGCACCGCAAGGGCCGGTGCTGCCCACCGGTCGCCGCCCATTTGTGCGTCTGTGTGCAGTTGTTGCACCGCAATATCAGAAGGGCAGAAAAAAGGCCGATCGAACCGGGCCTCAAGGTATAGCAGAAGCGCGCCGCGCGCAAGGTTTATGGCGATTTTTTCGCGGGCGAGTGCCGAATCAGCGCGGATGCACCCTATATCGCCGCGTCGCGTCTCAGCCGCGCCATCTCGTCCGTGCTCACACCCGCCGCACGCAAAATTGTCGCTGTATGTTGCCCGAGCGCAGGCACCGCATCCATGCGCGCTTCGAACGCGCTGTTTGCACCCGGCGGCAACAAGGCGGGCAGCGGCCCCGCCGACGACTCGACCGTGCGCCAACGCGCGCGTGCCTTCAATTGCGGATGCGCCCACAGCGCGGCCATGTCGTTCATGCGCCCGTAGCCGATGCCGGCCACGTCGAGCCGCGCTTCAACTTGTGCGGCGGTGAGGGGCTGGAAAGCCGCTTCCACCAAGGCTTTCAGGGCATTGCGGTTGGCCGAGCGCTTGGAGACTGAATCAAAACGTGTATCTTTGGCGAGCGCCGTATCGTGCAGCGCCTTGTCACAAAACGCCGCCCACTCACGCTCGTTTTGCAGGCCGAGCACAACGGAGAGTCCGTCGCCGGCTTTGAACGGGCCGTAAGGATAAATCGTCGCGTGGCTGGCACCCGCACGCGGCGGTTGCGGCGCGCCTTCGTAAGCGTAGTAAAGCGGAAAACTCATCCACTCGGTAAGGGCTTCGAGCATCGAGACATCGATGTGCGAGCCGGTGCCGGTCTTGCCGCGCAACAGCAGCGCGTTGAGGATCGAGGTGTAGGCGTACATGCCGGCTGCGATGTCGGCCACCGAAATGCCGGCCTTGGCGGGTGCGTCCTCGCTGCCAGTGGTCGAGACAAAGCCGGCTTCGGACTGGATCAACAGGTCGTAGGCCTTTTTGTCGCGTTGCGGGCCATCCGCGCCGTAGCCCGAGATATCGCAGACGATCAGGCGCGGGAATTTTTCTTTCAGCGCGTTGTAGGACAAGCCCATGCGCGCGGTCGCACCGGGGGCGAGGTTCTGGATCAGCACATCGGCGCCGGCCAGCAGCTTGTCGAGAATCGGCGCGGCCAGTGCGTGCTTGAGGTCGAGGGTGAGGCTCTCTTTGGAGCGGTTGGTCCAGACGAAGTGCGACGCCAGACCATTGACGCGGGTGTCGTAGCCGCGCGCAAAGTCTCCCACCTTGGGGCGCTCGATTTTGATCACGCGTGCGCCCATGTCGGCGAGCTGGCGTGTGGCGAACGGCGCAGCGATGGCGTGTTCGAGGGATACGACGGTGATGCCGTCCAAGGGACGAACAGCGGGACGAACAGTGGGTCGAACAGCGGGTCGATCTGTTGGGCTTGTCATGGCACATGCACAGGTGAAATAGACGTTGCCATTTTAAGGGCCGCGTCACTGTGTGCCGTGCGTTCGGCAATAGAATCCAACTTTCACCGCGCACGCGGCATCGATACCCCGCTTCGCGCGCGAGCACCCCGTCCACTGCCGCACGTCACGTCATTGCCCAACAGGACTTTCTCATGAACCTCTTCGCGCAACCAGTACTTTGCCGCTTCGCATCAGCCTGCGCCGCCGTGCTCGCACTAGCCACCACGCCGGCTGCCGCCCAGCCGTACCCCAACAAACCAGTACGCGTGATCGTCACCTTCCCGCCGGGCGGCACGCCGGACATTTATGGCCGCATCCTGTCGCAGGAGCTCGGCACACTGTGGAAGCAATCGGTCATCGTCGAGAACAAGACCGGTGCCAGCGGCACCATCGGCACCGACTTTGTCGCCAAGGCCGCGCCCGACGGCTACACGCTGCTGTTTGCCGCGGATGCCTCGATCACCATCGCGCCCAACCTCGTGCGCAATATTCCCTACAACCCGCTGCGCGACCTCACGCCGATAGCGAATGCCGTGGCCGGCCCCTTCGTGCTGCTGGCGCATCCAGGCTTTGCCGCCAACGACATGAAGGAGTTCATCGCGCTCGCCAAATCACAGCCGGGCAAGATCAGCTATGCCTCGTCCGGCCCCGGCGGGCAGCAGCATCTGTCGATGGAAACGGTACGCCACATGTCCGGCATCGACGTCGCGCACATCCCCTACAAGGGCTTTGGCCAAGGCTTGGGTGATGTGATGGCGGGCCACGTGCCGCTGATCTTCGGTGGCATCACCGCATCGATTCAACTGACCAAGAGCGGCAAGGTAAAGGCGCTCGGCGTCACCAGCGCCAAGCGCTCGCAGGCATTGCCGCAGGTGGCGGCGATTGCCGAGACCCTGCCGGGTTTTCGCATCGAAGCCTGGTACGGTTTCATGGGACCGCCCGGCATGCCGCGCGACGTCGTCGCCAGGATCAACGCCGACGTCGCCACCATCGTCAAGCGGCCTGATTTTCAAAAGCGTCTGGTCGATGATGCCCTCGATCCCGCTTTGGGCACACCGGAAGAATTCGCCGCGCAGATCAACACCGACCTTGCGAGCTGGGCCAGGCTCATCAAGGCGGTCAACGTCAAGGTGGACTAGCCTCATGCTCGACTACACCATCCGCGACCACGTCGCTGAAATCCTCATCAACAACCCTCCGGTCAACGCGCTTGATGATGTGTTGATGGATCAATTGCTGACGCTGCTGCAACGCGCCGGCGCGGACGACACGGTGCGTGCCGTCATCATCAGCAGTGCGCTGCCGGGGCGTTTTTGCGGCGGGCTGGATCTGGGCGCGTTTCTGCGCAGCCCGCTGCCCGAGGCGCGTGCGACCGTCAACCGCCTCTACTCACAGTTGTGCGACATCCAGTTCAATCTGGGTAAGCCCTCGATTGCGGCGATTGCCGGTGCGGCGCGCGGTGGCGGCATGTCACTGGCGATTTCGTGCGACATGATCGTCGCCGCCGACACTGCCACCTTTGGCTATCCGGAGCTTGACATCGGCCTGTTGCCGGCGATTCATTACACCCACTTGCCGCGACTCGTCGGGCGTTATCGCGCGTTCGATTTGCTGTTCACTGGCCGCACCTTTGGCGCTGAAGAGGCGCGCTCACTCGGGTTAGTGAGCCGCATCGCACCCGAGGCCGGCCTGCTCGATGAAGCACGCAGGCTCGCGCAAACACTGGCGGCGAAATCACCGCAACTGATGCGCATGGGCCGCGAAGCCTTCATGCAGGCGATTGACTCCAACTACCGCAGCGGTGTGGCCGGTGCGGTGAACCTGATCGCCGCAGCACTCGGCACTGAGGATTCGAAAGAAGGCCTGACCGCGTTTGTGGAGAAGCGCAAGCCGGTTTGGAAGAAGCCTTAGCCGCAGCAAGCGGGCGCTCCGCGCTCAAGCTGCCGGCCGCTTCATCAGCAGATATTTCTGCATGCCTTCCATCACCAGTTCGCCGCGCTGATTGTGCACGGTGGAGCGCATCGTCAACACGCCGGTGCTGCGGTTGGGCACGAGTTCGGCAATTTCCAGCGCGCAGTAGAGCGTGTCGCCCACGAACACTTTCCCGAGAAAGCGGCTGCTCTGCTCGATGAAACCCTTGAGCGAGTCTTCCACCATGTGCGGAAACATGCCCGCGCCAGGGCAGGTTTGCGCGACCACCTGAAAGCCATGCGCGAGCATGTGCGGCATGCCGTGGGCGCGGCAGTATTCGACGTCGTAATGCACCGGGTGGTTGTCGCCGCTGGCAAGCGAAAACGCCGCGAACAGCGCGTCGGTCATGGTGCGTGAAGGCAGCACGAAGCGCTCGCCGACTTTGAAATCATCGAAATAGCGCGTCTCGCACAGGCGATGGTTGCGCGGGTCGAACGTGGGGTCTGCTTGCATGAAAAGGGATTCCCTGAAAAGTTATTCGATCAAAAGCGTTGGTGCGGGCTATTGATAGGCCGATTGTTCAGTAAAGTAACTCCCACCAATGGTTGTACGGCAGCGGCAGGTTGATTGAGGGTTGCCGATTCACCTCATCGCTTGCCGCCAACATCAATCGCGCCGCTCGCCTGCAGCGCCGCAATCTCGTCTGGTGTGAAGCCAGCCTCGCGCAACACCTCATCCGTATGCTCGCCCAACATCGGCGGCGTGCGCACCGCTGCGCGCGGCTCACCGCGAAAGCGCACCGGCAGCCCCATGTTGCGCACCGTACCCACCACCGGATGCTCGGAGGTGACGATCAACTCACGCGTCGCCACCTGTTCATGCGCGAGTGCCTGATCGAGGGTGTGGATCGGCGAGCACGGCACCGACGCCGCGCGCATGGCATCGAGCCAATAGGCAATCGTCTGCGTTTCGATTTTGCGCTGCACCAGCTCGACAATGCGCGTGCGGTTTTTGACGCGCATCGCGTTGGTCGCAAAATCCGGATCGTCACGCAGGGCGTCGAGGCCAGCAGCGGGGCAGAAGCGCTTCCACTGCGCTTCATTGCCGACGCCGATCATGAGCGAGCCATCGGACGCCTTGAACGCCTGGTAAGGCGACATTGCCGGGTGCCCGGTGCCCATTGGCTGCGGCAGCTTGCCGGTGAACCAGTAGTTCTGCGCAACGTACCCCATCATGCCCAGTGCGGTATCGAGCAGCGAGACTTCGAGATACATGCCTTCTCCGGTCTTGCCACGCTCGATCAATGCGGCCAGAATGCCGCTCAGGGCATGCATGCCGGTGCCGAGGTCAACCGGTGAAAAACTCGCACGTGCGTAGTCGCCCCCCGGCACGCCCATGGTGCTGAGCATGCCGCTGAAGGCTTGCAGCATCACGTCGTAGCCGGGCGCGTTGCCGAGCGGACCCTCACGGCCATAACCAGACACTTCGCAATAAATCAGCTTCGGATTGATCGCGCGCAGGGTCTCGTAATCCACACCGAGCTTTGCCGCCGTGCCGCCGCCAAAGCCCTGCAACACCACATCGGCGCGCGCAGCCAAGCGATGCACCAACTTGCGCCCTTCGGGGCTTTTCAAATCAACTGCGAGGCTGCGCTTGTTGTGATTGACCGAAAAGAAATGGGCCGATTCCCCGCTCTTCTGTGGCTGCCAGGCGCGCGTGTCGTCGCCGCTGCCGACCGGCTCGATCTTGGTGACGTCAGCGCCAAGCTCGCCAAGATATTGCCCGCACAGCGGGCCGGCCAGCACTTTGGAGAGGTCGAGGACGCGGATGCCAGTGAGCGGGCGCATGGCTTTGCTGGAAGAAGTGGGGACAGAGGATGCGATCATCAGAGGCGTCACCGGTATTGGCGAGAATGGATAAAACGAGGAAACAAATGCCGGCTGCGAACCTGGACAGATGATTCGCTACGCGCACGGCATCCGCACATGCTTGGCGGTCAAACCAAGCTGCGGCATACTAGCGTCTTGGGCGTCGCATAGAGTGAAGTCAGCCATGAGCATACTAAACAAGATCGAAGCCGAAATCGCGGCGCTGCCGCCGACCTTGCGCGCCGAGGTGCTCGATTTCGTCCGGTTCGTCAAGCAGCGGCATGGTCTGGCCTCGTCCATGGCGGCGCCTGCATCATCGCCCCCTGCTGCCACACCCGATGCAGGTGATTCCCCTCTATATCAAGCACTGACCGCGACCGGATTTGTCGGCTGCATAGAGTCTGCCGAGCAACTGGCCACGCATTACAAGAGCGCACTCGATTTCTCCGCCAAGAGCGGCGCAGGTTCATGATTGCGGATCAGCGCGACTTTCACGCATACCGGTGGAAGAACCAGCATCCTTTTCGCAACCTGCTGCTTGAGCAGGCTTGATCGGATGCTCATGGCGCTCCTGCGGGCGCCTAGCGCTGCTCGCCGGGCGGCTCAATGCCGCACTCATCAAGGCGCCCCACCCTTCACTGCGGCTCAATCCCCGCCGCCTTGATCAGCGCCTCCCATTTCGGAATGTCGGCCTTGAGCACTTGGGTAATCTCGGCGCTCGACAGGGCGAGCACTTCAGTGGTCAAGGCGGCGAAGCGTGCCTTGACTTCGGGCCGCGCGAGTGCGGCCCGAATCGCGCGGTCGAGGCGCTCGATCACCGGCACTGGCGTCCCGGTGGGTGCGGCCACCGTGATCAGGGTTTCAAGCGTCATGCCGGGCAAGGTCTCGGACAAAATCGGCACGTTAGGCGCAGCGCTGCTGCGCGCACGCGCTGAAATGGCGAGGGCACGCAGGCGCCCGGTGTTCAACTGCACCACGCCATTGCCGATATCGACGATGGCCGACTCGACCTGCCCGCCCACCAGATCGGTGATCGCCTGCGGCGTGCCGCGGTAGCTGATCGGTGTGAGACTCGCCTTGGTGGCGTTGGTGAACATGGCGAGCATCATTTGCGCGCTCGGTGAGCCGTAGCCGGTGGTGACGCCATCGCGCTGTGCCTTCGATGCCTGCACCAGATCGGCTATCGATTTGACCGGTGACGAGTCCTTGACCATGAACATCATCGAGGTTGAGCCGATGCCCGCAACCACGGTGAAATCCTTCGCCGGATCGTAGGTGACGTTTTTGTACAGGCTCGGGCCGACATACATGGTCGACGAGGCCATCAACAGGGTGTAGCCATCGGGCTTGCTGCGCGCCACGTGGGCACCGGCGATCACGCCCTGCGCGCCGGCGCGGTTGTCGACCAGCACGCTTTGGCCGAGAATCTCCTGCAGTGCTGCCGCAACTGGCCGCGTGACGCCGTCGGTGATCGAGCCGGCCGGGAACGGCACTACCATCGTGATGGGGCGGTTGGGGAAATCCTGCGCGTGCAAAACGGGCGCGGTCGCGTAGAGCAAGGCTGCGGCCAGCCAGATGATGATTCGATACAGTGACCGGGTGGATGTCATGCGGGGTCCTTGGTCTGGTGCAGTCAGATGAATGTGGGCAATCGCATAGCACGCGCCCACTCCGGAGAGAATTCTAAACGGCGCGTGACTCCCGATCTCTGTGCGACCATAGCGCTTGCGTGTTCAACTTGCTGAGCGCCCTTTCATCCCTTGCCCATTCCCCCAGCTATCGCCTCGCGCCACTCACCATGATCTCCCATCTGCTGCGACTGTACGCCGATACGCCTGCCGCTGGCCACGGCGCGACACCACTGCTGGCCTTGCCGCGTGCAATCTACGTCGTCTCCGGCAGCGCCAACGTGCGCGCCGCAGGACAAGCCGCATCACTTGAACCCAACAGCGCGTGGTGCGGGAGCGTGGCACCCACAGTCACTGCCGGAAAAAGCGGCGCGCGCCTGTTGCGCTGGGAGTTGGTGCGCAAGGATGCCTCAGCCGCACAAGCAATCGCGAACCCCGCCTCGACACTCACGCTCGTGCAGGAAATCACGCTTGATCCTGCATCCGAATACCTGATGCGCTGCGACCGCGTTGGCTTTCCGGCGGGTGGCGAAGCGCTGACCCACGTGCACCAAGGCCCCGGCATTCGCTGCCTGTTGGCGGGGGCGATTCGCATCGACAGCGAGGGCGCGTCGCACGCGTATGCGCCGGGTGAGGCATGGTTTGAGGCCGGGCCAGAGCCGGTCTATGCCGCTGCGTCCCGCGACACCCCCAGCGCCTTTGTCCGCGTCATGATCCTGCCGCGCACCTGTCACGGCAAAAGCTCGATCCGCTATGTGCGGCCCGAAGATGCGGACAAACCAAAATCACAGACCTATCAAATATTCGCTGACGAATTCATCGAAACCTGAAATTGCACGAGACGGATGCTTGCCGCGCGCGGTGTGAACAGCGGCTCCCCCCGGTCATTCAGGATGCACCCAGCAAATCCACTCGTGCGGGCACGCGCTTGTGCCAGAGCGTTCCGGCAAAACGGTCGCGGTGCATTCGGCTCGCCGACGTTCTTTGTCGGTACAGAAATGTTTTTTGGCAAAGACCGCCTTTTAGATGTGGAGGAAGAAATTCTCCGCCGCAAAAGCAACTGATCATACGGTGGCTCAGGGGCCGAAACTTGAGCGCAGTTGAATGCCCCAGCGCTCCTCTTGAAACGTGAGCGCGTACAGCGACTCATAGACACCGATGACCGAGTTATCGCTGCGAAAACGCGTGTAACTGAGCATGTAGTGCGCTTTGCGTGGATTGAACTGGATCAGATCGCGAGTTCGCCATGTGCTGTACTTCCAGTCGTCTTCCTTCCTTAGCCGGTCAAACAAGTCCATCGGGTTGCTGCCCGGCTGCTCGTAGACCTTCACACTGCCGGCTGCGAATCGCACGTGAGGAAAATGCATCGTGGCATCCATCGCCGAGGCGTCATAGGCGTTTACGGCGTCCATGAAATGATCCAGGACGTTTTTGCATTCAACATCTATCCGTGTTCGTTCGTCAGTCATGATTTGCTGTCTCCGGTTGAAAAGGAAAGCGATGTCCGCGCTGCAGATTATCGGGCCACCGCAAGACATATACTCTGCCGGGCGTTGCGCCGAGGGCAGCCAATGGCCGTCGTTGGCAACCGCAAAACATAAAATGTTTCTTTGCACAATCCTTGACCATGGAGCATCAGGAAATATCGTCTGTTCCCTGAGCCAACACAATGACACTTTCCGTTTCCAGCCGCACCGGCGGCGAAATTCTCGTCGATCAACTCAAAATCCACGGCGTGCGCCACGCGTTTTGCGTGCCCGGCGAGTCCTATCTTGCGGTGCTCGATGCGCTCTACGGGGCGCGCGACACGATTGAACTGATCGTCGCGCGGCAAGACGGCGGCGCGGGGTTCATGGCCGGTGCCTACGGCAAGATGACCGGCAAACCCGGCATCTGTTTTGTCACGCGCGGGCCGGGGGCGACCAATGCATCGATTGCGGTACACACCGCGTTTCAGGATTCCGACCCGATGATTTTGTTCGTCGGGCAGGTGGCGAGTGATCAGGTCGAGCGCGAAGCGTTTCAGGAGATGGACTACCGCCGTATGTTTGGCCAGATGGCGAAGTGGGTTGCGCAGATCGACCGTGCCGACCGCATTCCCGAATACGTGAGCCACGCGTTTCACACTGCCGTGTCGGGCCGCCCCGGCCCCGTTGTGCTCGCATTGCCGGAAGACATGCTCACTTCGATGGCGAGTGTGGCCGATGCCGGCTGCTTCAAAACCGTGCAGGCCTCGCCCGGCGCTGCCGATATGGCACGGCTGAAAGCCTTGGTGGAAGCGGCTCACAGGCCGATGGTCATTCTCGGCGGGACTGGGTGGACTTCGCAGGGCATCGGCGATTTGCGTGCGTTCATCGAACATTTCGACTTGCCCGCGGGTTGCTCGTTCCGTTTTCAGGATCTGGTCGATAACCGCCTGCCCAACTATGTGGGCGACGTTGGCATTGGCATCAACCCGCTGTTGGCCAAGCGCGTCAAAGAAGCTGATGTGATTCTCGCCATCGGCGCGCGCCTGGGCGAGATGACAACTTCAGGCTACACCTTGCTCACCCCGCCGGTCACGCAGCAAACCTTGATTCACGTTCACAACGACCCCAACGAGCTTGGGCGCGTGTATCAGGGCGAACTGCTGATCGCATCGGGCATGAACCAATTTGCCGCCGCGGCCAAGGCTCTTGGCAAACCGGGCGCGATCCACTACGCGAATGAGACCCGCACCGCACGCGCCGAATACGAGACCTGGCAATCGACCGCTTACAAGGGCATGCCGGGCAAGGTCGAGTTGCGCGACATCATCCGCATCATGGAAGACGCGCTGCCCGAAGACACCGTCTACACCAACGGTGCCGGCAATTTCTCCGGCTGGCTGCACCGCTTTCACCGCTACACCACGCACCGCACCCAGTTGGCACCGACCGCCGGCTCGATGGGCTATGGCGTGCCGGCCGCGATTGCTGCCAAGACCTCAGACCGCACGCGCACCGTGGTTTCGTTCAACGGCGACGGCTGTTACATGATGAACGGGCAGGAGCTCGCTACCGCCGTGCATCACCAGCTCAACGTGATCTTCATCATCGTCAACAACGGCATCTACGGCACCATCCGCATGCACCAGGAGCGCGACTACCCCGAGCGCGTGCACGGCACCACCTTCACCAATCCCGATTTCGCCGCGCTCGCCAAGGCCTATGGTGCGCACGGCGAAACCGTGACCGAGACAGCGCAATTCGCGGGTGCGTTGAAGCGCAGTGTGGCGAGCGGCTTGCCGAGTGTGATCGAAGTGGTAATCGACCCCAATGCCATCACCACGCAGACCACCATCAGTGCCCTGCGTGAGAAGGCGCTCAAGCAGCGGGATTGGAAAGCAGCGAGTTTCAATTGAAGATGATCGCAGCGCGCTTCGCCCCGCAGCGCCTGGCGTTAGCGCATCCGCAGCGAAACCCTCGGTGAACCCTCAGTGAACTCGCGACTGAACCCGCCACTGAACCCATCGGCGAGACACGCCCCATGATGAGCTGGGAATTCGCCGCCTGGCTGCTGCTCGGCGGCTCCACAGTGCTGCTGTTTCTGGGGCTGCCAGTCGCGTTTTCGTTTCTGGTCATCAACCTCGTGGGCGCGCTGCTTTACCTCGGCGGCGAGGCCGGGCTGATGCAACTGGCGCGCAACAGCGTGAGCTCGGTGATGAGCTTTTCCCTCACACCCATTCCGCTGTTTGTGCTGATGGGCGAAGTGCTGTTTCACACCGGCCTCGCAGTCAAGGTGATTGATGGCATCGAGCGCTTGATCCAGCAGGTGCCAGGGCGTCTCGCCGTTGTTGCGGTGGTGGCGGGCACGGTGTTCTCGGCGATTTCCGGCTCGACCATTGCCACTACCGCCATGCTCGGCAGCCTGATGCTGCCGGTGATGCTGGCACGCGGTTATCACCCGACCATCGCCGCCGGGCCGATCATGGCGATTGGTGCGGTCGACATGTTGATCCCGCCCTCGGCGCTCACGGTGCTGCTCGGCTCGTTGTCGGGCATTTCGATTTCCAAATTGCTCATCGGTGGCGTGCTGCCGGGCATGCTGTTGTCGGTGGCCTTCGTGATTTACATCGTGGTACGCGTCAAGACCAAGCCCGAGCTCGCGCCAGCTTCCGAACTCGAAGAGCACCACGGCTGGGACAAGCTGCGGCCGTTTTTTCAATACGTGATTCCGCTGGTGTCGATCTTCGCCATCGTGGTGGCCTCCATGGCGGCGGGCTGGGCCACGCCGACCGAGTCGGCCGCCATCGGCGCGCTCGCCACCATCGTGCTCGCAGGCTTGTACCGTGCGCTGACCTGGGATGCGCTGCTGAAATCGCTGCGCGGCACGGTCGGCATCTCGTGCATGATTTTGTTCATCATCGTTGGTGCGACGACGTTCTCGCAAATTCTCTCGTTTTCGGGCGCGTCCAACGGCCTGGTGCAACTCATCACCGGCCAGGGTTACCCGCAGTGGGCGGTGATCGCCGGCATGATGCTGATCCTGATTTTCCTCGGCATCTTTGTCGATCAGGTCAGCATGATGATGATCACGCTGCCGATCTTCATGCCGGTGGTGCAGGCGATGAATATTGACCTGGTCTGGTTCGGCGTGATGTTCCTGATCTGCATGCAGCTCGGGTTGCTGCTGCCGCCGCACGGCATGCTGATCATGACCATGAAAGGTGTGGCGCCGCCGGAGGTATTGATGTCCGATATCTTTCGTGCCGTGGTGCCCTATGTGGCGATGAGTTTGGTGCTGCTGGCGCTGGTATTCTTCGTGCCCGCCGTGGCGACCTGGCTGCCTGCGCTGCTGGGTTGATGTTTGCTTCACGCCAATCCATTTTCGAAAGACTCGCCCCATGGCCTCCGCACCGATCAAGATCCTCACCTCGATGGCTACCAAGGACGCCCTCGACGGCCTCGTTAAGGAATATCCGCAAGCCGCCACGCAGCCGATTGAAATCGAGAGCGTCGGCGGTGTGAAAGCGGCAGACCGTGTGCGCGCCGGTGAAGTGCTCGACGTAATCGTGCTCGCGGCCAGCGTGATCGACGGCCTGATATCCGAGGGCAAGGTGCGTGCGGGCAGCCGCCACGACTTCGCCAGCTCCGGCGTCACCGTGTGCGTGCGCGCCGGTGCACCCAAGCCCGACCTCGCCAATGCCGATGCCGTCAAGCGCGCCGTGCTCGCCGCCAAGACCGTGTGCTACTCCACCGGCCCTTCAGGCGTGTACCTGGAAAAATTGTTCGAGCAGTGGGGCATCAGCGCAATAGTCAGTGCCAAACTGGTGATCGCGCCACCCGGCGTGCCGGTAGGCGGCCTGGTGGCCCAGGGCAAGGGCGAGATCGGCTTTCAGCAGTTGAGCGAACTCATCCACATCAAGGGCATCGACATCGCCGGTGGCCTGCCGCCGGACATTCAAAAGCGCACGACATTCTCGGCCGGCATTCCAGTGACGAGCCAGAATGTGGAGGCCACACAAGCGCTGCTCGCGTTCATGCTCTCGCCCGCCGCTGCCGCGACCAAGCGCAAGAACGGCATGGAGCCAGCCTGAGGCACGGCGGCCGGAACATGGAATGCCGAGTGCTCGGAGACGCGCTACCAGAGCCATTCTTCATGACATGATGCCGAAAAGGCATGGTGGAAGCGGCTTTCAGGCCGATGCCATGCGCAAACGGCATTGGCTTCAACGCCGTCTTGCCGGTACGATGCAGGCATGACTACCTCTCTCCCCCGCATCGGCATCCTCGGCGGCATGGGGCCGTTGGCCACCGCCGATTTTTTCGCCAAGCTCACGCGCGCCACGCCGGCGGTGCGCGATCAAGACCACTTCCCCGTCACGCTCGAATCAGCGCCGCAGATTCCCGACCGCGTCGCTGCCATGCAGGGGCGTGGCGAGGATGTGCTGCCGGCCCTGCGTGCGGTGGCGCAACGTTTGATCGATGCCGGTTGCGACGTGATCGCCATGCCGTGCAACACGGCACACCTGTGGCACGCCGCGTTGGCTGCGGAACTGCCGGTGCCGTTCCTGCACATTGCCGACGCCGTGGCGGCGCAGCTTCGCGAAGTGCGCAGCGAGACCGGCGGTGCAGTGCGCAAAGTGGGCCTGATGGGGACGACCGCGACCTTGGCGTCGCGCCTCTATCAGGATCGCATCGCCGACCTCTCCGGCGGCGGTTTTGAATGGGTGCTGCCCACCGGCAATGAGATGACCTCTAACGTGATGCCAGGCGTCGCCGCAGTGAAGCGTGACGAGATCAGCGCAGCCCGTGCGCTCTTGCTCCCCGTGGCGCAGCGCCTGGCAGAGCAGGGCATCGACGCCCTCGTGCTGGGCTGCACTGAAATCCCGCTGGCCATCACACAGGCGGACGTTGCGCAAGCAAGCGGCGGCGAAAGCAGTTGCCTGCGCGTCATCGACGCCACCGACGCCCTCGCGTGCGCCACCGTGGATGCCGCTCTCAAGCTGCGCGGCAGCGGAGCACGCCGCGCCGCGTGAATTGTTGCCTTGCGCTACCCTGATCGCCATGGAATCGAAATGGCTCGAAGACTTCATCTCACTTGCCGAGACGCGCAGCTTTTCGCGCTCTGCACTTGCGCGCCACGTTACGCAGCCGGCCTTCTCGCGGCGCATCCGCTCGCTTGAAACCTGGCTCGGGGCCGACCTGATCGACCGCACCTCGTATCCCACTCGCCTCACACCCGCTGGTGAAGTGTTTTACGAGCAAGCACTGGCCATGCTCGACAGCATTTCGGGCACGCGCGCCTTGTTGCGCGGGCAGCGCGCTGCCGCTGCGCGCGAGATTGATTTCGCCGCGCCGCATACGCTCTCGCTCACGTACTTTCCGCGCTGGCTTACCGCCCTGGAGCAAGGCTACGGCCCGTTCAAGAGCCGCCTGATCGCCGCCAACGTTCACGATGCGGTGATGCGCCTGGTCGAGGGCGGCTGCGATTTGCTGATGTGCTATCACCATGCGCGCCAGCCGGTGCAACTCGACCCGCAGCGCTACGACATGCTGCTGCTCGGACGCGAACGCATTGCGCCGTACGCGCGCTCTGACCGCAGCGGCAAGCCGGCGTTTGCACTGCCCGGCACGCGCGAGCAGCCCTTGCCGTATCTCTCCTACGGCCAGAACGCCTACCTCGGGCGCATGGTCGAGATGATCCTGGCGGACGCAAAAAAGCCACTACACCTGGAGAAGCGCTACGAGACCGACATGGCGGAGGGCCTCAAGATGATGGCGCTCAACGGCCACGGCGTCGCCTTCCTGCCTGCGAGCGCAGTGGTGACGGAACTGAAAGCCAGGACCCTCGCAGCGGCGGGGGAGGCGTGGAGCGTCGAGATGGAGATTCGTCTCTATCGCGAAAAGCCTTCGCCAGGCCGGCCCGGCAAACGCGCGGCGCTGGAGGTGTGGGACTACCTGACAGGACAAGCAGCAAAGCAGCTCGGCAAGCCGGCGGAAAGACGGCCGGCGAAGCAGGGCGCGCAGCAAGGGGCAAGCGGGGCAGAGCGTGCCGCCAAGGTTATGCCGAATAAGCATGAGGCGATGAAAACATAGCATTGGCCTTGCGCGCAGCGGCTGCGTACAGTCTCGCTCCATTACATTGACTGGAAGCCGACATGACTGCCCCCGCCGCCCCCGCCGCAACTACCGCCCCCATCGCCGCCATCGCCCTGGGCAGCACCCCCGCACCCACCCGCAACGAACACGACCTCCTCGGCGCGCGTGATGTCCCCGCTGCGGCCTACTGGGGCATCCACACCCTGCGCGCGCTGGAGAACTACCCCATCAGCGGCACCCGCATCGGTGCCTACCCCGACCTGATCCGCGCCTTGGCGCTGGTCAAGCAAGCGGCCACGCGCGCCAATCTCGACCTCCAGCTCATCGACGCAGCCAAGGCGCGCGCCATCGAAGCGGCGTGTGTGGAAGTGGCCGGCGGTGCGCTGCTTGATCAGTTTGTCGTCGATGTGATTCAGGGCGGTGCCGGCACCTCGACCAACATGAACGCCAACGAAGTGATCGCCAACCGCGCGCTCGAATTGATGGGGGCGGCCAAGGGCGACTACACCACGCTGCACCCGATTGAAGACGTCAACGCGTCGCAAAGCACCAATGATGTGTACCCCACCGCGCTCAAAGTCGCGGCGTGTTTCGCCATCGAGCGCTTGCTCGCGGCGATGGCGCAGTTGCGCGGTGCGTTCGAGAAAAAGGCCTTCGAATTTCGCGACGTGCTCAAGATGGGCCGCACCCAATTGCAAGACGCCGTGCCGATGACCCTCGGCCAGGAGTTCACCACCTACGCCATCATGCTCGGTGAAGACGAAGCGCGGCTCAGTGAGGCGCGGGCGCTGATCCAGGAAATCAACCTCGGCGCCACGGCGATTGGCACCGGCATCAACACCGACCCCGAGTACGCGGGCCTGGCGTGCCGCTACCTGAGTGAGTTGTCCGGCCTGCCGCTCAAGACCGCCGCCAACATGATCGAGGCGACGCAAGACACCGGTGCCTTCGTGCAGCTCTCCGGCGTGCTCAAACGCATTGCCGCCAAACTCTCCAAGACCTGCAACGATTTGCGCCTGTTGTCGAGCGGCCCGCAGGCCGGGTTCGGCGAGATCAACCTGCCGGCGCGCGCAGCCGGCTCGTCCATCATGCCGGGCAAGGTCAACCCGGTCATTCCGGAAGTCGTCAACCAGATTGCGTTTGAAGTCATCGGCAATGACATCACCATCACCATGGCATCCGAAGCCGGGCAATTGCAGCTCAACGCGTTCGAGCCGATCATGTTCTGGAGCCTGGCCAAGAGCATCACCCACCTCACGCACGGCTGCCAGACGCTGGCCGTCAATTGCGTGGCCGGCATCACCGCCAACCGCGAGCTGCTCGCAGCGCGCGTGCGCTCCTCGGCGGGGCTGGCCACCGCGCTCAATCCCCATATTGGGTATGAGAACGCCACCATGATCGCCAAACAGGCCATCGCCACCGGGCGCGGCGTGGCCGAGCTGGTGCTGGAACACGGTTTGCTTAGTGAAGCCCAGTTGGCCGATATTCTGCAGCCGGAAATCCTTACCCAGCCGCACCGTCTCAAACCGCTGCGCCATGCGAAATAAATCTGTAAGATGCCCCATCGTCCGAAGTGTGGGGGGCATGCCGGACAGATAACTGGCAGCCGCTTTTATGCACCATCATGCACCATCAAGGAACGACTTTTTTAACCACCAAGGAGACAGCAATGAAGAAATTGATTCCCGCACTCGGCCTCGCGCTCACCGCTCTGTTCGCCACCGGCGTGCAGGCGCAAACCCTCGACAAGATCAAGAAGGACGGCGCGATCACCATCGGCCACCGCGATGCGTCGATTCCGTTTTCGTATTTCGATGACAAGCAGCAACCCATCGGCTACTCGATGGACATCTGCATGAAGATTGCCGATGCAGTGAAGGCAGAATTGAAGCTGCCGAACCTGAAAGTCAACCTCAACCCCGTTACCTCGGCGACGCGCATCCCGCTGATGGCCAATGGCACGATTGACCTCGAATGCGGCTCGACCACCAACAACATCGAGCGCCAGAAGCAGGTGGCGTTTGCCCCCACCACCTTTGTGACCGCCAATCGACTGGCCTCCAAGAAGGCATCCAACATCACCAAGCTCGACGACATGAAGGGCAAGGCACTGGTATCGACCAGCGGCACCACCAACCTCAAGCAGGTCACCGAGCTCAACGGCTCGAAGAACCTCGGTATGAACATCATGGCCGCCAAAGACCATGCCGAAGCCTTCCTGATGATCGAGACCGGCCGCGCCGTGGCGTTTGCGATGGATGACATCCTGCTCTATTCACTGATCGCCAGTTCCAAGGCGCCGGCTGACTACGTTGTCACCAACGAAGCGCTGTCGGTAGAGCCCTACGGCATCATGATGCGCAAAGACGATCTCTCTTTCAAGAAAGTGGTCGACACCGCGGTGATCAACATGATGAAGAGCGGCGAGCTGGACAAAATCTACGCCAAGTGGTTCACCTCACCGATTCCGCCCAAGGGTATTAACCTCAATCTGCCGATGACGGCGGCACTCAAGAAAGTCGTCGCCGCCCCGACTGATTCGGGCGATCCAGCCAGGTACTAAAAAGCGCGCGGCAACGCAAGCAGTAGAAACGGGGGACTCGCGAGAGTTCCCCGTTTCGTTTTACTTTGGCACCTTGGTTGCAGCATAGCAATACCGTTTACCTGATGACCCGCAGCATGTATTTACCGCGCGATTCTGAGGGAGAGGAGGCCGTCACGTGAATTACAACTGGAACTGGAATATTTTTTGGTCGCCGCATCCGGAGGGCGCCGGCACTTACATGTCATCGCTGATTGCCGGCTTGGGCTGGACGTTGTCTACAGCGCTTACGGCCTGGGTGATCGCGCTCTCGCTCGGTGCGCTGGTCGGCACCATGCGCACCACGCCCACCAAGTGGATGGTGATGCTGGGCAACGCTTACGTCGAGTTGTTTCGCAACATTCCGCTGCTGGTACAAATGTTCCTGTGGTACTTCGTGCTGCCGGAAATGCTGCCCAAGGGCATTGGTGATTGGTTGAAGCAACTGCCCAACGCGCCCTTCGTCACGGCCGTGATCTGCCTCGGCTTCTTCACCTCTGCGCGCGTTGCCGAGCAGGTCAAGGCCGGCATTGGCTCACTGCCGCGCGGCCAGACCATGGCCGGCACTGCGCTTGGCTTGACGCTGCCGCAGACCTACCGCTTTGTGGTGCTGCCGCAGGCGTTTCGCATCATTCTGCCGCCACTCACTTCCGAGTTTCTCAACATCATCAAGAACAGCGCCGTCGCGCTCACCATTGGCCTGGTCGAACTCACCTCGCGGGCGCGTTCGATGCAGGAGTTTTCGTTTCAGGTGTTTGAGGCCTTCACTGCCGCTACGCTGATTTACATCTTTGTCAACATCATCGTCGTCAACCTGATGCGCCTTCTGGAAAAGAAGATTGCCGTGCCAGGCTTGATCGGTGGCGGCGGCATGATGGGTGCGGGCCACTAAAGGAGACCATGACCATGTTCTCCAATTTCGATTTCAACGTCATTGAGCGCTCGTGGAAGTATTTGTTCTTCGACGGCATGGCATTCACCCTGCAACTGACGGCGCTTGCCATGGCAGGCGGCATCGTGGTCGGCACCCTGCTCGCGCTGTGCCGGTTGTCCAAGTTCAAGGTGCTCGCCACCGTAGCCGGCGGCTATGTCAATCTGGTGCGCTCGATCCCGCTGGTGCTGGTGATCTTCTGGTTCTATTTCCTTGTGCCCTACATCGGTAGTTGGGTCATCGGCATCTTTAGCGAAATCGCGCCCGGATTGGTGACGTGGTTGCTTGACACGCTGGGCGTGCGCTGGACGATGGGCCAGCCGATCAAAGTCGGCGCGTTCACCTCGTGCCTGATCACCTTCATCATGTTCGAGGCCTGCTACTACTGCGAGATCATGCGCGCCGGCATCCAGTCGATCCCGCGCGGGCAGGTGTGGGCCGGCTACGCACTCGGGCTCAACTACTGGCAGGCGATGGGCAGCATCGTGCTGCCGCAGGCGTTCCGCAACATGACGCCGGTGCTGCTCACCCAAACGGTGGTGCTGTTCCAGGATGTCTCGCTGGTCTATGTGCTCTCGATCACCGACTTTGTCGGCGCGGCCTCCAAAGTGGCACAGCGCGACGGGCGCCTGGTCGAGATGTATCTCTTTGTAGCCCTCGTGTATTTCGTGCTGTGCTTCGGGTTGTCGAGCGCGGTCAAGAAATTCCAGAACAAGATTGCCATCATCCGCTAGGCGGGTGCACTTCCATTCGGGGAAATCAAATGATTGAAATCAACAACGTCAGCAAGTGGTACGGCAGCTTTCAGGTGCTCACCGACTGCACCACTTCGGTCAAGAAGGGTGACGTGGTCGTAGTGTGTGGCCCGTCGGGCTCGGGAAAATCGACCCTGATCAAGGCCGTCAACGGCCTCGAGCCGTTCCAGAAGGGCGACATCCTGCTCGACGGCATTTCGGTGGGCGACCCGAAAACCGATCTGCCCAAACTGCGCTCGCGCGTCGGCATGGTGTTCCAGAATTTTGAATTGTTCCCGCACATGACGGTGACCGAAAACCTTACCATCGCGCAGATCAAGGTGCTCGGCCGCACACCGGACGCGGCGAAAGAGAAGGGGCTCAAGTACCTCGACCGCGTCGGCCTGATCGCGCAAAAAGACAAGTTTCCCGGCCAGCTCTCGGGCGGCCAGCAGCAGCGCGTCGCGATCGCGCGCGGCCTGGCGATGGACCCGATCTGCATGCTGTTTGACGAGCCGACCTCCGCGCTCGACCCCGAAATGGTCGGCGAAGTGCTCGATGTCATGGTGCAGCTCGCGCAGGAAGGCATGACCATGATGTGCGTGACCCACGAAATGGGCTTCGCACGCAAGGTCTCGAACCGCGTCATCTTCATGGACCAGGGCAAGATCGTCGAAGACTGCGTCAAGGAAGAATTCTTCGGCAATCCCGATGCAAGGTCGGAGCGGGCCAAGAACTTTCTGTCGAAGATCCTCGCGCATTGAGTTGATGCGGCGCCGCCGCGCGGCGTTCGATTAAAGCGCCTCGGAACGCCGCAACCGTTACGGCGCGTGCAAGGCTTGCGGCGCGTGCATGGGGAGTGCCGCTCGCCGCTACATCAAAACAGCGACTTGGGGCGGCGTTCCCACTCCTGCATGCGGCGCTCAAGGTCGAAGCAATCAGTCGAGCCTGCCAGATACGCCTCGTATTCCCGGTCCACCGGTTGGCGCAGCAACGACTTCACGCCATCGCGAAAGCGCGTCGGAAGGCTCTTCAGACTGAACAATATTTCGACAAGGCGCTCAGCGCTGCGCCGGTGAATGTTGGCGAGGGCTAGCTCGCCTTCATTGAGACCGGAGGCGGCAAGCCACGATCCTGGCGCAAGTAAGCTCGCAGGCAGGGCCGGAGAGGCGTGATGGAAAGCGTGCATGATGTGCCCTTTCTGAGCAAAAATGGTGCAATGCACTTTTAGTGCAATACCACTAAAAATTATTGATATATAAACGTTTTACTGCTTCATGTAGACCATATTGGGACAGAATTGCCGCATTGCAACAAGATACTTAAAGTGAACCCGGCCGCTAGAAAAGCTAAGGGCCGGCAAGTACCGGTTTCCGGTACTGCATCCGGCATCCACCCGACACCGACGTGCGCATCGCCGCCGACGCGCAATACATCGATCCGCGCCAGTCCGAAGCCGACAACGCGTTTCACCGCGTCATGGTCGAGAGCGCGGACTTCGACATCGCCGTGCGCTTCGGCTCCGGCCAGTATCCCGGCTGGCAGGTCGACAAACTATTCGACGTGGTTGCGACGCCGCTATGCAGCCCGCGCCTGCTCAAAGGTGCGCACCCGCTGCGCACGCCCGGCGACCTGCGCCACCACACGCGGCTGCACGACGACACCATCTCGTTCGAGCAGGGCGGCATCGACTGGAACGCCTGGCTCCACGTCGCCTACGTGCACGATATCGACACCACGCGCGGCGCGCACTTCAACCACGCCGTGCTCGGTCTCCAAGCCGCGATCGACGGCGTCGGCGTGGTGCTGAGCTACCCGGCCCTGGCCTCGCTCGACATCGCACGCGGCCGCCTGGTGGCACCGTTCGAGCTGCAGGTGCCGGTGGAGTTTGCCTACTACGCGGTCAGTGCCGAAACCGCGCAAACGTCGCCCACGGTCACCGCGTTTCGCACCTGGCTGCTCGAAGAAGCGCAAGCGGTACAAGGCGGGGAACACATCTAAGAGCTGCGGTTGAATCGGCTACGATGCAGGGTCCAGCAATCCGGCGCCTTCCTCCATGCCGCCCCTGCGCGTTTTCGCACTTACCTTGCTGGCCATGGTCGCCTTTGCGGCAAATTCGTTGTTGTGCCGCCTTGCGCTTAAAAATACCAGCTTTCTCTGCTCCAGGCACGTGAGTCCGGCTGCGGGCTTTCCCGTTCAAGTGGTCGAGCTTTCCCCAGATGCCCGTAGATCTGCTCATGTGCGGTACGGATACGGCGTGGCAATTGGAGACCAAATTGTTCCAATGTCATAGCTCCGGGCGCTTAAGTCAAACGATATGTCTCTAGATCAAATTAGCTAACACGACATGAACGAACTCCTTGTCATCGACCACATCCATCTGATCAGCCGCGACGCCCACGCCGCGGCGAAATGGTATTGCGACATTTTCGACGGCGAAATCACCGGCGTGCAGGAGAACCTGCGCGGCGCGCCGCAGATCGACGTAAAGGTGAATGGCCTGACGCTTCTGATTCGCGGCCAGCGCAAGGGCGAGCAGCCGGCCGAGACCAAACCGATGCAGCATTTCGATGCCTATTCCAGCCACGAGGAATGGGGCATCGACCACTTCGGGTTTACTTATCGCGGTGATCTGCGCGCGTTTTGCGACCAGTTGAAGCAGAAGGGCGTGCGCATGGCGGTGGAGCCGTGGGAGTTCAAGCCTGGGCTGGTGCTGTGCTATGTGGCTGCGCCCGATGGTGTGAGTATCGAGATTGTCCAAATCAACAATTGAGGTTTGACTTGTATGGCTGCATCCGCATTCCCTGATCCGCGCTGGTTGATCACGCCGCAGGCGCTGCATGCGCAGTTGGCCAACGTGACGGTGCTCGACCTGCGTCCCGCCGAGGATTACGCGTTGGGCCGCATCCCCGGTGCGCGCCATGTGGATATCTATGGCGTGAGCCTGAGCGATTCGTCGCCCGAACCCTTGAGTGCATTCCTGAAGATCTTTCCGGTGCTGTTCGGTTCGCGCGGGGTGACGCGCGAGTTGCCGGTGGTGATTTACGACCACGAGTCGGGCGAGCGCGCTGCGCGTGCGGTATGGCTGCTCGCGGTGCTTGGCCATCCGGATGCGCGCCTGCTCGATGGCGGCACGCAGGCCTGGCAGGCCGCCGGTCACCCGCTCGAACGCATCACCGATGCGCCGCAGCACCCGGACCCGGCCAAGGCGCCACCGACCCCGCCGCCGTTCAAGGTGGAATTGCAGATGCAATTCCTGGCGACGCGCTTCGACGTGCAGGCCGCGATCGGCGATGCGCAGTCGGTGATCCTCGACGTGCGCCGCGAGTCGGAATACCGCGGCACCGAAAAACGCGCGCGCCGCGTCGGTACCATTCCCGGTGCGGTGCATGTGTTCTGGCGCGAGCACATCAACGGGCAGGGCGCGCTGAAGAGTCCTGACGAGATGCGCAAGCTTTATGCATCCAGGGGCGTCACGCCTGACAAGACCATCATCCCGGTATGCCACGGCGGTTACCGCTCGGCCAGTACCTTCATTGCCCTCAAGTCGCTGGGCTACCCGAAAGTGCGCAACTACGTGTCGTCATGGGGCGAGTGGGGCAACCGGGATGACTCCCAGATCGTGATTCCCGGCTAGCCGGGCCCAGCCTTCGGGCAATCGATACTTGACGCAGTCAAGTAATCGATGGATGATGGCGGCCATGAAATCCGCAGCCACCACGCCGCCGCGTGCAGCGCCGGCCGATCCCGCCCACGTCAAGGCGTTGCGCCGCTTCAACCGCTTTTACACGCAACGCATCGGCGTGCTGGCGCCCTACCTGGGCAGCAGCTTCTCGCTGACCGAGGTGCGGGTGCTCTATGAGCTGGCCCACCACGCGCCCGCCGCCGGCCAGCCGCTCACCGCGACCGACCTGGCCCGTGAGCTGGGCCTGGACATGGGAACCTCAGCCGCATCCTGCGCCGTTTCGAATCCGCCAAGTGGGTAAAACGCACGCCGGCATTGCACGACGCGCGGCAGAGCTGGCTCAAGCTCACTGCGGCTGGCTACAAGATATTCGAGCCGTTGCAACAACAATCACGCGACGATGCCGCCAGTCTGCTCGGCTCGGTGGCTGCGGGGCAGCAAGCCAGCGTGATTGCCGCCATGCAATCCATCGAGCAACTGCTGGCGCCCGGGAAGGCGGCACAACCTCCGGTGATCACCCAGCGCGCACCGCAACCCGGCGACATGGGCTGGGTGGTGCAGCAGCACGCCGAAATTTACGCGCGCGAATACGGCTGGAACGCGGACTTCGAAGCGTTGGTGGCAGACATTGTCGCCAGGTACATACGCCAGCATCAACCACTGTGGGAGCGTTGCTGGATCGCCGAAATCGACGGGCAGCGGGTGGGTTCGGTGTTTGTCGCGCGCAAATCCAAAACGGTGGCGCAACTGCGCCTGCTGATCCTGACTCCCGCAGCGCGCGGACATGGCCTGGGGGGCCGCCTCACAGACGAGTGCATTGCCTTTGCGCGCGCCAAGGGCTATAAAAAATTGCTGTTGTGGACCAACAGTTGTCTCGATGCGGCCCGCGCCATTTATGCGAAGCGCGGCTTTCAACTTACCAAGAGCGAGCCCTATCGGGGCTTCGGAAAAAGCCTGGTCGGCGAGACATGGGAGCTCAAACTGTGAGTGTTGCCTGCCGAGCCGGGTATCATCCCGGCACATCTCCACAGCGTCGAGGCCATCGTGATCGTCAAACAAATCTGGACCGGCAACAATTACCGCAACTTCAATTACCTGATCGCCTGTGGCGAAACCGGTGAGGCGTTGGCGGTCGACCCGCTCGACAGCGACAAATGTCTGAAAGCGGCGAAGGATGAAGGCTGGGACATCACACAAATTTTGAATACCCACGAGCACCACGACCACACCGGTGGCAACGACGCGGTGGTGGCCAAGACCGGCGCCAAAATCCTCGCGCACAAAAATGCCAAAGACAAGATTGCCAATGTGTCGCGCGGGCTCTCTGCCGGCGACATCATCAAGGTAGGCAAGACGGTCGAGCTCGAAGCCATGGACACTCCGGGCCACACCATGTGCCACATCTGCCTGCGCTCGCACACCGACCAGCCGGCACTGTTTTCCGGCGACACGATGTTCAATGCCGGTGCCGGTAACTGTCACAACGGCGGCAGCGCCCCCGAGATGTTCAAGACGTTTTCAGACCAGCTCGACAAGCTGCCCGAGAACACGCTGATCTATCCGGGCCACGACTACATCGAGAACAACCTGCGCTTTACCCTCAACCGCGAGCCGGACAATGCCGTCGCCCAGGCGATGCTCGACAAGCTCGCCGGACAGGACCTGACCAAGGCGCACGTCACGACCATGGCGGCCGAGCGCACCTTCAATTCCTTCTTTCGCCTCGGCAGCCCGAGCGTGATTGCCAAGCTGCGCGAGTCGTTTCCCGACCTGCCGGCCAGTCCGGACGCCAAAACCGTGTTTTTGAAATTGCGCGAGTTGCGCAACAGTTGGTGAACCCGGCGTTGAACCCGGTCGCTGGCAAGCCGAAGTGAGCTGCGCGGAACGCTACCGATGCGGGAGGTGCCTGCCGCGCCCCGGCCCGGTTGAGGTAGCCGTGCCTTGACTGACCCCGTCGCACCTGCCTTGCTCGCCGTACGGGGCCTGGCCAAGCGGTACGCGGACGCCACCGTGTTTGCCGACGTGGACTTGGACGTTGCGCCCGGCGAGTTCGTTGCCATCCTCGGCGAGTCGGGCGTCGGCAAGTCGACCTTGCTCAATTGCATTGCCGGGCTTGACGCGGTCAGCGCCGGCTCGGTGCGCATTGATGCCACCGATGTAACCGCTTTGCCCGAGAGCGGCCAGGCCGTGTTTCGACGCGCGCATCTGGGCTTCGTATTTCAGGCATTTCACGTATTGCCTCATCTGAGCGTGGCGCACAATGTCGCGCTGCCCTTGCTGCTGCTGGGCAAGCCTGACCCGGAGCGGGTGTGCGCCGTGCTTGCCGCAGTGGGTCTCGAGGGTCTCGATGCCCGCCTGCCGCATACGTTGTCGGGTGGCCAGATGCAGCGCGTGGCGATTGCGCGCGCGTTGGTGCATCGCCCGCAGTTGATCCTGGCCGATGAACCGACCGGTAATCTCGACCCGGCCACTGCCGCGCGGGTGCTCGACGTGCTGGTGGCGCAGGTGCGCGAGCAGCGCGCGGCCTGCGTGCTGGTGACGCACTCGCAGGCCGCGGCGGCGCGGGCGGACCGTATTTTCACGCTCACGGCGAACGGCATGCAGGCGAACCTGCAAACAGACGCTGTACGCGGTATTGGCGCATCCGCAACCAGCGATGCGATGCGCGCCGCGGCCGGCTGAACGCGGCGCATTTTTCGGCTGCGCTGCGCCATGCTCGCCCTGTTGCGTCAACTCTCCTGGCCGGAACTGCTGCACCACCCGTGGCGCAGCGCGGCCGCGTTGCTGGCGGTGATGCTGGGCGTGGCGCTGGCGTTTTCGGTGCAGTTGATCAACCAGTCGGCGTTGAGCGAGTTCAGCTCGGCAGTGCGCGCCCTCAACGGTGATGCCGACTTTGCCTTGCGCGCGCAGCGCGGCGGGTTTGACGAGATGCTGTACCAGCGCGTGGTGGCGCATTCGCAGATTGCGCTGGCCAGCCCGGTGGTGGAGATCGAGTCGCAGGCAATCGATGCACAAGGGCGGCGCACCGCGCTGCGTGTGCTCGGGCTCGATGCCCTGGTCGCGGCAGCGATGACGCCTGCACTGCTGCCGCGCCTGCCGCAACAGGCCGGACGCTTTGCGCTGTTTGATCCGCAGGCAGTGTTTCTCAATGATGCAGCGCGCAGGCAACTGGGCGAACCGGCCGATGGGGCGACCATCCGGGTGCAGAGCGCGCAAGGTGTGGTGGCTCTGCGCGTGCAGGGCAGCATCGCTGCCGGCGGCGCGGCGCTGGCAGTGATGGACATTGCGGGTGCGCAGGCGAGCTTTGGATGGCTCGGGCGTTTGAGCCGCATTGATGTGCGCCTGCAACCGGGGGCCGACCGCGAGACGGTGCTCGCAGGCTTGCAGCTGCCGGTCGGCGTGAACGCAATGCAGCCCGATGACGCCATGTTGCGTGTCTCGAATCTGTCGCGTGCCTATCGCGCCAACTTGACGGTGCTGGCGCTGGTGGCAATGTTTACCGGTGCATTTTTGGTGTTTTCGATCTTGTCTCTTTCGGTTGCCAAGCGCCAGCCGCAGCTCGCTTTGCTTGGCGTGCTCGGCATGACGGCGCGTCAGCGCCTTACGTTGGTGTGGGCCGAGTCGGCTTTACTCGGTGCTGTCGGCAGCGTGTTGGGGCTGGGTGTGGGCACGGCATTGGCTGCGCTGGCATTGCGCTTGCTCGGTGGTGATCTGGGCGGCGGCTATTTCCCGGGCATTGCGCCGACGCTGCAATGGAGCACCGTGTCAGCGGCCTTGTATGGAGGGCTCGGCGTGGCGGCTGCCATGCTGGGTGGCTGGGTGCCGGCGCGGGCCGCACAGCGCCTGGCTCCGGCGCAGGCGTTGAAAGGCCAGGGCGATGCGGGCTCGCGTGAGGCGCGCCTCGGGTCGTCGTGGATGGGCCCGGCAATGGTGCTGCTTAGCGTGCCCATGGCACTGCTGCCGCCGCTGTTCGACCTGCCACTGGCGGCCTACTTCGCCGTAGCCCTGCTCCTGCTTGGCGGCATTGCCTGTGTGCCGGCGGGAGTGGGCGCCCTGTTGCGCTGGGTTGCGCCACCGGTGCAGCCGCTGGCGCTGCTCGCGGTGGAGCGCGCACGCTACCAGCGGCATACGGCCACGGTGGCCGTGGCCGGGGTGGTAGCCAGCTTGAGTCTGGCGGTAGCGCTTACGGTAATGGTGGCGAGTTTTCGCATGTCGGTGACGCAATGGCTCGACACGGTATTGCCGGCCGATCTGTATGCGCGTGCCGCAGCCGGGCCGGCCCGCGCCGATGGTGTGATGTTGCCGGCTGCGTTGCTGGCAGACGCTGCAGCACTGCCGGGTGTGCTGCGCGTCGAAGCGCAGCGGGTGGTGCAGGTACAACTGGACTCGCGCCGTCCCGCAGTGGCCCTGATCGGGCGACCGCTGCCTGACCCGGCCCGCGCCTTGCCGCTGGTAGGTGATCTGCAAGCGCTGCCTGCAGGGGCGATTGCCGCTTATGTCAGCGAAGCGATGGTCGCGCTGTATGGGACCACGGCGGGCTCATCCTTTCGACTGCCCTTGCCCGATGGCCGCAGTGTCAGTGTGTTTGTGCGTGGTGTGTGGCGCGACTATGCACGCCAATTTGGCGCGGTGACCCTGGCCACGGCCGACTACCAGCGGCTCACGGCGGATACGCGCATCAACGATCTGGCGCTGTGGTTGCAGCCGGGCACCTCGATCGAAGCGGTGCAAGAGGCACTGCGCGCGCGCGCCACGGCGTACGGGTTTGATGCGGCACAGCTCGAATTTGCCGCAGTGACCGACTTGCGGCGCCTGTCGTTGCGCATCTTTGACCGCAGCTTTGCCGTCACCTACTGGCTGCAGGCGGTGGCAATCGCGATCGGCCTGTTCGGCATCGCTGCGAGCTTCTCGGCCCAGGTGCTGGCACGCCGCAAGGAATTCGGCCTGCTCGCGCACCTTGGCCTCACGCGCGCCCAGGTGCTCACGGTGGTCGCGCTGGAAGGGGCGGTGTGGACCTGCGCCGGCGCGCTGCTCGGACTGCTGCTGGGTCTGGCGGTGAGCGTGGTGCTGGTGCATGTGGTCAACCCGCAGAGTTTTCACTGGACCATGGATCTGCTGTTGCCATGGGGCCGGCTTGGGTTGCTGTGTGCGGCCGTGGTGCTGGCCGGCACGCTTACCGCGTGGTTCGCGGCACGCAGCGCGGCCGGGCGCCAGATGGTGCTGGCGGTAAAGGAGGATTGGTGAACCGCTTCGGCCTGCGACGGCGTGCGCTGCTGCTCGGCGGGGCCGGGGTAGCGCTGCCGGTGCCGGCGTCAAGCGGTGCCGGCGCCGCACGGGAGGCCGTTATACCGGCGCGTGGCGTGCACCCGCGCCCGCTGGTGTTCCCGGGCGACTTCGGCGCCCACCCCGATACCCGGCTTGAGTGGTGGTACGTCACCGGCGTGCTCGACAACGCCGACGCACCGACCGGCGCGCCGGCCTTCGGGTTCCAGATCACGTTTTTTCGTTCGCGCACCGACGTGCCTGCGGATCACCCGAGCCGGTTTGCTGCCACGCAGTTGTACTTTGCCCACGTGGCGTTGACCGACGTGCGGGCGCGCACCATGCGCCATGATCAGCGCATCGCCCGCAGAGGCTTCGGACGCGCCGGTGCCGCGCAGGGCGATACCCAGGTGGCCATCGGGACATGGCAGTTGGCGCGAGAAGGTTCCGCCGCTGCCGCATTTTCCGGAGGTGCTGGCGTTGCCGCTGTTGACACGGATGCGCCGAGTTATCGCGCGCAGATCGCCAGCGACACTGGCGGTTTTGCGTTTGACTTTGCGCTGCGGAGCACCCAACCATTGTTGTTGCAGGGTGATGCCGGCTTTTCACGCAAAGGGCCGCGACCGGAACAGGCCAGCCACTACTACAGCGTGCCGCATCTCGCGGTGAATGGGACATTGCGGCAGGAGGGCAAGGTGCGACGCATCCGTGGGCAAGCCTGGCTGGATCACGAATGGAGTGATGCGCTGCTTGATCCGCAAGCCGTGGGTTGGGACTGGATTGGCATGAACCTCGACGACGGCAGTGCCTTGACGGCGTTTCGATTGCGTCGGGCTGATGGCAGCGCGCTGTATGCTGGCGGCAGCTTCCGGCGCCGCGATGGTGCCGTGACGGCGTTTGCGCCCGATGCCGTGCGCTTTGTGGTCGGGCGCACCTGGCGCAGCCCGGCCTCGAACGCCGTGTACCCCGTGACCTGGCGGCTGGAAACGCCGGCCGGC
This sequence comes from Burkholderiales bacterium, assembly GCA_031430015.1. GTDB lineage: Bacteria > Pseudomonadota > Gammaproteobacteria > Burkholderiales > JAEUOS01 > CANJDH01. The sequence goes on from JANPAR010000312.1 coordinate 32,105, forward strand.
CGCTTTGAAGTGGCATCCGTGCTTGATAACCAGGAACTCGACAGCCGCAACAGCACCGGTGCGATCTACTGGGAAGGTTTGAGCGAGCTCAAGAGCGCTTCCGGCCAGCGCGTCGGGCGTGGCTATCTGGAGATGACGGGCTATGCCGGCGCGCTGCGCCTGTGATGGAATGGATTGCTCGCGTGGCGTTGACGGTTCGTGAATCTCTGCGGGCGCTGTCGGCATCAATCTGGCGTTGATCGTTGGAGACTCTCCCACCAAAGGGTTGCGCATGTTGACTCGACTTCTGTGCTCGTTGTTTGCCCTGGCGCTAGTGCGACCTCAGGATTCGACCGTCTGGGCGCGCTCCTGCAGGGCCGCCAGCGGGATGATGTCGAGTGCCTTTTCGTGGGTGGCATCGAGCGCCACCATCGGCGCGCAACCTTCGGCGTAGGCCTCAAGCCAGCGGCTGGCACACAGGCACCAGCGATCACCCGCCGCAAGTCCGGCAAAGCCCCACTGCGGTGCCGGCGTCGACAAATCATTGCCGCGCGACTTGCTGAAGGCGAGAAACTCGGTCGTCATGATGGCGCACACGGTGTGCGAACCAGCGTCTTGCGGGCCGGTCTCGCAGCAGCCGCTGCGGGTGAAACCGGTGAGCGGGTCATGGCTGCAATCCTTGAGGGGTGCGCCAAGCACATTGAGGCCGCGAAACGACATGGTCAGTTGCTCAGTAGAGGGGGTGACGCATTATATTTCGTTGCCAGCAGACGGGCGCCGGATCGGGCAACAAGCCCGGCGGCAATTGCCGGAAAGCCGCTTCCACCAACGGTTTCACGGCAGTCACCGAAATGGTTGGTCAGGCATTGACGGCAAAACCATCCAATGCGATCGCGGGCTTGGCACCCTTGATCAAGTCCGCCACGATGCGCGCACTGCCGAGCGCCAGTGTCCAGCCCAAGGCCCCGTGGCCGCAGTTGAGCCACAGGTTGGCGTAGCGCGTGGCCCCGAGCAAGGGCGTGCCCTTGGGCGTGGCCGGCCGCAGCCCGGCCCATGGCTGCATCATCTCGACGCTCTGTGCATAGTCGGTCGCAGCGGGAAATGCCAGCCGCGCTTCCTTCACGAGCTGCCCGAGGCGCTGCGGATCAATCGCATGCGAATAGCCGGCAATGTCGGCCATGCCGGCGACGCGCAGTTGTGACACACCTTCGTTGTCGAGTGGCGCATACACCACCTTGCGTTTGAAATCGGTGATGCTGATGCGCGGTGCCTGCGCCGACGCGGGCAGCGTGAGGCTGTAACCCTTGAGCGGGTACACCGGCAAACGCAGGCCCAGTGGCCGCAGCAGAAACGGGCTTTGCGCGCCCAGCGTGAGCACGCAGGCGTCGCTCACGATGTCGCCGTGCTCCGTGCGCACGCCGCCCACGCCGTTCACGCGTCCGCCGTCGTGAAGCAAGGCCGAGATCGCAGTGCCAAAGCGAAACTGCACGCCCATGCCACGCAAGCGTGTTTCGAGGCCAAGACAAAAGCGATAGCAGTCGCCCACTTCTTCGCTCGGTGTGTGGATGCCGCCCACCAAGCGCTTTGACAACGCCGAGGCGGGGTCGCCGAGGGCGGGTTCGAGCGCGATGCATTGCGCGCGATCGAGCGCATCCTGCTCGCAACCGAGCGCGCGCTGGTAGTCCAGCAGGCGGCGCGCGCCGTCAAATCCGGCCTGATCGGAAAACACCACGAGCTTGCCGTTCTTGGCATACCCGAAATCGATGCCGCCGCTGCCACCATGCTCCGCGACCAATTGATGCATCAGCGCGCGGCTGTAGAACGAGAGTGACAGCAGGCGGCGCGTGGTGAGGTCGCTGGTGCTGCGGTTGCAGGCGCGCACGAAGTCGAGCAGCCAGCGCCATTGGTGCGGATCGAGCGCAGGGTAAAAGCGCAGCGGTGAGTCGCGCCGCAGCAGCCACGGCGGCACCTTGGGCAGCACGCCAGGGCCGGCCAGCGGCGCCACGTAAGAGTAAGAGAGCTGCGCGCCGTTGGCAAAACTGGTTTCGAGCGCCACACCTTGATTGCGTTCGATCACCTCGACCTGATGGCCGTCGCGCGCGAGATACCACGCAGTGGTGAGACCGGCGATGCCGGCGCCAAGGATGGAAATACGCATGATGGGTGCAGTGTGAATGAGGCGATGCAAAGGGTCAAGCAACGCCCGTGCCTTGGGCTAAACTCGATTGCAGCCGCTTCGAACAGTGCGTTTCAAACGCAGAGAATGAATCCAGCGGCCAGAGGTCTCCATCACACCACCAAAGGAAACGTCAGCATGATTTATGAAATGCGTATCTACCACTGCGTGCCCGGCCGTCTGCCTGCACTCAACGCCCGCTTTGCCAACATCACCCTGAAGCTGTGGAAGAAGCACGGCATCCGCCAGGTCGGCTTTTTCACCGACTACATCGGCGACAACTGCAACAACAAGTTGACCTACATTCTTGAGTGGAAGAGTCTCGCCGAGCGCGAAGAGAAGTGGGCCAAATTTGCGACTGACCCGGAGTGGATCACCAAGCGCGCCGGGACCGAGAAAGACGGCCAGATCGTGGCGCGCGTCGAAAACTCGATGCTGGCACCGACTGCGTATTCCAAAATGAAATAAGCAGTATCGTTGAAGAATGGCTCCAGAAGCCATTCTTCAACATTCGCCGCCTGCCAGGGCGGGATCGCAATTGGTTGGGCGGTATGGCCACGCAGCGCGTAGGTACAGGTCTGCCCCAACGAACGAGCAACAGGAGGTCACGTATGTCCACCTTGATTCGTTTTGCAATGTACCTGGTGAGTGCAGTTGTTCTTGCGCTTGCGATTGCGCTGCCGCTCAGCGCCGCCGCGCAGGGTGCAGCGATGCAAACCTGGCCCGCCAAACCGATCCGCCTCATCATTCCCTATCCGCCGGGTGGGCAGACCGACATCGTCTCGCGCTGGCTCGCCGAGAAGCTCACGCCCGTCCTCGGGCAGTCGGTGATTGCCGAGAATCGTGCCGGCGCACAGGGCAGCGTCGGCCTGCAAGCCGCGAAGAGTGCGCCACCGGATGGCTACACCTTCGTCTACACCAACGTTTCCAACATCTCGATCAACCCGCACATCCAGGCCAACCTGCCCTATGACGGGTTGCGCGATTTCGCCACCGTCACCCAACTGGGCCTGTCGGTGCTCGCGATGGTGGTGCCGTCATCGCTCAACATCAAGACCCTGCCGGAGTTCATCGAGTACACCAAGAAAAATCCAGGCAAGGTGAGCTTTGCTTCGTTTGGCAACGGCTCGAGCTCGCATGTCTACGGCGAGATGCTCAAGGGCGCGGCGGGCATCGACATGGTTCACGTCGCCTACAAGGGCGCGGGCCCTGCCGTGCAGGACATCATGGCCGGCCATGCGCAAATGGGGATTCATGACCTGGCATCGGTGGCGGCGGGTTTGTCCTCCGGGCGCCTGGTGGCGCTCGCCGTCACCGGCCCGCAGCGCTGGCCGGCGTTGCCGACCCTGCGCACCTTTGCCGAACAGGGCTTCCCGCTCGACATTGCCGGCTGGAACGGGATTCAGGCGCCGGCCGGTACGCCACCTGCGATCGTCGCGCGCATGAGCGCCGAGATCAACAAGATCATCCAGAGCCCCGAGGGGCGCGAGCAGATTCTCAAATATGGTTTGCTGGTCACCGGCACCACGCCGGAAGAATTCGCCAACATCATTGCGCGTGACACGCCGCGCTGGGGCGAGGTCATCAAGCGGGCCGGCATCAAGGGCGATTGACGCGCTGCTGCCCGACCGACAGGAAATCGGCACAAGAATGGCTCCAGGAGCCATTCTTCAATGATCGATGTAGCGGCGCAGGTGGGTTTCGAGGAGTTTCCAGCGCACCACTGGAATATCCGCCACATTGGAAACCGGCACACGGCGTACTGCCGTGGGCGCGGTGAACCGTACTTGCGCGCCATCCGCTGCCTGCGCCCGCAGGAAGGCGGTGCCGATGTGATCGCCGATGCCCAGGGGCTCATTGAAACCGGAAGGCGTCTGGAGCACACCCGCACCTGACTGGAGTACCAGCACTTCGTCCCTGGGGACGCCGACTACGGTTCCCGTCGCAAACTGCGCCGTGCTCGATGCGCGCACCAGGCTCCCCAGTTTGACGCACGAGATGCCTTCTGAGAAGAGCCAGCAGATGCGCAGAAAATCAATCTCGCTGCGTGCCTGCAGCCACTCCGCAGCCGGCAGGAGCCGGCCGACAAAATCCAGATACAGGTCGTAGGGAATGCACATCGCCTGCACAAAGCACAGGGCGCGGCAGGTTTCCGGCGCGGCAGATTTGCGCAGGGCCGCCGCCTCGCCCAGGATCGAGCCGGTGGCCAGCATGCTGACGCCGCGCCCGTCCTGCCGCAACAACTCCACCGAGCCTGTCACCACCAGGTAAACAAACTCGGTCGTATGGCCTTCCTTGTACAAAAACTCTTCCGGGTTGAACACCTTGATCGGCGAATTGATCAGGTGGCGCACGCGAAACAGCGGCGCCGCCGGAAAGTAGTTGGCCACCATGTGGAAGGCGCGCCGGCGCAGCGAATCCGATTCGCCCTCGATCAGCACATCCATGGTGCCGAAGGGGGCGCCCGAACCAATCGCCCGCTCGGCTTCCGTCAGGCGCCGCGCAATGTGGGCCAGCATCACCTTGCCGGATTGGTCGTGCCGGAAATCCTGTGCGACACCATGGATCAGACCACCGCCGATGTCGATTTTCTTGATGTTGGCCGGCTCCGCATAGACGGCCACGGTGCGGTCAAAGAATTCCTGGCTGATGCCCGGGGCTGCGTTGTCGCTGGTGATCATCTTGCGCATGACGTCTTGCGAGGCAATGTCGGCAAGGTGCGCATAGGTGCGGTAGCCGCCTTCCCACAACACGCGAAACTGCAGAATGGTGGTCTCTACCGGGTGGGGCGAGAGGATCGGCCGCACTTCCAGGCCCTCGATGTCGTTCCAGGTGTCGATCGTCAGGTCGTGCACGTCGAACAGCTTGTGAAACTCGTCTTCGGGGACGCGCATCACCGCGGCCAGTTTCTTGAAGGCGGAGGCGCGCACCATCGGCACCGCGTAGTACTTGAGGCGCTTGTCGCCGCGGATCAGGGCCGTGAGACCGGATTGATGGTCGTCATGGCAATGGGTATGGAAGACGCCGTCGATTTCGTTGACGCTGATGCCCAGCG
>JANPAR010000313.1:0-12037 GCA_031430015.1 Burkholderiales bacterium
CCGAACGCCGCGCGTTGAATTCCTTGAAGCTGTAGAAGGGCAAGTTGGTGACCATGGTCACGCCCGCGAATACCGTGATGCCCCACGCCACCCAGGCCACCAGACGCACGTTTTGTTCGGTCTCGGGCATGCCGGTATCGACCATCACCCAGATGAAGCCCGCCACCAGAGCCGCGGCGGCCGGGCTGGGGATGCCCTGAAAGTAGCGCTTGTCAACGATGCCAATGTTGGTATTGAAGCGCGCCAGGCGCATCGCCGCACCGGCGCAGTAGATGAAGGCCGCAACCCAGCCGGCGCGACCGAGGTCCTTGAGCGCCCACTCGTACATGATCAGCGCGGGCGCCGCACCAAAGCTCACCATGTCGGCGAGGCTGTCGAGCTGCTCACCAAACTCGGACTGCGTATGCGTCATGCGCGCGACGCGGCCATCCATGCCGTCGAGCACCATGGCGTAAAAGATGAACATCGCGGCCTGCTCGAAGCTGCCGTTCATGCCTTGCACGATGGCGTAAAACGCGCAAAAGAGCGCGGCCAGCGTGATCGAATTGGGTAGCAGGTATACCCCGCGCTTGCGCAGTTCGGGGTTCATCAGGCCGCGGCGGGGTTTGTCCATGCTATTTCTTGGCTTCCGCGTCTTTGAGACGGTCAGCGCCCTGCGTCATGGCGTTCTCGACGCCAGTGGCGGCTTTGTCGACGGTTTGCTTGGGGATGTTGCCCAGGTCCTTTGCGGCCTTGGACTCCGGCACCTTGTCACCGCAGGCGGCAAGCACGGTCAACGCCGCACTGACGACCGCTAAAGCGATTGCGGATTTCATGTTGTTCCCTCCTGCATTGATACAGAGGCATTATGCCGCAGCCCGCTCCAGATGCGGATCTTGGCCAACATGCCTTGGAGAATGGCTTGTACCAAGGGTTTCGTGGCCATGCCTGATTGACATCTCAAAATGCGCAATGCCCACCCTCATTGATCAAATTGGAGTGGGCATTGCGGCGGTTTGCAAGATGAATCGCTCTTGCGGACGGAATTTGCGTCGCAGGCTTTCAGTAAATCATGCGCCCACTGTCGAACGCACCCGCTCTATCAGTTGCGCGTCTGGTCAACAAGCTTGTTCTTCTTGATCCACGGCATCATGCCACGCAGCTTTTCGCCGACGATCTCGATCGAGTGCTCACCACTGAGACGGCGGCGCGACAACAGGGTCGGTGCGCCGGCGCGGTTTTCGAGGATGAAGCTCTTGGCATACTCACCAGTCTGGATGTCCTTGAGGATCTCTTTCATCACCTTCTTGGTTTCTTCGGTGATGATGCGCGGGCCCGACACGTACTCGCCATATTCCGCGTTGTTGGAGATCGAGTAATTCATGTTGGCGATGCCGCCTTCGTAGATCAGGTCGACGATCAATTTGAGCTCGTGCAGGCACTCGAAGTAGGCCATCTCGGGTGCGTAGCCGGCCTCGACCAGGGTCTCGTAACCGGCCTTGATGAGTTCCACGGTGCCGCCGCACAACACGGCCTGCTCGCCGAATAGATCCGTTTCAGTTTCCTCCCTGAAGTTGGTTTCGATGACGCCGGCACGTGCTCCGCCGATGGCTGCGGCGTAGGAGAGCGCGAGGTCACGCGCCTTCTTGGACGGGTTCTGGTGAATCGCGATCAGCATCGGCACGCCGCCGCCTTGCGCATAGGTCGAGCGCACGGTGTGGCCAGGAGCCTTGGGGGCAATCATCACGACATCAAGGTCGGCGCGCGGCGCAACCTGGCCGTAATGCACGTTGAAGCCGTGCGCAAAGGCGAGCGTGCCGCCCTTCTTGATGTTGGGTTCGACTTCACTCTTGTAGGTGGCGGCGATATGTTCGTCGGGCATCAACATGATGACGAAATCGGCACCTTTGACGGCGTCAGCGACTTCAGCGACCTTGAGGCCGGCCTTCTTGGCCTTGTCCCACGACGGGCCGCCTTTGCGCAGGCCAACGGTGACTTTCACGCCAGACTCATGCAAATTGAGTGCGTGGGCGTGGCCTTGCGAGCCATAACCAACGATGGTGACCTTTTTGCCCTTGATGAGAGACAGATCGGCGTCTTTGTCGTAATAAACTTTCATGGTGCTGCTCCTCTATGGATGAATGCTCTGGTCAAACGGTTAATAATGATTCACTGCTTCTGATCGCGCCAAAAATGCGGCCGCGCGAAAAACCGGGACTCTTTTGACGCCGCGTGCCGCCGAGGCGGCGCACAGCGCGATGGCTTTGGCTCAAACTTTCAACACGCGCTCGCCGCGCCCGATACCGGAAACGCCGGTGCGCACGGTTTCAAGAATCAAGGCCCTGTCGATCGCCTCAATGAAGGCATCCAGCTTGGCGACATCGCCGGTCAACTCGATAGTGTAGGTCTTGTCGGTCACGTCGATGATGCGGCCGCGGAAAATCTCGGCCATGCGCTTCATTTCGTCGCGCTCCTTGCCGGTGGCGCGCACCTTGACCAGCATCAGCTCGCGCTCAATGTGCGCGCCCTCCGACAGGTCAACCACCTTGACCACTTCGATCAGGCGGTTAAGGTGCTTGGTGATCTGCTCGATCACGTCGTCCGAACCTTTGGTGACGATGGTCATGCGCGACAGCGACGGGTCTTCGGTCGGTGCCACTGTCAAGGTTTCGATGTTGTAGCCGCGCGCCGAGAACAGGCCCGAGACGCGCGACAGCGCACCGGCTTCGTTTTCAAGAAGGATGGAGATGATGTGGCGCATCACAGCTCCTCCGAACTCAGCAGCATGCTGGTCAAGCCCTTGCCGGCCTGCACCATCGGCCACACGTTTTCTTTCGGGTCAGTCAAGAAGTCCATGAAGACACAACGGTCCTTGAGCTTGATCGCCTCCCTGATCGCGCCTTCCACATCCGACGGTTTGGTGATCTGCATGCCGACGTGGCCATAGGCTTCGGTGAGCTTGACAAAATCGGGCAAGGCATCAACATAGGACTCCGAATAGCGCGAGCCATATTCGATCTGCTGCCACTGGCGCACCATGCCCAGATACCCGTTGTTGAGATTCAGCACCTTGACTGGCAGGCGGTATTGCTTGCAAGTGGAGAGCTCCTGGATGCACATCTGGATCGACGCTTCGCCGGTGATGCAGGCAACGGTTGCTTTCGGGTGCACCATCTGCACACCCATTGCGGCCGGCAGGCCAAAGCCCATGGTGCCGAGGCCACCCGAGTTGATCCAGCGGCGCGGGTGATCAAATTTGTAGAACTGCGCGGCCCACATCTGGTGTTGACCAACGTCGGAGGTAACGAAGGCCTCGCCTTTGGTGATCTCCCACAGTTTCTCGATCACGAACTGGGGCTTGATCTTGTCGCTGTTGCGGTCATACTGCAGGCAATCCTTGGCGCGCCATTCCTCGATCTGCTTCCACCAATCGGCCAGTGCCTTGGTGTCGGGCTTCGCGCCCCCTTGGGCGGCTTCAGCGTCGATCAGTTTGAGCATGTCAATGAGCACGTCTTTGACATCGCCCACAATCGGCACATCAACCTTGACGCGCTTGGAAATCGACGATGGATCGACATCGATGTGAATGATCTGACGTGGATGCTTGACGCTGGCAAAGTCGGCCGGGTTGCCGATCACGCGGTCGTCAAAGCGCGCGCCGATCGCGATCAGCACGTCGCAGTTCTGCATCGCGTAATTGGCTTCGTAGGTGCCGTGCATGCCAGGCATGCCCATGAACTTCTTGTCGGTTGCCTTGTAGGCCCCCAGACCCATCAGCGTATTGGTGCACGGGTAACCCAGTTTGTCCACCAGTTGCGTCAGCTCTTTGGATGCGTTCGCGAGAATCACGCCGCCGCCGCTGTAGATCATCGGGCGCTTGGCCCCGAGGATCATCTGCACGGCCTTTTTGATCTGCCCGCTGTGACCCTTGAGCAATGGCTTATAGGAGCGCATGTCTACATCCACGGTGTAGTCAAACGTGGATTTTTTCGCTGTCACATCCTTGGGAATATCGACCAGCACGGGGCCGGGCCGGCCGGTTTTGGCGATATAAAACGCCTTCTTGATGGTCGCGGCGAGGTCCTTCACATCCTTGACCAAGAAGTTGTGTTTGACGATAGGCCGCGTGATACCGACGGAGTCGCACTCCTGAAACGCATCGAGACCGATCGCGTGGGTCGGCACCTGGCCCGACAGCACCACTATCGGAATCGAATCCATGTAGGCGGTGGCGATGCCGGTCACTGCGTTGGTGAGGCCGGGGCCGGAAGTCACCAGGGCCACGCCAATTTTTTCGGACGAGCGGGAATAGGCATCGGCCGCATGCACGGCAGCCTGCTCGTGGCGCACCAGAATGTGCTTGACCTTGTCCTGCTTGAACAACTCGTCGTAGATATAGAGCACCGCGCCGCCGGGATAACCGAACACGTGTTCGATTTTTTCCTCCTGCAGGCACTTGACGACAATCTCGGCGCCGGTGAATTCCTGTTGTGTTGCCATGGCTGTTCCTCGCGAAAAAATGAATACACCAGACCACTCAGTCAGACCAAACTCTGACGAGAATCTGAAAACGCGCTTCGCTTAAGGATGTAAGGCGAAAGACAGGGGGCCAAATGTATCGGCGCGCCCGAATGCGGAACCAATTGCCACGCGCCTTCTGGAGACACGCGTAAATGGGCGTTTTGCAGCTTCGTGAGCCTGAAACTAGCCGTCATGATAGCGAATTTTGCGCAGTGCGTCAAAATTTCGCGTGATGCGCCGGGCGCAAGCCCGATTTACTGGTCCGCAGAGCACCGGTAGCTTGTTGAATTGTGTGAAAACGGCATGTTTATGGTTGTTAGGTGTCATAATTCGTGCCGAAACCCCAAAACAACACCTATAAACCGAGATAAACCCGTTTGGCCAGCCCCAAGGAACTGTCTGATTTTCTGGCGGAGGTGGAGCGCCGCGCCTATAAGCAGGCGGTGTACGCCGTGCGCAATGACGAATCGGCCCTGGACATCGTTCAGGACGCGATGATGAAGCTCGCCGAAAAGTACGGCGACCGTCCGCCAGAAGAGTTTCCGATGTTGTTCCAGCGCATCCTGCAAAACACGATTCGCGACTGGTTCCGCCGCACCAAGGTGCGCTCGTTCTGGACCATGCTGTTCTCCAGCATGGCCCCCGCCGGCGAAGAAGGCGATGATTTCGATCCGCTGGAAACTTTAGAGGCCCAAGAAGGGTCGAAATCGGCTCAGAGCGCAGCGGACGAGGTGGCGCAAAAGCAGACGATGGCCGCTATCGAGAACGAGATCGAAAAGCTCCCCGCGCGTCAACGTGAGGCGTTTATGTTGCGTTACTGGGAGGATCTGGACGTGGCTGAAACCGCGCAAGCCATGGGTTGTTCGGAAGGCAGTGTGAAAACGCACTGTTCCCGTGCTACCCACACCTTGGCGGCAGCGTTGAAATTGCAGGGAATTGCGCTCTAAGCCCTGCCGGTTTGAAGTTGTCCCGTTTGTCTTTGCACCAAATGCTTGCCTAAAAAAGATTGCCAAAAAAATGCATAACGAACTCCACTTCGCCTACCAGATCAAGCGTCATCTGAACGAGTCTGCGCGCGCCATGCCGGCGGACAAGACCGAGCGCCTGCGCACCGCACGTGAGCAAGCACTTGCTCGGCAGAAAAAACCTGCCGTGGTTGCGCAACTCACCGGCGCCGGTGCGATCCAGGTGTCGGGTGGTGGTGGTGCGAGTCTGGGCAGTGGTGAATCTGGCGGGTTGAACGGTTTTGAGTGGCTCGCCCAATTGCTGCCAGTGGCTGTGCTGGCAGCCGGGCTGATCGGCATCAGCTACTGGCATCAAAACAATCGCGCAGAAGAAAACGCCGACATCGACACCCAGATGCTGATCGACGAATTGCCGCCCAGCGCCTATGCCGACAAGGGTTTCGTGGCGTGGATCAAGCGCGGGCAGGAATGACCCGGTTGCTCGCACTCCTTCGCCTGACGCCGCGCCTCGCGGCGTTTTGCATGTTGGCGCTGGCCGCAGGCGTGTTTGCAACGGCGCTCACTGCGCCTCTTGCGTCCGTAGCCCATGCGGTGACACCGCCGCAACCCAACTGGTCCGCGCTCACGCCGCAGCAGCAGGAGGCGCTCAAACCGCTGGCGGGCGAGTGGGACAAGATCGATAGTTACCGCCGCAAGAAATGGCTGGGTGTCGCCGAAAAATTTGTTTCCATGAAGCCCGAGCAGCAAAAGCGCCTGCACGCACGCATGGGTGACTGGGCAAAGATGACACCTGAGCAGCGCCGCGCAGCACGCGAGAACTACGCCCAAGCAAAAGCATTGCCGCCGGAGCAAAAGAAAGCGGAGTGGCAGCAATATCAAAAGTTGCCAGAGGCGCAAAAGAGCCGGTTGGCGGCCGCTGCTGACGCCAAAAAGCCAGTCAAGCAAAAGGAGCAACGGCGCGCAGCAGCAGCCCAGACCAAGGATGTGCGGCAGGCGGGCGCCGAGCCCAAAAACCGCGCGGCGCGTGTCGCGGCGCCTGCTGGACCGCCTGCTGCTTCGCTTGCCAATAGTGCAGCTGCGGCACCTGCTGCACAAGTGGCGGCGCCCGGCGATTCAGCTACCAATGTTGCCACACCGGGGGCACCGGTGCTACCGGCGGCGCCAGCAGCACCGGTTGCGCAAACGACACCCGCGGCGCAAGCAGCTCCCGCAGCACCGGCATCCGCGCCCGCCAGCGCTGCAAACTGACCCTCGCGCCAGTGGCCGCGAGATTGCGCAGTTCGGTATGCCCACAGCCCGTTTGCGCCGCCGCCTCGCGAGCCTGGTTTACGAAAGCATTCTGCTCTTCGGCGTGTACTTCATTGCCGCCTATCTGTTTCTCGCGCTGACGCAAAGCAAGCATCCGATCCCCAGTCCGATGCGCCAGCTATTCCAGCTTTATATCTTCGGCATCGTCGGTGTTTATCTGGTCTGGTGCTGGTGCCACGGCGGGCAGACCCTGCCGATGAAAACCTGGAAGATGCGTGTTGTCAACGTCGCAGGCGAGCTGCTTTCAGTGCCGCGGGCGTGGTGGCGTTATTCGCTGGCCTGGCTCAGCATGACGCCAGCGCTCGCCCTCTATGCCCTCGGCTTCAAGTGGGGACTTGCCTTGACCGTACTGCCACTGGCATGGGCGCTAATCGACCGCGACCGCCAGTATCTGCATGACCGGCTGGCCGGGACGCGCATCGTTGCGGCTGTCTGAGCTAAAGTAGCTCACCGCCGCCAGACACCTGCCGAAGCCGCCTTGGTGCCCTGGTCATCGTTGTCGCGGCCCTCGACTACAAGGACCCCGGTATGAATACCGCCCGCCTGCGCAATTTCGTTCATGGCATGACGCGCGCCGTCGACGCCGACGGCAATCACGAGGCTACCCTGCTGGAACGCGGGCAGGCACTGATGCTCGATCTCATCACCCACGATGACTGGCTGCCAGAATTTTTCGCCCGCCCCAACCCGGCAAAGTATCAGCAGTATTTGCTCTATTGCGATCCCTTTGAGCGTTTCTCGCTAGCCAGTTTCATCTGGGCGCCGGGCCAGACGACACCCGTACACGACCACACAGTGTGGGGCATGGTGGGCGTGATGCGCGGGGCCGAGCACTGCGAGGAGTATGCATGGAACGCAGGCCGCACCCGGCTTGAAAAACAAAACGAACATCGCGTCGATGTGGGCGCCATTGATTTGGTCAGCCCGTCGCTGGGCGACATTCACACTGTGTCAAATGCGCTCAAAGACCAGGTCTCAGTGAGCATTCACTGCTACGGCGCGAACATCGGCAGCGTGCGGCGCCATGTATTTGACGCGCGAAGCGGGGGCGTCAAGGAATTTGTGTCGGGCTATTCGGCCGACACGTTGCCGAACATTTGGAGTTGAGGCGCGAACGCCGCGTCACTCGGTCCAGCCGTTGACGGCACCTGGCAGCATGCATTGAGGCCCATCGCTGCACCGAGGCCCCACGCACTGAGCCCGCACGCTCCACCGTCCACAGTGAATCAATAGGCGATGTAACTGTACAACTCGCGCGCCGACTGAAAGCGGTGCTCCGGAGCCTTCGCCACGAGCTTGTTGAGCAGCTTCTGAAAGCCCGCGAGCTCTGGTGGCAGGCGCGGTATCGGGCCGCTCACGTGCAGTTCCATCAGTTCGGACGTGTTGGCCGCCTGATACAGGGTGCGCCCGGTAAGCAACTGATGCAGGATCACACCGAGGGCGTAGAGGTCGCTGCGCATGTCCAGTGGCAGGCCCATCACCTGCTCCGGGCTCATGAAGTTGGGTGTGCCAACCACATGCCCGATCTTGGTCAGGCCGCCCTTGTCATCAACCGACTTCGCGCCGCCAAAATCGACGATGGCGAGATGATTCTGATCGCGGAACATGATGTTGTGCGGCTTGAGATCACGGTGAATCACGCCGGCTTCGTGTATCGCGCCAAGCGCGCGCGCAATCTGCGCAAAAATCTTTAATGCCTGCACTGGCGAGAGATCCTGACGCAGGCGGTCGCGCAGATCACCCGAGCCGAAGTACTCCATCGCCAGATAGGCGCGGCCATCGTCATAGTTAAGATCGAAAATACGCGTCACATAGGCGCTGCGGATTTTCTGGATCAGGGAAAATTCCTGCATGAAACGCTCGACTACCCGGCCATCGCGTGACAACTCGGGATGCAACACCTTGAGCACCACTTGCAAATCATCACTCTCGCGCCGCGCCAGATACACCTTGGCGGTGCCACCCTCACCAATCATCGCATCGATGCGATAGCCGCGAATCAACGGCGCATCGGGCACTGTGGGCGGCCCATTCACTTCGGTGTGCGCTGGCCCAGGCTTCGCCGGCGCATTCTCCAGAATTTGATAACTGTCGGTACGCAGGCTCTTCTCGATCACTTCCTTGCGCCGCCGTTCAGTGACAGCGTTAGAGAGCGCCTGATAAAGACGCTTGGGCGTCAATTCCAGCCGCGAGAGGCAATCGACCACGCCAAGATTGGTTGCTGAAACAATCATCGCGTCGGCATCATGGCCGCTGGTGAGCATCACCACCGGCGGAAAATTTTTCACGCCGCCACGCGCCGCCGTCAGCCACTCGACCGGATCGGCCGGCTCGATGTGCGAGTCCATCAGCAGCACATCAAAGTTCCATTTGAAGCCGGCTTTGCCCTCTTGCGGCACACCTTGCGCCGGCGGATGCCACTCTTTGACCGCCAGCGAAGCGGGGCGCGGCTCACCGGCTTTTTGCGCTGCCAGCACAGCGGCAGCCAATCCCTCGCGCAGGTATTCGCTGAGCACAGCGCGAAAGTCCGCGTTCTCGTCGACAATCAGGATGCGCATGAGAAAATATCGGCTCGGACCTTCTGGAATGCTTTTTCTGGGATAGCCGGTGCGCGCAGGCAGAACCAGCATGAACCCGATCTTCTGTTCCGGGTTCTGCCCCCCGCGTTTTGATTATAAGCGCCGCTTGTTCGGCGATTTGTTGCGCGATTACTTGAGCAACAAATTTGTGGCATTTCGCTGCTGACTTCATCCCGGTTCCGGCCTGTCAATTCGCTGACCGGCACCATGCCAGGCACTTCACACATCACCTCTCGCCATGCTCTGGGTCAAAGCGTTTCACATCATCTTCGTGATCACCTGGTTCGCCGGGCTGTTCTACCTGCCGCGCCTGTTCGTCTATCACACCCTCGCCACCGACGCGATCAGCATCGCGCGTTTCAAGGTGATGGAGCGCAAACTGTTCTACGGCATCATGACGCCCTCAGGTGTGCTCGCGGTCGCACTCGGCCTGGTACTGATGTTGGGCCAGAGCATGTGGCGCGAGGGCTGGATGCAGGCCAAGTTTGCTCTCGCGCTGGTGCTGATTGCGCACCATATCTATCTGGGCAAGTTGATGATCGACTTCAAGCATGACCGCAACCGTCACGGCGATAAGTTTTACCGCTGGCTGAACGAAATCCCTGCCGCGCCCGTGTTATTTGGCGCGGTGATTCTGGTGGTGGTGAAACCTTTTTGAAAGTGAATCATGGGCAAGACCGTTGACTATTTTTTCTCCCCCAGTTCGCCGTGGACCTATATGGGCCACGCGCGTTTCACTGCCATCGCGCGCGCAGCGGGCGCGCAAGTCAATGTGCGACCGGTCGACTACGCCAAGGTGTTCCCGGTCTCCGGCGGGCTGCCGGTGAAGGCGCGGCCACCGCAGCGGCAGGCCTACCGCATGATGGAGTTGAAGCGCTGGCGCGCCCATCTTGGCCTGCCACTTAACCTGGACCCCGCATTTTTTCCGGTGGCGAGCAACGATGCCTGCAAGATCATCATCGCTGCCGAAACGCACGGCAGCGATGCGGCAATGGCGCTTGCCGGTGGCATCATGCGCGCGTGCTGGGCGGAGGAAAAAAACATTGCTGACGCGGGCACGTTGGCCGCCTGCGCTGACAGCGCTGGACTGCCCGGCACCACTCTCATCGCCCAGGTGAATGACGCCACGGTGACCAGGCGCTTCGATGCGTACACTGAAGAAGCCATCACCCGCCAAGTGTTCGGCGCACCCACCTTCATCGTGGATGGCGAGTTGTTCTGGGGCCAGGACCGGCTCGATTTTCTCGAACGCGCGCTCGCCCGATGACGCGCGAGCCCCTCGAACAATTTTTCGCACCCTGCCCGCGCGGCCTGGAGCAGGTGTTCGCAGACGAGCTGCGTGAACTCGGCATCAACGCGCCCGTGCCGGTGCCCGGTGGCGTGGGGTTCGCCGCAGGGATCGACGCGGTGTACCGCATCAATCACTGGAGCCGCATCGCCAGCCGCGTGCTGCTGCGCGTCGCCGAGGGCAGCTACGCGAACGAAGAGAACATTTACCAATTGGCGCGCGCAGTGCGCTGGGAAGACTGGTTCCAGCCGGTGCAGACCATGCGCGTCGATCTGGTGGCGACCAAAAGCCCGCTCACCAGTCTGAAGTTCACCACCCTGCGCGTCAAGGATGCGATCTGTGACCGCCTGCGTGAGCTCACTGGCATCCGCCCAAGCATCGACAAGCTGCTGCCCGATGTGCGCGTGCATGTGTACCTCGATGCAGAGCGTGTGATGCTGTATCTCGATACCTCCGGCGAGGCCTTGTTCAAGCGCGGTTACCGCAGCGACAAGGTCGATGCGCCGCTGCGTGAAAATCTCGCTGCCGGCATCCTGCGTCTGACCGGTTGGACCCCCGCGCAACCCCTCTACGACCCGATGTGCGGCAGCGGCACGTTTCTCATCGAAGGTGCGCGCATGGCGCTGGGCTTGCCACCTGCGATAAAGCGGCGTTACGGTTTTGAACGTTTGAAATTTTTTGATGTCAGGGCGTGGGATGCCGTGAGAGGCACTCCCACCAAGGCTCTTAACGCATCCCCGCGGATTTTTGGCAGCGACTTGTCGCAGCAGTCCTTGCGCGCAGCGGTCAATCACTGCAATGCCGCCGGCGTCGGCAATGTGGTCAAAACCCGCCCCGGTGATCTGCTCAAACTGGCCGCGCCGTGTGAACAGCCGGGCGTGATGATCGCCAACCCACCCTATGGCGAAAGGATCGGCGACACCGACGAACTCGATGCGTTTTATCCGGAGCTAGGTCACACTCTCAAACGAACTTACGCCGGCTGGAATTGTTATTTCATCAGCGCCGACCGGCGCATGGAAAAACTGATTCGCCTCAAAGCCAGCAAACGCACGCCACTGATGAACGGCGATCTTGATTGCCGTTTGTATGAATTCAAGATGATTGCCGGGAGCAATCGAAGCGGCGCTGGGTAATGTGAAACCGGTTTGCCGTCAAGCTGAAAACCGTTGGCGGACAACGGTTTTCACAGTTCATACCAAATTCAACCCTTCGATACCTGAACTCAGATCCTTGCTCTTCGAGTCCTTGCTGTGCAGTTTGATCATCAGCCGCAGGTCGTTGACCGAGTCAGCGTTGCGCAGCCCGTCTTCGTAGGAGATACGCCCGTCTTCATAGAGGTCGAACAGGCACTGGTCAAACGTCTGCATGCCCAGCTCGCGCGACTTCTTCATGAT
>JANPAR010000314.1:0-2459 GCA_031430015.1 Burkholderiales bacterium
AAAGCTGTTTGCGCAACGCTTGGGTGCTGCGCGGCAGGCGGCCGGGCTGACTCAGGAGGCACTGGGCGTGGCGGCTGGTCTGGACGAATTCGTCGCCAGTTCGCGCATGAATCACTATGAGCGGGCAAAGCACTGGCCCGACTATGGCTTTGCGTGCCGGCTCGCAGACGTGTTGAATGTGCCGGTGGCGTACTTCTATGCGTTCAAGGATGAAGAAGCCGAAATCTTGCTGGCATTTCACCGGACGGATAAGGCGGCGCAGGACAAGTGGCTCGCTCTTGCCCGAAAGACCCTCAATGTCTGATCGCCCTGATCTGGGCTTAGCTCCTGAAACTCAAGAGCAAAATCCAAAAACCAAACATTGCTGCGAGCCGCTTCCACCAACGATCTAAATCGAGTTCATGCGCGCAAGCCGCTCCCAGAGCCATTTTTGAGCCATACCGCTACGCGGCTTGCAACGCCTGATCGATCACCTTCTTCGATACCCCCTGCGCCTTGAGGGCCCGCGCGATGTTGTCGAGCTTGGGCAGATCGAGTTCTTCGATATCTTTGCACGCCCCAAGGCTGATGTAGTAGCGGATCAGCCCCTGATAGCCGGTGAAACCTTTAGTAGCGGCGATTTCCTTCAGCTCGTCGATCATGTGCTGCGGCAGACGCATGCTGATAAGGGCCATTGGCGGCGCTTTCACCATGCGCTTTTGGATGCGTTCCAGGGACCTTGTTTTCATCGTCATTCCTCGTAAATGCGGCGCTGGTCGTCCAATACGGGTTAATTCCGCAGGCGCAGTTCGCTCATCGCTTGAACGCACTCCGAGACAGGTTGGTGTAGGCGCGCGCCATTCTGCCTTGCCCATGAATTGACGTGAGAAATAATACCTGTCGCCCACATCGACCTGCCATCGCCAATCCGCGCGCTGGTATGACTCACCGTCGCCGCCGGAATTACGCGGGCATCAAGTTCAGCTAGGCGGGTGATCCCTGCGCCGTCCGCGCCCACACCGGCGTCGTTGAAGAGCGCTGCGCGCGCCGCCACTGGCGCGCCGTGCAGATTGAGTGCCGAGCCGGGCCGGCCGCCGTGCAATGCGCCGTGCGAGCCTATGAGCAGAATGCGGCCACCATCTTCCGGCACTAGTTTTCCAACTGAGTCGAGCGCCCACACTTCGATGCCGTTGTGCGACGTAAGAGGCCAGCGGCCCTCCGCATAAGAGGGCGGGGTGGCGTAAGGCGCGGGGGCCTGCGTCAACATTGCGGCGGCCTCCGAAGCACGCATGCCAACCCTGACACCAGCCGCTCGCGCATTCCGATTCACCTGCGAGATCACGCCGCGCGCCAAGCTGTCGGCACCATCCCCAATGCGCGCACTGGTGTGTGCCACGGTCGCCGCGGCCATGCCGATGCCATCGAGATAGACCATACCGGCAACGCCGGCTTGATCGAGTCCGCCGCCGGCGTCATTCAGAATCAGCGCGTGCGCACCTGCTTTGGCACCGAGGTAGGACGCGATTAAGCCACCGTGCGAGCCGGCCACCAGCACGGCACCGCGCACTTCGTCACCCAATTCGGTAACAGATTCCGCGGCGAGAATTGGCCGCAAGCCTTGGTGGGAGCGGCTCTCAGGCTTTGTGAGGGTGATGCCCAACGATACCTGCGCGAATCCACAGAGAATGCATTGACATCACGGCAGCCAACAAAAAGCCCGCGTCAACCCGCATCGAACACTGCGGGTTGCGCGGGCTTCACGGGCATTCTCGAGAATACGCGGGAATGCGTGGAGCGCCAACAATCAGGCGAGCTTGCCCGAATATTTCTCCAGCTTGGCCATCGCTTCATTGCCGAACTTCTCGCGCCACTCCTTGTAGAAGCCTGCCTTCGAGAGTGCGTCACGGAACGACTTGACCTCGGGATAGTTGAACACCATACCCTTGCCCTTGAGTTGCGCCTCCAGTCCATTGTTGAGGCGGCGGATGTCGTCGCGCTGCGCGAGCACGGCGGCGGTGACGTGCTTGGTGATGACTGCTTGAATCTCCTTGGGCAAGCCATTCCAGCGGCGGCCATTGGCGAGCACCCATTGGCCGTCCCACATGTGGCCGGTCATTGAACAATACTTCTGCACTTCGTAGAGTTTGGCGATATCGATGATCGCGAGGGGATTTTCCTGGCCCTCAACCACCTTGGTTTGCAGCGCCGAATAGACTTCGCTGAAATTGATGCCGGTCGGCGCCGAGCCGAAGGCCTTGAACATCGAGGTCCACAGCGGGCTGACCGGCACGCGAATCTTGAAGCCCTTGAGGTCATCGGCGGTGTTGATCGGTTTGGTCGAGGTGGTGATGTTGCGGTAGCCGTTGTCGAGAATCCTGTCGAAGGTGTGCAGATTGACTTTGGCCACTGCGGCGCGGATGAAGGCACCGAGTTCGCCGTCCATTGCCGACCACACGGTTTGGTAGTCCTTGAAGGCGAAC
>JANPAR010000315.1:0-4998 GCA_031430015.1 Burkholderiales bacterium
GGTGGCTTTGCCGGCCTATCAGGACTACACCGTCCGCGCCAAAGTGACGGAAGGCTTGAGCTTGGCCGGTGCCGCCAAGACGGCGGTTTCCGAAAATGCGGCCAATGCGGTTGCATTTACAAGCGGCTGGACCTCGCCAGCATCGACTGCCAATGTGTCGAGTTTGGCGATCGCGGCCGCCACCGGTGAAATCACCATCACGTATACGGCTGCATTGGGCGGTTCTACGCTCAATCTGAACCCGCGCGACGGTGCCAACCCGTTGTCATCGGGTGTTGTGCCGACTGCTGGTTCGATCACGTGGGCTTGCAAATCTGCTGGATCACCCACTGGCAACGGCACGTCGGGCAACATCGCGGCCAAATATGTGCCGGCAACCTGCCGCAGCTAAGCGGTTGCTTGAGTCGCGTCCAACCCCGATTGGCGAAAGGGTGCTAATTGGCGGCGTGGGGCGATAGGGGAAAGAAAACCGGAGCCCAGTCGGGCTCCGGTTTTTTTATTGGCCGGGCGCACAGAAAATCCGGTGGCGACCCTCTGCGGGGAAAGAGGACCCAGTCGGCTATTTTTCCGTGTCTGTGTTCGGTAGCAGGGTACGCGAAGTCGGCGAGCGGACCATTTCCATACCCCAGGTTGCGAGGCCTATGACCAACTGGAAGGCGGGCCTGATTCACTTGGGAATAAGCGCTCCCATAGTGGCTGTCGCGGCGATCGCGATGACCTTGGTTTGGTTTCCGCCGCCGTTGTTTCAGGCTGCCGGCGGCGGACATCTGATCGTCATTCTGGCCAGCGTTGATCTGGTGATCGGCCCGGTACTCACGACCTTGGTCTACAAGGAGGGCAAGCGCACCCTCAAGTTGGATTTGTCCGTGATCGCGCTGATTCAAATCTGCGCATTGCTTTACGGAACCTACACCATTTTCCTCGCCAGACCAGCCTATGTGGTGTTCGCAGTCAACCAATTTGAAGTCGTAACCGCCGCAGACATTCCTCCGGAAGAGCAGTCGAAGGCGCAAGCACTGGAATTCAAACACTCGCCCTTGGGCCGTTACCGCGTCGTGGCGGCGCGAATTCCGACCGGCGCTGAAGAGCAGCAGCGTATCTTGTTCGCGTCACTGGTTGGTCATGACTTATCCCATTTCCCGCAGCACTACGTGCCTTATGCTTCGGATAAGACTGCCGCGGTGAGGAACGCCCATCCGATTTCGCAGCTCAAGGCACTGAATGCGCGCCATGTACGTGAGATTGAGAATTGGGTTGCCGACAATGGGAAGCTCGAGTCCGAAGTGCGATACGTGCCTGTTAAAGCCATCAAAGGGGATTTTGCTGCTCTCATTGATGCCAAGACCGGGCAACTTCTGGATTTCGCCTCGTTTAAACCTTGGCAATAAAAGCGCGCCATACTCATCGGATCGTAGTGCGCATGACGAATGCGATTCGTTCATCTGACTGGGGAACATGCTTCGACGATTGATCGACTGGGTGGGTTTTGCTGTCACCCAGCCTCGCACTGCGTCGCACAATGGCGCTGGCACGTCCACCGAGGCAGGCTGCGAAGATGTGGCTGGAGTGCTGAACAACTGCATACGGCTTGGGAAAGCGGCGCTTGGCGCGGGCCAGCTCGAGCAGGCCATGCTGCACTACCGTACTGCCGCGGAACTGGCCCCGGGCGATCCTGATCACTTGACTGCGCTGGCCTACGTAATGACGGAGCTGCGGCGTTACGAGGAAGCGTGGCCGCTTCTGGAAGAGGCGGTGCGATTGCGCCCCGATGATCCGGATATTCATTTTCAAAGAGGTGATTTTCAACTCGCCGTAGGTGAATTGGCCAACGCCAGGCAGTGTTATCTGGCGGCGCTCGCTCTGCGCCCGGACTCAGCGGAATTACTCTCAAATCTTGGGCACGTTCAGGGGCGTGAGGGTGATGCGGAGGCGGCGATAGCCAGTTTTGATCGTGCTCTCCAGATCGATCCCGGGCATTTCGCGGCCCACAGCAACCTTTTATGGGCCCTGAGTTTCCAAGGGAACGATTCTGGCGAAAGGTACCTGCGGGAGGCGTTCCGCTATGGCCAAAAGGTGGGCGCCCTTGCCAGACCGTTTACCGATTGGAGCCAATCACCGACCACTGGGAAAACGCCGCGGCCACTGCGGGTCGGGATGGTGTCCGGAGACTTCAGGCAGCATCCGGTAGGCGTGTTTCTGGAGGGGGTACTCGCCCAGATGCATCCGGAACACTTGGAGTTGCTGGCCTATTCAATGAATCCGCAAGACGACGCGCTGACGGAGCGCATCAGACCCCGCTTTTCCAAGTGGATGCCCATCGGAAAACTCAGTGATGAATCAGCCGCGAGCGCCATTCATGGGGATGCTGTGGATATTTTGATCGACTTGACAGGGCACAGTGCCTACAACCGGTTACCTGTTTTCGCCTGGCGCCCGGCACCCGTTCAGGTGAGTTGGCTTGGGTATCTGGCATCCACTGGTGTGGATGCAATTGACTACGTCTTGGCGGACCCGATCTCGGTGCCGGAAGAGCTTCGAAAGCAATTCACCGAAAAGATCTGGTATTTGCCGGAGACAGTATTTTGCTTTACGCCGCCGCCGGAGCATCCGCTTCTCGAAGTGACTCCTCCTCCCGCATTGCGAAATCGATACGTTACCTTCGGTAGTTTCCAGCGGATCAACAAGCTAAGCGAGGTCACACTTCGAGCGTGGGCGCGCATATTCGAAGCAATCCCGCAAGCGAAACTATTGCTGCGCAATGAGGCAATGAACTCGGCCATGGCGCGCGAGGGTCTGCTGGTGCGGTTGCGGCACGCAGGCATTGATTCCAACCGTGTGATTCTCGGCGGTTACGTCGCTGACCGAAACGAGTATCTCGCCGCCTATCGTGACGTGGATATTGTGCTCGATACCTTTCCGCATCCCGGCGCGACCACAACTTGCGAAGCGCTTTGGATGGGTGTACCCACAATTACGTTGGCGGGCACAACGATGTTGGAGCGCATTGGAGCCAGTATGATGGCTTGTGCCGGCGTCGCTGATTGGATCGCTTCAAGCGAAGCCGAGTACGTGGCGCTGGCTACAAACCGCGCCGTCGACGCGGACAGCTTGGCGCAAATGCGCTGCGGGCTGCGCCGGCAGGTTGCCGCGACGCCATTGTTTGATGCCGCGCGCTTCGCAACACATCTTGAAGATGCACTTGTAGCCATCTGGCAGTGCCAAACAGCTTTGCGGATCCGTTGACCCGGATGTTAGAAAGCCCACCCTGAGTCCTGATGCCGATATGCATTTGAATACGCCTTCGCGTTGGTTGGCACGCCATGATTGATTGGCTGAAACGGGCCCTCGGGTCGATGGCTCGGGGGCAACGGCCGATCGAGAGCGCAACCCCCTCGACGCCCTTCGGCGGGACCGGGGACCAGCTTTGGGAACGAGGGGTTGCGGAGAAAGAAGCCCCGGCGTCGGAGCTTCTGTCGAGCCTCGCGGCCAAGGCCACCAGCGTGGGAGACCTCGAATCGGTGACCGATCTCTACCGGAAAGCAGTCGCAATCGACGCTGGAAACGCGGAGCTTCGATTAGCGTTGGGCATTCTGCTGGTACGGCAAAAAATGTATGGTGAAGCGAATCTCCATTTGGGTCGCGCCGCGCTGCTTGGGCCAATGAACCCCTTGGTCTGTCATCAACTGGGGCTGTCAGCACGTGCATCAGGCGATCAAGCAGCGGCACAGGTCCATTTTGGCGAGGCCATCGATCTTGCGCCGGAAGATGAACTGGGCTACATCAGCCTTGCTGCCCTACTGACAAGCCAGAATCGCTTCGGTGAAGCCGAGAGTATCTTGCTTCAAGGTGTTGCCATCTGTACGCAGGTAGCAAATCTGCATTTTGAATTGGCGACAATCTATGCAAGCCAGGACGACCACGAGAGAGCGGCACTTCAGTTTCTTGCGGCAATAAGGGCGAACCCCGATTTTTACGAAGCGCATTGCAATCTGGGCGTGGTGCTGCTGATGCGGGGTGATGCGGCGCAAGCTACCACCCATTTTGAACGGGCGTTGCAGATACATCCCGGATACCTGCCTGCGCATAGCAGCCTGCTCTGGTTGCTGACATTCAATCCAGAGCACTCGAGTCACAGCTATTTGTGGCACGCTCGCTCGTACGGCGAGAAAGTTGACATACTCGCGGGCTCCGGCAGCCGGACAATTGCGCGAGCCGGCGCAGAGGAGCGCAACCGGCTGCGTGTTGGACTGGTATCAGGAGACCTCAGGAACCATCCCGTCGGCTGGTTTCTTGAGGGCGTGGTGCGCAATCTAGATAAATCGCGCATCGAATTGGTCGCCTACTCGATGAATCCGAGAGATGACGCACTTTCCTCTCGTATCAGGAGTGACTTCGCCAAGTGGACTGCGGTGGCCGGAACCGATGATGGCGTGTTGGCTGATTGGATTCGCGAAGATCGCATCGACATCCTGCTCGATCTTGCGGGGCACAGCGGATACAACCGGCTACCCCTGTTTGCCCGAAAGGCTGCGCCAATTCAAGCGAGCTGGATGGGATATCTGGCATCGACTGGTGTTTCCGAAATCGACTACGTATTTGCAGATCGGTTGTCGGTTCCGAAAGCGGAAAGTGGACAGTTTACGGAAGAGGTGTGGTATCTACCAGACACGATATTTTGTTTCACCCCGCCGCCCGAAACATCTGCGGGCTGTGTAATGCCACCGCCCGCGCAGCGAAATCAATATGTGACCTTCGGCTGCTTTCAGCGGGTTAACAAGTTGAGCGACGCTTGCCTGGCGAGTTGGGGGCGAGTCCTGTCGAGGTTGCCTTCAGCCCGGCTACGACTTCAAAACGGGGGCCTCAATAGCCCGCAAGCGTGTGAGCGCCTGTACGGCAGACTCAGGCAATTCGGGATTGCGTCTGAGCGAGTGACGATTCTCGGCCCGATAGCGTTGCGCGCTGACTATTTGGCGGCGTATGGAGAGGTTGACGTGGTAC
>JANPAR010000316.1:0-4527 GCA_031430015.1 Burkholderiales bacterium
ACCTGCGGGTCAACCCCATCGCGCAGATTGAAGCGTTCCATCAACTGCTTGCCCAGATGACCACGGCAGCCCTCGGCGAAGATGGTGTACTTGGCATGCAGTTCCATGCCTTCCTGAAACGCATCCGTCGGCTGGCCATCGCGGCCAATGCCGACGCTGCCAGTTGCCACACCCTTGACCGCGCCGCTGTCGTTGAACAGTACCTCGGCCCCGGCAAAGCCCGGATAAATTTCGACTTCGAGTTCTTCCGCCTTTTTGCCGAGCCAACGGCAGACATTGCCCAGGCTCACGACATAGTTACCGTGATTCTGGAAATTGCCGGGCAGCGCAAAGTTGGGTACCTTGAGGCCGCCGCCCTCCGACAAAAACAGGAAGCGGTCTTCGGTCACCGGCTGGTTGAGCGGTGCGCCGTCTTCTTTCCACGACGGCCATAATTCGTTGATGGCAATCGGGTCCATCACCGCGCCAGACAGAATATGAGCGCCGATCTCCGAGCCCTTTTCGATCAGGCAGACGTTGATCTCGCTGCCGTTGGCTTTGGCCAATTGCTTCAGACGGATTGCCGCAGCCAGGCCGGCCGGGCCGCCGCCAACGATCAGAACGTCGTATTCCATTACTTCGCGGGTCATGGGGTTTGCCTCGTAGAGTTCGTTGCCAGCATTGTCCGTGCGCGGGCTAGAGCGTGCAATCCAAATGTGTCACAAGGGCAGGCAGATCACTGTGCCAGCGGGCCAACCGGCCAGGTCAGCCAATTCAGTAGGCACGGCACCGCTTATCGCTGCCCGGTCTTGACCTTGCCCAGCACATCCGGAAATTCGCGCGGTGCGCAGCGCCAATATTGTTTCGGCGCGCTCACCGTCGCGCCCAGCACCGCCGCAGCGTGCCACGGCCAGCGCGGGTTGTAGAGCATGGCGCGCGCCAGCGCCACCATGTCGGCTTGCCCCGACGCGACGATCTTCTCGGCTTGGTGCGGGTCAGTGATGAGACCCACCGCCATGATCGGCAAGCCTGGCACCGCCTTTCGAATCGCCTCGGCAAAAGGCACTTGATAGCCAGGGCCCAGCGTGATTTTTTGCAGGGCCGGCGCGACACCGCCCGACGAGCAATCGAGCCAACTGCAGCCGCGCGCATGCAGCGCTTGCGCTAACACGATGGATTGCGCCACGTCCCAGCCACCTTCGACCCAGTCAGAGGCGGAGAGCCGCACCCCGAGCGGCTTGTGGGCCGGCCACACGGCGCGCACGGCGTCGAATACTTCAAGGATCAGACGCATGCGGTTTTCCGTCGAGCCGCCGTATTCGTCGGCGCGCTGATTGGCGACCGGCGATAAAAACGAGTGCAGCAAATAGCCGTGCGCACCATGCAGCTCGAGCGCGTCAATCCCCAGCCGCTCGGCGCGCTGCGCGGTGGCGGCAAATTCGGTAACTACTGTCTTGATATCGGCGATGCTCATGGCGTGCACCGGCGCCTCGCCGGGCATGTGTGAGAGCGCTGACGGTCCGGCCGGCAGCCATGCGCCCGGCTCGCCCATCGGAATCAGCATGCCGCCGTTCCACGGCTCGTGGCTCGATGCCTTGCGCCCGGCATGGCCGATCTGCATCGCAATCGGAATATCGGAATGCGCACGCACGGCAGCGAGCACGCGCGCCAGCGCCGCTTCATTGGCATCCGAGTAAAGACCCAGGCAGCCGGGGGTGATACGGCCCTCGGCGGAGACTGCGGTGGCCTCGATGACCAGCATGCCGGCCCCTGAGATCGCGAGTTGACCCAGGTGCATGAGGTGCCAGTCCTGCGCGCTGCCATCGACTGCAGAGTATTGGCACATCGGTGAAATGACGATGCGGTTGCGCAGGGTGAGTGCGCCCAGTTGAATGGGGGAGAACAATACGGAAGGCAAAATGGTAACTCGCTGGTTGAAGGTTGAGCGTTGCGTAAATCATCACAATAGACGGGGCGTTTGAAGGACTGCCGGCAACGCCGCCGCATTTTTTGCGATGATCCACAAGAGGGCAGTGCGGGGCGGAATTGTAGCGGCTGCGATTGCCATTACACTGCGCTCCTTTCCCCCACTGGCTTGACGTAAATATGGCATACGAAATTGATCTGTCCGGCAAGGTGGCGCTCGTTACTGGGGCGTCGAGCGGGTTGGGTGCGCGCTTTGCGCGCGTACTCGCAGACGCCGGCGCGACGGTGGCCCTCGCGGCGCGCCGTACCGAGCGCCTCAAGGAATTGCGCGCTGAAATCGACGCCGAGGGCGGCGAAGCGCATGTCTACCGGCTTGATGTGACTGATCTCGCCAGCGTGCGCGCCTGTATCGCGCAAGTTGAAAACGATCTGAAAAAAATCGACATTCTGGTCAATAATTCCGGCGTGTCAGCCACCGGGCGCATCGTCGACATGACCGAAGAAGACTATGACTTCGTGATGAACACCAATGCCAAGGGCGCGTTTTTCGTGGCGCAGCAGACGGCCAAGGTGATGATTGCCAAAAAAACACCGGGGCGCATCATCAACATCGCCTCGGTGGCGGGCATGAAAGTGCTGTCGCAGTTGTCGGTGTACTGCATGTCCAAAGCCGCCGCCGTACACATGACGCGCGCGATGGCACTCGAATGGGGCCGTTACGGCATCAACGTCAATGCCATTTGTCCCGGCTACATCGAAACCGAAATCAACGCCGCGCACTTTCGCTCGGAAGCCGGGCAAAAGCTGGTCGGCATGCTGCCACGCCGCCGCCTCGGCACGCCGCAAGACCTCGACGCACTATTGGTGATGTTGGCATCAGACGCGTCCGGGTTCGTCAATGGCGCCGCCATCACCGCCGATGACGGCCTGTCGGTGACCTGAACGGCGCGACCTACTCGTAACGCGCGGCCCTGGTGCGTACGTCGGCTGCGCACCATCCGAAAACGTATCGCTCTCCCATTATTTTGGGGTAGCGTGCCCCCTGTTTTTGTGCCTTGTCAAGAGGGCAAACGCAGATTAAATGATTGTTTTTTAGGCAGAAATGCATATAATTTCAGGTTTTGCCGCACAGCAACAAGCGCGCCTGTGGCGCCCGGCCAAACCGTCCTGAATCCGGTATTTTCCTACGTGATTCGGCGGCTTTTTGAGGCCGTGCGCACCCGCGACGCACAAGCCTCTCACCCCGGAATTGACAATGAACGCTGCGACCCGGAAGGATTCCCGGCCGGACGACGCCAAATTGGTGCATACCGAAACCATGCCAATCCGCTGGGGTGACATGGACGCCATGTTGCATGTGAATAACACGGTGTATTTCCGCTACATGGAGCAAACCCGTATCGGTTGGATCGACACCTGGTCGCCAGACGGCAAGGCCTCGGGTGGCGCAGATCAGGAAGAAGGGCCGGTGATTGCCAACGCGTCGTGCCAGTTCAGGCGGCCGTTGAAATACCCGGGTGTAGTGGAAATCCGCTTGTTTGCGGGAAAGATCGGGCGCTCCAGTCTGCCGACGTTTTATGAAATCCGGCGCAGCGACGACCCCGAGACGGTGTATGCGACCGGCGATGCGCTGTTTGTCTGGATCAACAATGTAACGGGCAAACCGGCAGCTTTTCCGGACGCCCTGAGGCAGAGACTCAATTAGCCAGTTTGTGTTTGTGTATTTGCACGTCCCACCCGGCGCTGCCCAAATCAACCCACGCGGTGCAACAGATGAGAATGACCGAGCCAAACCGAATCATGACCGAAACCACCAATCCAATCCTCTGGGAACCGGGCCAAGCCGCGCTGGAGCGCGCCAATCTGACCCATTTTGCGAGGGCGGCGATCAAGCGGTGGAAGCTCAAAATCAATACCTATCCCGACTTTTACCGTTGGTCGATTTCGCAGCCCGACCAGTTCTGGATGTCGGTGTGGGAGCAGATGGGCGTGATCGGCGTCCCCGCCGAGTTTCACAAAAAGAACCGTGACCCGGTCGGCTTCAAGGCTGGCGTGCTGGTCAATCGCGAGCAGATGCCGGGTGCGCGCTGGTTCCCCGGCATGCGTCTCAATTTCGCGCAAAACCTGCTCAAGAAGCACGACAGTTCCGAAGCCATGATTTTCTGGGGCGAGGACAAGGTCAAGCGCAAGGTGACTTGGGCCGAGCTCAACAATCAGGTGTCGCGCTGCGCACAGGGCCTCAAGGCAGCCGGTGTGCGCCAGGGTGATCGCGTTGCGGCCTACATGCCCAACATGCCCGAGACGGTGATCGCCATGCTGGCCACCGCCAGCCTCGGCGCAGTGTGGACTTCGTGCTCGCCTGACTTCGGCGTGCAGGGCGTGCTGGACCGCTTTGGCCAAGTTGAGCCCAAGGTGCTGTTTGCGCCGGATGGATTTTTCTACAACGGCAAGGCGGTCGATTTGATCGACAAGGTCTCCGAAATCGTTGCGCGCCTGCCCTCGGTGCGCGAAGTGGTGGTGGTGCCGTATATCTCGGCTTCACCCAATGTGGACGGCGTGCCGCGCGCGTTGACATGGCCCGAATTCACTGCGCCCTACAAGGCGACACCGGTCGAGTACAAC
>JANPAR010000317.1:0-24417 GCA_031430015.1 Burkholderiales bacterium
ATCCACGACGCGCGCCGCTTCATCAGCGGCTTGCGTGCGGCGG
This sequence comes from Burkholderiales bacterium, assembly GCA_031430015.1. GTDB lineage: Bacteria > Pseudomonadota > Gammaproteobacteria > Burkholderiales > JAEUOS01 > CANJDH01. Next base: position 44 of record JANPAR010000317.1, read on the forward strand.
CCCGCACCAAGCCCATCGTGGTGCTCAAGGCCGGGCGGCACGCAGCGGGCGCCCACGCGGCTCTCAGCCATACCGGTGCCATCACTGGTGACGATGCGGTGTTTGACGCCGCCCTGCGGCGCTCGGGCGTCGTGCGCGCGCAGACCTGGGACGAGTTGTTTGCAGCCGCGCGGCTGCTCGGTGCGGGGAGGCTGCCGGCCGGCAAGCGTCTCGCCATCCTCACCAATGGTGGCGGACCAGGCGTGATGGCGGCAGATTGCGCGATCGATCACGGTATCACCCTGGCCAATCTGTCACCGGACACGCTTGCGCAACTCGATGCAGTGCTGCCGGCCCATTGGTCACACGGCAACCCAATCGACATCATCGGCGATGCATCACCACAACGGCTCGCTGCCGCACTCACGCCGCTGCTCGCTGACCCAAGCGTCGATGGCGTGCTCACGCTGTTCTGCCCGCAGATCGTGATGACATCGGAGGACGCCGCGCACGCGCTGCGGCCGCTGGCGCAGGCATCGAGCAAACCGGTATTGACTGGCTGGCTTGGTGAAACCGGTGTGGTTGCGGGGCGCGCACTGATCGAAGCGGCGGGCCTGCCCGCGTTTGACTCGCCGGAGGCCGGCGTGATCGCGTTTGCCGCGCTGGCGCAATACACCCGCGCGCAGGAATTGCTGTTGCAGGTACCGGCACCATTGGCATTGCCTGCCGCGCCGGATCTGGACACGCCAGGGGTGGCTCCACCCGGTATGGGCAAACCCGATGCGTCCAAGCGCGATCTGGCGGCACCCGGCGTGGCCTCCCCCGATGCGGCTTCTTCCGATGTGGCTGCACCCAATGTGGCCGCGCCCTACGTGGCCGCGCCCTACGTGGCCGTTGCCTGCGCGCTTGCGCGCACCACTGCCGCGTCCGGTCGTACCCTGCTTACCGAGCCTGAATCAAAGCAACTGCTTGGCTGGTTTGGCATCGCCACGCCGCGCACGCTGGTTGCCGCAACCTTGGTCGAGGCCATCCGCATCGGCGGCGAGCTCGGATATCCGCTCGCGCTCAAGATTTTGTCGCCGGACATCGCGCATAAATCCGACGTGCAGGGCGTCACCCTCAACGTGCGCGACCTGCCCTCGCTGGAGCGTGAATTCCGCAACCTGATGGCGCGCACCGCCAAGCTGCGGCCCGATGCAAAGATCGATGGCGTGGCGATCCAGCCGATGATCGAGAAACGCTTTGGCCGTGAAATCATGATCGGCGTGGCACGCGATGCGGTGTTTGGCCAGGTAATGAGCTTCGGTGCCGGCGGCGTCGCGGTGGAGCTGCTGCGCGACCACGCCATCGGCCTGCCACCTCTCAACCGCCGCCTCGCCGAAGATTTGATCGAGCGCACGCGCATCGCGCGCCTGCTCGCTGCCTACCGGCATATCCCGGCGGCCAATCACGAAGCCATTATTGACGTGCTGCTCCGCGTATCGGGCATGGTGTGCGCCCTGCCGTGGCTGCAGGAGATGGACATCAACCCGCTGACGGTGGATGACGCCGGCGCCGTCGCACTTGACGCACGCGTGGTGATCGACCCGGCGCGTCTGGATGAAGACGCGCGCTACTCGCACCTGGCGATTCACCCTTACCCCACCCGGCTGGAGTCGAGCGCGTCATTGCGCGACGGTAGCGTCATCAACATTCGCCCGATCAGGCCCGAAGATGCGCGCATGGAATTGGCGTTTGTCGAGGGGCTGTCCGAGCAGTCTCGCTACATGCGCTTCTTCAATCCGGCGCGCAGCTTGCCGGCACGCATGCTGGCGCGCTTTACGCAGGTCGATTACGAGCGTGAACTGGCGTTGATCGCCCTCCCGGGTGAGCCAACCGGTGCCGGCGTCACTCGCATGATTGGCGTGGCGCGCTACACGCCGGATGCCGATGGCACCAGTTGCGAATTCGCCGTCACGGTTGCCGATGACTGGCACAACCGCGGCCTCGCAACCTTGTTGATGCAGCGCTTGATTGCGGCGGCACGCGAGGCGGGCTATCAGCGCATGACCGGCACGGTGCTGGTCGTGAACACAGCGATGCGCTCACTCATGCAGGTCTTGGGATTTTCCGCACGCGCCACGCCGCAGGACCCCAGCGTACTGGACTACACGCTCGATCTCGGATGAGAAGTGCTTCAGTTTTCCTGAATCATGTCGCGGAAGCTGACCATCTCGTAGTCATCCCCGCGCTCGATCACGTTGACCGGAAACAGCAGGTGCTTGGTGCCGTCGATGATGGTGTGAATCTGCTCACCGGGCAAGTAGGCACCGGCCGGTAACACGAGCACCGCCATGCCCAACTGCGCCGGATCGGTAAGAAAAATGCCGTCGATGGTGTTGCGCCCATCACCCCACGCGCCGCCGGCATTGGTGAGCGAAGCGGTCACCGCCGTGCGCGACAAAATCTGCACGCCGGTGCTGGCCTGTCCCTTTGCTGCCGCACCGTCGCGCGACAAACGCCGCACCAGAGCCAGATCCCAGCGCCCGCTGCTGCCACCGGGCATGTCGGGCTGCACGGCAAGCAGCGCGCCGATCTTGAGCCAGTCTCCCTTCACCTGCGCAACGGTTGCGCCGAAGCCGCCAGCACTGACGTTTTCGACCACCCAGGTTTCGGACTCGCCGACCGCAAAGTCGAGCGCATTGTCGACGCCGCCCGTTTTCATCAACTCCAGTACGCGCTCGAAACCGTGGGTAATCGACATGCGCGCCTGCATGCGCTTGCGCTCGGCCTTGCGCACTGGTGGTTTGGGCGCCCAGTTGATCGATAGATGCTTGAACACTTCGCGCACCACGCGCGCGTCGGGCGTGCCGCCAAAGTCGATCCCGGCAGGCAACTCGCTGGCCTGATCGAGCTTGGCCAAAATCGTCAGCACGTCGGCATGCGCCGCGGTCGTGGCAAAAAAACGCAGGCCCGGCGTGACTTGCGCAGGCGGTGCCGCGAGGCGCAGCGGCTGGCGCCCCTGCTCCAGGTCAAACCAGTAGCTTGAGTCAGCCTGTGGCTGACTCATCACGCGAAACCGTGACGAAAAATGGGCAATCACGCGCTCGCACACATCCATTTCCTGCGGGGTCAGGGCATCTGGCGCCGAGGCCGAGAGCAGCATCGCGCGCATCAGTTCTTCTTCAGGTGAACTATCGCCGGGGATGCCAGGATAGATGGTCATGCGCGCCTGCGCCACCTTGCGCGCATCGGCAAACTGATAGGCGCGGCTGATAGACGTCCAGATATCGGCCGGCACCGGCCCGTAGCGCACATAGAGCCATTTGAGGCGGCGTGCCGAGGCACGCAGTGCGCGCAGGGCAATCAGGCCATGCTGCGCCTTGAGCGCATCAGTGCCCTTGTCTTTGCGTTCGATGCGCGCCATCAGATCGGCGTAGGCCTCGGCGGCGCGCGTCCAATAATCGTGCTTGGCGCCCCACAGCTTGCCTTCCTGAAAACGCGATTGGCGCGACAGGTTGCCGTAATCGCGGCCCACTTTGATACGGTGCAATTGCGCCACTTCGTCAAGACGCTTGATGATCTCGAAGCGGCGCTCCGGCCTCAACTCTTCGTCCTGCGTGACCGATTCGAGCCAGTGAGTGATCTCTTCAAGCGACTTCTGCGCGTCACCCGCGCGCAATTCGGCGAACACCTCTTCGGCCTCTTTGGCGTTGCCGAGCGGGTGACTGCCCTGCCCGCGCAGCGCGGTGTTCCTGAGTGTCTCAAACAGCTTGATCATGCGCTCTCCAGCGTCCGGCAATTCCGATTTTGATCCGGATCATTCTCCAATAATGCCGCAAAATCAATGAATTAGCAAGTTTTATTGCGGCAAGTTCGCATGCCTGACTGTGGGCTTTTTCGCAGCACCCGAAAACGGCGACACCGCAATATGACAACGTCATTTGGGCATAAAATTGGCGCGCTCGCTGCACCGGATTACAAAGAGAACAAGTTGCCAGGGGAAACCCTCGGGATTCCCTTGGCCAAGCTTCACAAGCCGTACGCAATCGCCGCGCACTTCCCGCCTCATTCCAGCCTTTGCTGCAACCTCCTTCACTGCCGCCTCGCTCCACCGGCCAAACACCCCGCTTCACCCTTTCATTCCGTCCCTGCCGCATGCGCATTTTGCTCATCGACGCTTCCATAACCTTGCGCCAGCAGTGCGCTCGTTATCTCGGAAGCCATTGGCCGGGCGCCGAGTTGCAATCTGCGGAGGCGGCCGTGCCGCAGCGTACGCGCGCGAGCGACGGCCTCAATGGTTTGCAGCGTTACGACGTGCTCCTGCTTCACAACCGCCCGGCTGACAACACCGGCAACGTACCCGCTGCCATCGCCTGGCTGCGCCACTGGCAGGAGCGCATACCCGGCCTGCCCCCCGCCATCGTGTTGTGCGGCCAGGGCGGCGAAGACCTTGCCGTGCAGGCGATGAAATTGGGCGCCGCCGATTATTTGCGTCAGGACAAACTGACGCCAGAACGTCTGACCGGCGCCATCAGCGATGCCATCCTCGAGCGCGCGCGCGCCAACGACCATGCGCTGGCGCGCGGCAGGCACGGTACGCAAGCGGCACGGCGTGCCGGTGACCATGCCGAACCGCTCATCGCGCCCACGGTGCCGGTCGACATCAGCGCCATTGGCGTAGCCGCCGCCAGCGACGCGCCGCGCATCAACGGCTACCGCCTGCTGCGCATGATCGGCAGCGGCGGCACCTCCAAGGTCTTTCTTGCCGAGCGCCTGCCGCGGCTGGGGCAACCCGCCCCGGTACCGGCGCAAGTGGTGCTCAAGATCCTCGACGCGCATTTGATGAACGGTTTTTTCATCGAGCGTTTCATCCGTGAATACCGCATCATCTCCACGGTGCAAAACGAGCACGTGTCGCGCATCTACGACCAGGGGGTGACCGATGAACATGTCTACATCGCGATGGAGTATTTTCCTGGCGGCGATCTGCGCGCACGCCTGGGCAGCCGCAAAGATTCGGCCAACGGCCCGCGCCTGACTTCGATGCAGACCCTGAGGGTCGTCACGCAGGTGGCGCGCGCGCTCGACGCGATCCACAGCGCCGGCGTGATCCATCGCGACCTCAAGCCCAACAACATCATGTTCCGGCAGACCGGGCATCTGGCGTTGGTGGATTTTGGCGTGGCCAGACAAATGAGCGAGCACACCATCACCGCCACCGGCGGCCTGATCGCCACGCCGCTGTACATGAGCCCCGAGCAGTGCCTGGGCAAACCGCAGGATGCGCGCAGCGATCTCTACAGCCTCGGCGTGATGTTGTACGAAATGTTCACCGGGCAGCGTCTGTTTGAATCGGACAATGTCGCAGCGATTGCGTTTTCACACGTGCACGGCGAGATCCCGCGTCTGCCAGCCGCGCTTGCGGGTTACCAATCGTTGATGGATCGCTTGCTGGCAAAGAATCCGGATGAGCGCTTTCAGTCTGCGCGAGAATTGTTTGGCTACATTGCCTATTGAGGCGGTGGTTACTTCGGCGTTGCTTGTTATGGCAATGCTTATTCCGCAGTGCTTGCGGCAGCATCCCGTGCTGCGCAAGGCCTTACTGAGGAACCCGGTGCAGTGCGGTGCCAGCAGGCATCGCACTGCGCGATAAAATCCGCCGATGCGCCAATACCTCGACCTGAGGCGCCACGTGCTTGAGCACGGCGCGCAAAAAACCGACCGCACCGGCACCGGCACGCTTTCGGTGTTCGGCCACCAGATGCGCTTTGATCTGGCTGCCGGCTTCCCGATGGTGACCACCAAAAAGCTGCACCTGCGCTCGATCATTCACGAGCTGCTGTGGTTTTTGTCGGGCGACACCAACGTCAAATATCTGCGCGACAACGGCGTCACGATTTGGGATGAATGGGCGCGCGCAGACGGCGAGCTCGGCCCCGTCTATGGGTACCAATGGCGCTCGTGGCCGGTGCCCACAGCGGACGGCAAGGTACAGCACGTTGATCAGATTGCCGAGTTGATGCGCCAGTTGAAGGCCACGCCTGATTCACGCCGCATGATTGTCTCTGCATGGAACGTCGCCGACATTCCGAAAATGGCGCTGGCGCCTTGTCACGCATTTTTCCAGTTTTACGTTGCACCGGCGGCAGACCCCGGCGCGCGCCACAAACTGTCATGCCAGATGTACCAGCGCAGCGCTGACATTTTTCTCGGCGTGCCGTTCAACATCGCGTCTTATGCCCTGCTCACCCACATGGTGGCGCACCAGTGCGATCTGGACGTGGGTGATTTTGTCTGGGTGGGCGGCGATTGCCATCTGTATTCCAATCACCTCGAACAAACCCGCGAACAGTTGTCACGCACGCCGCATCCTCTGCCACAACTGGTGATCAAGCGCAAACCCGACTCCCTGTTCGCCTATCGCTACGAAGATTTTGAAATCGCGGGCTATCAATCGCATCCGCATATCAAGGCGCCGGTGGCGGTGTAGTGGCGCAAGCTTACGGGGCACCGGGCATGCGCGTCTCGATGATTGTCGCGATGGCGTCGAATCGCGCCATCGGCAAGGACAACCGCATGCCCTGGCATTTGCCGGCCGATCTCAAGCATTTCAAAGCAATCACCATGGGCTGCCCGGTCATCATGGGGCGCAAAACGTTCGAGTCGATCCTCGCTGCCCTGGGCAAGCCGCTGCCGGGGCGCAAAAACATTGTGATTACGCGCAACGCCGCCTTTAGCCACCCTGGAATCACCACAGCCACCACGCCAGAAGCCGCTCTGAGAGCGTCTCTTGCAACCATGGTGCCTGAAGAACCGCATGCACCAAAGGTTTCAGGGCAGGTTTCAGGGCAGGTTTTTGAGAAGATTTCAGAGAAGGCTCCTGAGCCGATTTCAACGCCGAGTCCAGGGATGGCAGCAGCAACACAAGCCGCCGAAGTCTTCGTCATTGGCGGCGCAGAGATTTACGCGGCCATGCTGCCGTTCGCCAGTCGTATCGTTGTCACGCAAATCTGGCAACATTTCGATGGCGACGCTTTCTTTCCGTTGTTTGGTCCCCATTTATGGCGTGAAATATCGCGTCAACCACAACCACCGAGCGGAACTCCGCAGGTGGCATTTGATTTTGTTGAATACAGGAGGCAATGATGTCAGGAGCAGGTTTTCACGTCCACGGCCCGCACGACCACGCGGTGGAGCATGCGGCCCACGGTAGTCACGATGACGAAGGCGACAGCAACTTCTCCAGCCGCATCGCGGTGATGACGGCGATCATTTCCACCGTCGGCGCCCTCTTTTCCTATCAAGGCGGCGCAACGCAAAACGACGCCATGATCTACAAGAACAACGCGGCCATCAAGAAAACCGAGGCGTCCAACCAGTGGAATTACTACCAGGCCAAGAGCAACAAGCAAAACCTGGCCGAGCTGGCGATGGCCCTGCCCGGGGTGGATGTCGAGAAATACAAAAAAGAGGTCGCGCGCTACAAGACCGAAAAAGAAGAAATCAAAAAAGAAGCCGAGGCACTCGAAGCCGCTTCCAAAAAATGGGACGAGGAATCCGAGAAGCAGATCCATCTGCATCACCGCTGGGCACAGGCAATGACGGTGATGCAGGTTGCCATTGCACTCGCCGCCATCACCCTGCTTACGCGCAAACGCTGGATGAAGATCGCCGTCTATGTGGCTACGGCCATTGGCGGCGTGCTCGCCGGCATGGCAATGCTGCATCTGTAATTCCGCGCTGTCGCGGCAACGCGACAAGTTCAAAAATTCCTGTTGTTGCGCGGCGAGTTGCTCTCAATTGGTCTTAAACTCCGCATCGCGTCCGGTGGGTTTCCCCGGACGCGTTTTTCTTTGCCGCACGGTTTTGCACAATGGATTTGCCATCACGGCGATGACGTGATGCAACTTGCGTCATCCGCAACAATCACTTTCCCCGCCAGCGAGGCGCACCGATGAAATTCCGCTTCCCCATCGTCATCATCGACGAAGATTTCCGCTCTGAAAACACCTCGGGCCTGGGGATTCGCGCGCTCGCCGATGCGATTGAAAAAGAGGGCATGGAGATCCTCGGCGTGACGAGCTACGGCGACCTCTCGCAGTTCGCGCAGCAGCAATCGCGCGCGTCCGCCTTCATTCTCTCGATTGACGACGAGGAGTTCACGCCCGGCCCGGAACTGGACCCTGCGGTATTGAGCTTGCGCAAATTCATTCAGGAAATCCGCTTCAAGAATGCCGAGATCCCAATTTACCTCTACGGCGAGACCAAGACCTCGCGCGAAATTCCCAATGACATCCTGCGCGAACTGCACGGCTTCATCCACATGTTTGAAGACACACCGGAGTTCGTCGCGCGCCACATCATCCGCGAGGCCAAGAGCTATCTCGATTCGCTGGCCCCGCCCTTCTTCCGCGCCCTCACCCATTACGCGCAGGACGGCTCCTACTCCTGGCATTGCCCCGGACACTCAGGCGGCGTGGCGTTTTTGAAGTCACCGATTGGGCAAATGTTTCACCAGTTTTTCGGCGAGAACATGCTGCGCGCAGACGTCTGCAATGCGGTCGAAGAACTCGGCCAGTTGCTCGACCACACCGGCCCGGTGGCGGCCTCCGAGCGAAACGCCGCGCGCATCTTCAATGCCGATCATTGTTTCTTTGTGACCAACGGCACGTCCACCTCCAACAAGATGGTGTGGCATTCGACGGTGGCGCAAGACGACATCGTCGTCGTTGACCGCAACTGTCACAAGTCGATCCTGCACGCGATCATCATGACCGGGGCAATTCCGGTGTTCCTCACCCCAAAGCGCAATCACCTGGGCATCATCGGCCCGATTCCCCTCGACGAATTCAAACCGGAGAACATTCAGAAGAAAATCGAGGCTAATCCGTTCGCCAAAGCCGCCTTCGCCAAGCACGGGCGCAAGCCACGTATCCTCACCATCACCCAAAGCACCTACGACGGCGTGGTCTACAACGTCGAGATGCTCAAGGAAGTGCTCGGCACCTACATCGACACCCTGCACTTTGACGAGGCTTGGCTGCCGCACGCGACCTTCCATGATTTCTACAAGAACATGCACGCCATCGGGCGCGACCGTCCGCGCAGCAAGGGGCCGCTGGTGTTCGCGACACACTCGACGCACAAACTGCTGGCCGGCATTTCACAAGCCTCGCAGATCATCGTCCAAGAGTCAGAGACGCGCAAGCTCGACCGTCACGTGTTCAACGAGGCCTATCTGATGCACACCTCGACCTCGCCACAGTACGCGATCATCGCTTCGTGCGACGTGGCCGCGGCGATGATGGAACCGCCTGGCGGCACTGCATTGGTCGAAGAGTCGATCAGCGAGGCACTCGACTTCCGCCGCGCGATGCGCAAGGTCGACGACGAATGGGGCAAGGACTGGTGGTTCAAGGTCTGGGGCCCGAACGCCCTGCACGGCAATGGCATCGGCAAGCAGGAAGACTGGATGCTCAAGGCCAACGACAAGTGGCATGGCTTCGGCGAGCTGGCAGCCGGTTTCAACATGCTCGACCCGATCAAGGCCACCATCATCACGCCCGGCCTCGACGTCTCGGGCAAGTTTGCCAAGACCGGCATCCCTGCCTCCATCGTCACCAAGTTTCTGGCCGAGCACGGCGTCATCGTCGAGAAGGCCGGCCTGTATTCCTTCTTCATCATGTTCACCATCGGCATCACCAAGGGCCGCTGGAACACATTGGTCACGGCCCTGCAGCAGTTCAAGGACGACTACGACCGCAACGCCCCGCTGTGGCGCATCCTGCCCGAGTTCTGCGCCGGCAACAACGGCAAGAACGCCCGCTACGAACGCGTCGGCCTCAAAGACCTGTGCCAGCAGATCCACGACATGTACAAGGCGAGCGATGTCGCACGTTTGACCACTGAAATGTATTTGTCCGACATGCAGCCGGCGATGAAACCATCGGACGCTTTTGCGCGCATGGCCCACCGCGAAATCGACCGCGTCACAATCGATCAGCTCGAAGGCCGCGCCACGAGCGTGCTGCTGACGCCCTACCCGCCTGGCATTCCGCTGTTGATTCCGGGCGAAGTGTTCAATAAAACCATTGTCGAATATCTCAAGTTTGCGCAAACCTTCAACGAGAAATTTCCTGGCTTCGAGACCGACATTCACGGCCTGGTGAAGGAAGAAGTCAACGGCAAAATCGAGTACTACGTCGATTGTCTGCGCACGCTTTGATGCCCGGCAGTGCACCCGTCGGCGGACGTCGCGCACCGCTGACTCTTAGCCCGCAACGACGCGCTAACACGAGAAAACACGCGCAAAAGCACCCCGGAAATGTGCATCCTTTGCTATAATCCCCGCCATGCGGCTGTAGCTCAGTTGGATAGAGTACTTGGCTACGAACCAAGGGGTCGTGGGTTCAATTCCTGCCAGCCGCACCAGTAATATCAGGGGGTCACCGCGAGGTGGCCCCTTTTCATTGGCGCAGGGGTTTGCCGTCTGCCCACGGCAGTTCCAGTTGCCACTTCCCAGCGGCCGCGGCGAGCTCCGCTGCAACCTTCGCTGGCAACGGCACGCCGTCTCGCTGCCGCTTTTCGGCCTCACGCGCGCCACGCTCACCGGGCATCAGTATCGCGCCGTTTTGCGCATCCACCGGCAGCGTTCTGATGGCCGCCACAGTGCGCGCCACGTCGGCGCGAAACCGTGCCTCGGGCGAGAAGCGGAACACGTCCACCGCGATGATCCACGCGTTCTGACGGTGAAGCTTCGTGCCGCCAGTGAGGAACTCAGCAAGGATAGGCGCACCGGTGGTGATGCTGGCGAGCATTTCGATCAGCAGCGCGAGACCACTGCCCTTGGGGCCGCCGAGCGGCAGCGGCGTGGTGGCCTTCTGGGGATCGGTGGTGGCGTTGCCCCCGGCGTCGAGCGCCCAGCCGGGCTGCAATACTTCATTGAGGCGCTTGGCCTGCATCAGCTTGCCGTTGCTGACAATGCCGGTAGCCATGTCAAACAGCACTGGCTCGGCATGGCTATCCGGGCCGCCGGGTACGGCGAGCGAGAGCGGCGCGGTCGAAACCCCGGCCGCGCGCGCACCGTGGTACGCCATCAGTGGCGCTGATGCGGCAATGGCCACACCCGCGAGACCCTGGCGTGCGAGGTGCTGGGTGTAGAAGCCGAGCGCTGCAGTGTGGGTCGTGCCGCGCACCATGACGAGGCCGATGCCGTTGACGCGTGCTCTCTCAGTAGCAAGGGTGCAGGCATGCATCATCGCTACCGGGCCGGCGGCGCGGTCCGCGTCGAGCAGCAGCATGGCGGGGGCATCGATGGCAATCGACATTGCGGGCGAAGGATTCATCGCGCCTGACGCGATGAAGTCGAGATAGCGTGGAAGGCGGCTCACGCCGTGCGTACCAACCCCGCGCAGATCCGCCCACACCAACGCTTTCGCTACGGTGTCCGCATGTGGCGCAGAGAGGCCCGCATGCTCAAGCAGCGTTGCGGCAAAGTCGTGCAGTGCCGTTGCAGCGACGCGAACCGGTGCTGGTTTGCTCATCGACTCGCTCATTGCCGCTCAATCTTGCGTGCATCAATCACGCTGCGCCATTTGCGCAATTCGTTCTCGACAAAGCGCTGCATTTCGGCCGGCGTGTTGGCTTGCGGTTCGCCGCCAAGCTCGACGAGCCGCTTGGCAGTCTCGGGGGCATCGACGATTTTGCGCAGTTCCGCGTTCAGTTGACTGACGACCGGCTCGGGTGTGCCGCCGGTAACGCCGACGCCGATATACGAAATGACCTCATAGCCGGGCAGCGTTTCGGCCACCGTGGCTAAATCGGGGAGGTTTTTGGAGCGCTCGCGGCCCGTCACCGCGAGGGCGCGCAGTTTGCCGCTCTTGACATACGGCAGCGACAGGGTCGGTGCTTCGAGCAGCAGGTCGATGCGGCCGCTGAGCAATTCAGTGAGCGCGGCACTGCCGCCTTTGGTCGGAATGTGAACCATCTCGATGCCGGCCATCACGCTCAACAACTCCGAAGAGAGATGGTGAATCGAGCCGATCCCCGTCGATGACTAATTGAGCTTGCCAGGATTGGCCTTGGCGCGGACGATCAAGTCATTCAACGTGCGGTAGGGCGCATCGGGTGTCACGCTGAGAATGAACGGGTAGGAGGTCACCATCGACACCATGCTGATGTCGCGCAGCGGATCAAACAGCGGCGTCTTGGCCAGCGCCGCCTGCGCGGTGTAGGCACCGGTCAGCAGGATCAGCGTATGCCCATCCGGCTTTGCCTTGGCGACAAAGCTGGAGCCAACCGCGCTGCCGGCCCCTGGCTTGTTTTCCACCACCACCGGCACGCCGAGCGCATCGCCCAGCTTTTGCCCGATCAGGCGCGCCATGATGTCGGCCGAGCCACCCGGCGCGAATGGGCACACGAGCGTAATGGGCCGCGACGGAAATTTCTGGGCAAAGGCCGGCAGTGCGGGCGCCGCCATCAACAAGGCTGCGCAGACCAAGGCACTGCGCCGCAAGCGACCTTGCAAGACGGGCCGGGAGATGCGCCAGCCGAGACGCAGATTGAAGCAACGAACGAAGCGCAGCACGCTATTTATTCGCATGGTGTGCGCTCTCACTGTGCCGGAAAGTATTTGCCCAGCCAGCTGTTGAGCACTGCGTGCACGATCGGATTATTTTCACCGAGCATGAAATGATCCACTTGCGCCATCAAATGCAACTCGGTGGGCTGGCCTGCATGCGCAAACAGGTCAATCGATTGCTCGGTCGGCGTCACCGTGTCTACCGCGGGATGCAGCAGCAGCAAGGGGCGCGGCGCGATGCGACCGACCACATCATTGGCCTTGAAACCGTACATGCTCTCCACTACTTCAAAGGGAAATTCGTAGAACGATCCCGCCGACAGATTGTTGCGAATGCCTGGCTGGATCGGCACGATGTCAAAGCGCGGCACCATGATCGACTCACCCTGCGCGAGTTTGCGCCGACCCTCGGCGAGCATGTCAGAAAACTTTTTCCATTGCTCGGGGGATTCATGCTGCTTGCGGAATTTTTTCTCGCCGTCCCCCCAACCGCCGCACGAAATGCAGGCCGCTACGCGCGCGTCCACCCCGGCCGTATACACCGCCACCGCCGCGCCGAAGCTGAAGCCCATCACCGCGATGCGCTCTGCGATCACGTCATCACGCGTGGCCAGATACGACACCGCGCTGCTTGCGTCCTCAACCTGTTCGAGGCAGATCACCTTGCCGCGCGCACCTTCACTCTCGCCACAACCGCGAAAATCAATGCGCAACGTTACATAGCCCAGTGCTTCAAACAGCTTGGCCGCCACTGCCGCCGTGCCGCCATTCTTGTTGCTGCCAAAGCCATGCAGCACCACAATGGCCGTGCGTTTTTCGCCGGCTTTCATGCCATCGGGCAGGTGCAGGGTGCCGGCGAGCTTGAGGCCTGCCGAATTGAATGAGACTGCTTGTTCCATGTAAGACTCCCTTGAGCTATTTTTCGTTCGCGCGTATCTGCGCCCGGTGCAACTCGCGCTGCTGTGGCGTGCCTTGTGTTTCTTTCGCCTGCGGGCGCTGCCGCGGCCTTTGCTGATCCGCACCCTCACCCTTCGACTTCTGTTGCGCCTTCACTTGCTCGTTGCGCGCTTTGGCCTGCTCTCGACGCGCCTTGGCTTGCTCTTGACGTGCCTTGATCTGGTCTTGCCGTGCCTTGGTCTGTTCCTGCCGCGCCTTTTGCTGCTGCTCACGCGCTTTATGTGCTTCCTGTTGGCGTTGCTGGCGTTGTTGTTGCGCTTTTTGGCGCTCGCCCGCCTGTTGCTGCCCCTGACCCTGCGCCTTGGCTTGCCGCTGGGCCTGCGCCTCGGCGCGCGTGCGCCCTGCCTGCACCACCTTCACACGCGCGGCCCGCCTCGCTTCATGGGTCTGAACGATGCGCTCGTGCCGTCCGGCGAGGCGCGCATCGTTGCGTGCCGGCCGGAAAAACGCCGGCACTTGATCGAGCACACGCGGCCGCTCGCGCCCGTGTGCGGCGAAAAAGCCGGCGCGCCCCTGCGGCACATCGACGCGGCCATTGGCCCCTTCGATATACGACGCACCCGCATGCACCTTGTCGTAGGTACCCGCCGCGCCTTCACTTGACCCTTCGGCGATCACGGTTGGCTCGTGGTCGGTGCCACGCACGCCGATGGTTACCGTCGGTGTGACGATCTTGTAATTGGCTTGATTGGCCTTGCCGATCCAGCCAGTGATGGAGCGGATGCTGCCTTTGAGCAAGCCGAACACGCTGGTGTCGCTCGCATCGCCGTTCGCCTGGTATTTCGTGATCAACATGGCGGTGTTGGACCGCACGGCGAGCACGCCACCGTCAGTCAGCTCGGCATGCAGCTCGCCATTTGCGTTGGTGAGAACCGAGTCGCCCTCGTAAAGTTTTTCGCCCTTCCTCGGCGTGCGCTGCTTTTGATCGGCGCTCACCACGGTGACCGGGCCGGCCACGAGATCGATCCTTCCCGCTTCATTGCGCGGTACTGGCGCTGCCGAGCCAGACATGGTCGCTGCGGCTGGCGCCGCCGGAGAGGGCGATGCTGGCGGCGCGGGCGCTGTCTGCGCCAATGCCCCGAGAGGCGTGCAAGCCGCGCAAAACACACCAAGCTGAAGCCATCGTAAAAATCTCACGTTGCTCTCCTCCTGCTGATGACGCTCACGCTCGCTCAAGTACGGTAATCGCGGGGCGCGGCCCGCTCGCCTTGCCGGTGATCGGCGCGCGTGGCAACTTGTTCACACCCGGCTCGATGGTGAAGTGATAATCGAGCGAGTACCACGGCCCCACGATGGCAGGCGCACCGTCCGCGACCGGTGCCGCTTCACTTTCATGCAGCACATAAGTACCAATCAAGGCTCTCGTCACACCATACTGCACATCGGTCTCAAGGTACGGGTCATCACCGGAGTACACCTGCGAGAACTGCGTCTTGAAGCCCTCTTTCGAAATCAGAAAGTGCACATGCGCGGGCCGCATGTTGTGGCGGTGTTGCGCACGCACCAGATCACCCACCGGCCCGTTGACAGGGATTGGATACCCGGCAGGTTTGACACTGCGAAAGTGGATATAGCCGTCTGCGTCGGTGGTAAAGATGCCGCGCAAATTCATGTCCGGCTGCAGCGGATCCTGATTTTCGTAATAGCCCTCAGCCGAGGTATGCCACACATCGATTTCAGCGCCAGCGACCGGCCGGCCATCCAGATCCTTCACCCACGCCTTGACAATCAACGGCACACCCGGTGTAGACGGATGCGCAATCGATGCGCCATTGGCGAGCTTCGGCGCGCCGGTGCGCCAGAATGGCCCAAGCATGTTGGCCGACGTTTCGCGCGTCCCTTTGGCGCCATTGTTGATCAGGCACACCAGTTGCGAAATGCCGAGCGAGCCCGCCGCCAGCACAACTTCATTGTGCGAGGCTGTCGTATGCTGGCCCAGCGACGCGATCACGCCGCAGGCGTGCTGAAACTCGGGTTCGGTGAGCTTGGCTTCGCGCACAAACGCGTGCAGATGCGTGACGGCAATGCGCATGATGTCGCGAAAGCGCGGGTTGTCAGCGCGCGCAATTTCGGCAAGCACGGCGGGGGTCACGTCTTGTTGGGTGTTGATGATCACGGCAATCCTTTTGCAATTCCGCAGGTCTGGTTGCGAGGCGCGCAGCATAGCATCGCGGTTGTGCTTGCCGCTCGCGCCTTCACGGAGCGGGAGCACACGCCGCGCAGCGAGATACGGCATCCGCACGGCACCGCAGCTGCCCGCAAACATGACGAGCTGCCTTTTATCTGGTCTACACTCACGCACGCTACTCACTGCTCACCGATCACGAATCACCACTCCAACCCGCACGCACTTCACGCCGAACCTCCACATGACAATCCGAAAGCGAGACATGCACGCCCATCCAGCATCGCACCGCCCCACTCTGCTGTTGCGCCTGTGCGCGGCTCTGGCCGTCTTTGCGATGGCGTCTACCGCAAGCGCACAATACCCCGACAAGCCGATCCGCTTCATCGTGCCGCAGGCACCTGGCGCTGCCACTGACACGGCGTCACGCATCCTCGTCGCCGAGCTCACCACCCTCCTCGGTCAGCAGATCATTGTCGAGAACCGCCCCGGCGGTGGCTTCACCATCGGCCTCGACATCATCGCCAAAGCGGTGCCCGACGGTTACACCATCGGCATGGGCCCGGTCGGCGCCATGGTCATCAGCCCGAACATGATGGCCAAACTGCCCTACGACATCGAGAAAGATATTTTCCCGGTCACGCTGGTGACGCGCGGCCATCTGCTGCTCGCCGTATCTCCCAAGCTGCCGGTCAACAGCGTCGCCGAATTGATCGCACTCGCCAAGCAATCACCCGGCAAGCTTACCAACGCGTCGTCGGCCAACGGCTCACCTGGCCACGTCGCAGGCGAGCTGTTCAAAAACATGAGCGGCACGCAGATCGTGCACGTGCCCTACAAAGGCGGCGCGCTCGCCATTAACGATCTCATGGCAGGGCAAGTCGATGTCATGTTCGAGAGCCTCAACTCGATTGCGCCGCACGCACGCTCCGGCAAGATCAAGGCCCTCGCCGTCACCGGTGCACGCCGCTCACCGGGCTTTCCCGCCATCCCCACTGTGGCCGAAGCCGGCGTACCCGGCTATGACGCACCCACCTGGACCGGCGTGATCGCCCCAGCGGGATTGCCCAAACCCGTGCTCGACAAACTGAGCAACGCAATCAACCGCGCGATTCAGTCCCCGACGTTCAAAGAGCGCTTCGGCTCCATCGGCGATGAGCCCGCTGGCGGCACGCCGGAAGAATTCGCCGCGATGTTCAAGGTGGAGTTTGCGAAATGGCGCGAAGTCGTCAAGCGCTCGGGGGCGAAATTTGATTGAGCGGGCTCGCCGGCCGCCGGCGTTTTGCGGTTTGGCCACTTGATTCGAGCCGGCGCTTCAATTTTCGCAACACGGTATCCGCGCCGACGTATTTGCCGGTGCGTCGCGCTTCGGCTCCGCTGGTCAGAGCACGCTCGACAAATTGCTCACGCGCACGGCGCGCAGCAGCCAGCGCTTCACGCTGCATAGTCCTGTTCATCTCACACTCTCTCTGCGCCATCCGCTGCTGATTTTTTGCTTTCGGGTACGCCCACCTTCAATGATTTGTTTCACACTACGCATCACCTCGGTGTGCGGGACGGTGCCGTGCAATTCAATATCGCGCTCAGCGGCGAGCGTCTCGCAAATATCTTCCTCCACCGCATCAAAGCCATCGCGTAACACGAACTTGAGCATCGATTGAGGCGAACGGCCAGCCAATGCCGCAAGCTGCTCCAGCTGCTTCTGGTCCCCGCTTGCGAGAGCCAGAACCTCATTCTGCGTCGCTGTGTTCATCGCCCTCTAGTTCTCTCATTCTCTCAACTCGTTGCGGCGCTGCGTTGGCAATACCCTCGCTAAAACCCCAGTCTACATGATGCTGCTTGACGAACCCGGCGTGAACATGGTGCCGCCCACGTCGCGCCTGCGGTAAACAAGCGGCGGTGATGAGAGGCACAAACCACTCCGTGCTACCCCGCCAAGAATGGCTCTGGAAGCGGGTTGCAGTCGATCATCGGCCTGACACCCTTGGTGGCAGCGGCTTTCTGAAAATTTGAAAAATCGCGCGCAATCACATCGTCGCGAATCAGGTGGTTTTTCATTTGACTTCTGGAACCTGAAAAACAAAGAGTTGACCATCCTGCCGTCCCGCTGCGAGTTGCTGTCCAGCCGAATCAAAGGCCATGGCCGTTACCACTCCGCCCACGCGCCCCTCACCAATCAACTGACGAGTGTCGTTATTCCAGACGCGAACCAGTCCGTCATGAGACGCGCTGGCGACCAATCGCCCATCGTCGCTGATTGCTGCCAGTAGTTGCGCATAGCCACCTTCAGTGTCACGGCTGCGATGCCGTGGCAAACGAGCAATGACTTCTCCTTTGTCAAAATCCCAAATGGCGAGCCGGTAAGTTCGGTTGTCCTGAACAACGCCGCGATTCGCGCGATTGGGGAACGGCGCAAGCAGCGCATCGTGGGTAAACCGTTTTGCCGAATCCAAGCGGTAGGTCGAGTAGGCTACGGGGCTATCGTTGCTCTCAACCGCAACTTGTAAATATTGGCCGTCCGCCGACATCGTGATCCCTCCCATAACACTGCTAGTTTCCAGCTTCAGGAGTGACCGGAAAGACTTCGATTCGCCAGGAGGTTGAATTTGCCATACCTGAACACTGTGATTCTCATACATCGCCACAAGTCTTCCATTTCGTACTGCGAAAGCGCTTACAAGGCCTTTGGGCTTCAGATCCGGCAGGCGATTCCCATTGGAGTCATAGCGCTCGAAGTGCGTCTTGGCCAGCCGGTAAATTTCTCCGGTAGAACTGTCGGATTCGACTAGATAGCCCTCCTGCTTCCCGCCGACTTTGAATTTGTAGATGGGCTTTCCGGTGAGTAGATTCTGCAGCGTCGCGGATCCTGAAGCCCAGCGCTCTCCAGCCCAGCCCTCTCTTAAACGGAAGGGACTGCTGTCGCCCAGCGCGAAGCGTGCTCGGAGCAGGCGGTTCTCGCCGGGGTTCCATACCGCGACACCACTTCTGAAAGATGAATTCGCGTGGTAGTACGCATAGATGTTTCCCTCCTGATCGAAATAGAGTTCGCGGGGACGCCCGATCTGGTGTTGCTTTCCGTCGCGATCGCCAGGGTCGGTGGTCATCGCTTTCGTAGGTACAAGCGTCACGATGACCGGAAGTCTCAAGGGCTTTTCGGGAAGCTTGAAATCCTGCTTTAAGCGCGTTGCCTCCGCCGCCGGGCAGTGGGCAGCATCTTCTTGGACCATCATCGGTGGCAATTGCCGGAGCGGCGCCGGAACCGGAACACGATAAAGGGTACCTCCGGTAACGGTTTCGGCATCACGGCCAATAATGATGCGCCCACGGGCATTGGATTGAGTTTCCGTGAGCAGGAGCGCAAATACGGACCGGCCGTCCGGATGTGCCGCCAATGCAATCACCTTGTCCGGCAGTGCGACGGCATAAGCTTTCTTGGTGCCGCTCAATCCGAAAAAAGTCAATTTTCGTTCTGCCGTCGCCGCAACCCAGCGGCCTTCCTTGTCAGCCGCCACAGTATCGGCGTAGCGGCCAGAAGCGAAGTGAAGCAGCGGCTTGCAATGATCGACGCGCTCGACCATCAAACCTTTCTCGCCCGTATAGGCCAACAGCCAACCTTTACCGCCCAATGCCTGGCCAGCACGCATTGCGCTGTCGCGGTTTGGGGGCGCACCATCCCTCGTGGATATCTCGACTCCATCTTCAATATCCCATAACGTGCTGCTGCGGGCGACATCGTATTGTCGGCTGTACCACTCATTGACAATCAGGGCGCGCCCATTGCCAGAAAAGTCTATCGAAACGGCGATTCCGCTGCCCCTCGATATGTCGCCGTTCAACATTGAATCGAAGATGTGCAGGCGTCGCCCTGTCGCGAGGTCCCATAGCTGCGTTGTGGCGTCATATCCGCCGCTGGCCAGCATTCGGCCATCCGGTGAGAGGGCGAGCGCGGTAATCCCGCCCGAGTGTCCGAAAAATTCACGCAACAACCTTTTCTCCAGACGCGATCTCAAAATCACTCGCGAATCCATATAACCGATAGCGACCAAATTACCGTCCGCACTCAGCGAGACGGCACTGGCGGTTTTCCCGTCCGCCGGAATGGTTTCCAACTGCCTGATCTTCACCGCGTCCCAGATTACGACCTCACCATCGGCACTGACGTGGGCGGCGATACGCCCGTCGGCAGATATAGAGAGAACGCCTGGCAGCGGAGCAGTCTTGCCAAAGGGCAAGCGCGTAACAACTTCTGTCGCGGCGCTCTTTTCCTTGCGGTCGGACGCCTGAACCATCTGGGCGATGATCAGAGTCGAAGCAATCAATAGGGAGACAAAACGAAATTTCACAGCGAGACCCAATACGTTATTTGGAAAATTCAATATTCTGAACAAGGCGACAGATGCGGAAAGCTGAACAACTACTCTTCGCTATCACTTTGGGAATCGCCCAGAAAGCGGGTCGCAGTGGTATTCGATCTAAAACCCTTGGTGGGAGCGGCTCTCAGGCCATACCCTTGACAACAATTCAAATCGCCTTGCGCGCCCGCGCCGCGCGCAGCTGGCGCAGCGCGAGGATGTTTTGCGCCACGCCGTCCATGTTCGGGTTGATCGCAATCGCACGTTCGAAGTATTCGAGCGCTTTGTCGAATTCGTCCATCTGCGCGTAGATTTGTCCGTAGCCGGAGAGCACGCCGAAGTGAACCGGGTTGCGCTTGATCACTTCATCGCAGTCAGCGAGTGATTCCTTGAAGCGCTTCATGAAGAAATAGACCGTGGCGCGTTTGTTCCAGGCTTCCGCGAAGGCCGGTTTCTTGCGGATCACTTCGGTGAAGGTGGCCACGGCCGCTTCCGGCTCACCCGAGTTCATTTGGGTTACACCCTTTCTGAACAACGCATCGATCTGTGCGTCGCCGCTGCGGCTCCAGGCTGACCACATCGCGGCTTCAGCAGCGTTGCGGTTGTCGTCGTCTTCGTCGAACAGGATCTTGGCGAGCGCAACGCCGTCGCTTGCCCGGCCGATGGCGTGCAGACGTTTGACCGCCGCGAGGCGCGCCGCGGCGTCTTTGCTCGACAGCTGCTTGAGCGCTTGCTCGCGCGTGAGGTCCGCGGCACCCGCCAAACCACAGCCTGCGAATCCGTTCAACAGACAAGCAAGCGCGACCAGCACCGGCGCTAACCGGTTCGGATGACTCATTTCACCGCCTCGCGCAGCCACCGCACCAGCGGCAGCGACAGCTTGAACCCCTCGGCAATGCGCTGCGTCAGCTTGGCACCCTCAAGGCCCTTCACTGATGTTTCAGTCCAGACAATGAAACTCTTCTGCTTGATGTAGTCAATGTGTGGCGTGTCCTTCTCGTAGCCCTTGGGCGGGCGCGCGAGCTTGCCTTCTTCAGCGAAGAATTTGTAGTGCGCCCACAGGGTTTTATGTTTGAGCAACTTTGAAAATTTTGCTGGCTCATCCGCAATCTTGCGGCGGATCTTCGCCAGGACGTCGGCCGGTGGCAGATAGCAGCCGCCCGCGACCAGCAGCTTGCCGTGATGATCGATATGCAGGTAGTAATGCGAGCCGGGATCCTTCTTGCCGCCGGGGGCAACCACCGCCGAGAAATGCGTCTTGTACGGGCTTTTGTCTTTGGTAAACCGGATGTCGCGGTTGATGCGGAACAGGGCCTTTTTGGCGTCCTGCCCCCTCACCGGCTTGTCGAACTTCGCGGTCTCGACAATCACTTCCCCCACCAGCGCAATGAACTCCGCGCGCAAAATGTCGTAGCTCGGCTTGTTCATCACGAACCAGGCGCGGTTGTTGTTCTCCGACAGGCCCTGCAAATAGTTGACCAGTTCGCGCGTATTCATGTGATCCTCACTCCGAAGCGCTCAAAGTATCACAAGGCGCTGTGCGGGGGAACTGCCCTGTAGCATGGCGGTCACACTTGTCCCATCCACCAGCTCTTCTGCTAGGAACTGATCGCCATGCCCTCGCTGCTCGACCGTCCCCGTGTAAGTTTCGCCCTGCTCGCCGTCGTCTGCGCGTCCTTCATCGGCTACGCTCTCTACTTGCAGCATGTTGAGTACCAGGACCCCTGCCCGCTCTGTCTGGTGCAGCGCGGCTTCTATCTGATTGTGATGGCGTTGAGCCTCGCCGCTGCGCTGCATGGGCGCGCGATCAACCGCTATGGCTGGGCGGTCGCGCTGGCGGCGCTGGGCGGTGCCGGCACGGCGGCGCGCCAAGTATGGTTACAACATTTGCCCAAGGATCAGGTGCCGCAATGCGGGCCGGATCTTTACTACATGCTCGACAACTTTCCGCTCACCAAAATGTTCGGCATGTTGTTTCGAGGATCGGGCCAGTGTGCGGAGGTGACGTGGCGTTTTCTGGGCCTGTCGATTGCCGAGTGGTCGCTGGCATGGTTTCTCGCGATTGTCGCAATCGCCGCCTTGTTTGCACTGCGCAGCCACCGCTCGCAGTAGCTCTTGCATGTGCTGCTTCAGAATCACGCAAGCCAGCCGGCCCCCTGCGAGGCGGAAAACTTTGTACCATACGCAGATGGCAGATTCGCTGCATGGCATCACGTTGGAGAAAATGCTGGTTGAGCTGGTCGAGCACCTCGGCTGGGAGACCATGGCAAGCACGATTGCCGTGCGCTGCTTCACACATGATCCGAGCATCATATCGAGCCTGCGCTTTTTGCGCCGCACGCCTTGGGCAAGAGCCAAGGTTGAAGCACTTTACCGGCGGTCATCGCGGGCCGCATAATGCGTGACCAGCGCATAGTGCTGGCAAGATCGCCGTAGAAGCGATTGTGGAGGATGGCCGTTGATTTGGCCAGTAACTGTGGGATTGCGTTTTTGGGCTACACAACGGCTGGGGAGCTTGGGTAGATGCCGCTTACTCTGAAGATCTACATCCACGCCGCAGGCGGGACGACGTTTGCCGGCGAGCGCGTGCTCGACGGTGAATGCGTCACGATCGGGCGCAGCAAGGATTGCACGCTGAGTCTGGACGATCCGGAGAAGTACCTGTCACGCGTCCAGGCGGAACTGCTCATCGGCGACGAAGGCTACCTTCTCAAGGCGACCTCAAAGCATTCGCCGGTGCTGCTCAATGGCGAAGCCCTGAGCATTGACAGCGAGGTCATGGTGCGTGCCGGCGATACCGTCACGATGGATATTTACGACCTCGAGATCGTGAGCACCGGCGCACCCGAGGGCGATCCGGATGCAACAACCATCGTGCCTGAGGCAGACCCTGAGGCGACGATGATATTTGGCGGATTGTCGCGCTCGCCGAAGGCGTTTCAGGCTGGGTTTGCGGTGCGTTCGGGCCCACCCGCTGCGGCACCCATCACCAGCCTGCAGGCGGGGAAGCTGCTCGCGGGCCGCTACCGGGTCGATGCGACCCTCGTGGCCAGTGGCATGGGCACGATATATCGGGCGCACGACCAATTGCATTCCATCGACATTGCGCTCCGGATGATGCCGCAGGAGTTGCTCGCGTCCGAGCAAAGCAGGCAGCGTTTCATACAGGAAGCGAAGATTGCGATCAAGCTCACGCACCCGAACATTGTGAGCACCTACGACGTGCAGGCAGACGCAAACCAGGTCTTCCTGACCATGGAACTGCTCTCTGGGCAGACGCTGCGGGCGGCGATGTCGGAGCGCAGCCGCGCCGGAAGCAAGTGGACCGAGACGGAAGTGCTGGCGCTGATCCGGCCCCTGTGCGAGGCTCTCGTCTACGCACACCAGTCCACCGTACACCGCGACATCCGCCCGGAAAACGTGTGGCTGGGTGATGGCGGGTCGGTCAAGCTGATGGATTTTGGTCTGGTGCAGGGATTGCCCGAGGGTGAGATCACGCAGGCGGGGCCGGTCACCGGCGTCGCAGGCTACTATATGGCACCCGAGCAACTCGCGCGCTCTGCCAGCGTGGACCACCGCGCCGATCAGTACGGACTCGGAGTGATGATCTACGAAATGCTGGCTGGACGCGTACCCGCAGGGCGCAGCGAGCCGCTGGGCACGCTGCGTGCCGACGTTAGCGCCAGGCTGTCGGCGGCAGTCGACAAAGCACTCTCGGCCAACCCGGCGAGTCGATTTGGCAGCGACGCGCAATTCCTCGCCGCACTGGATGCACCCAAACCATCAACAGCACCAGCCGCCGGCGCTTCACGTGCCGCCGCCGCGCCGGCACGTCCCGGTGCCGCTGCCAGCCCGGCCACTCCCGCCACCACGAGCTCCCGCGGCCTGAAACAGCTCGGCATCGGCATCGCCGCCATTGCCGCCGCGGTGGCGGTGTTCCTGCAATGGCCGCTGCTGAAGGGGTTTCTTCCCGATGGTGCCGAGCAGAAGCAGATCGAGCAGAACATTGCGCGACTCGATGGCGAGGCCAGGGCCCTGCTCAAAATGGTTGACAGCGATCAGCGCGAGCTCAAGGAGGCGGTGGCCGGGGCCAATCGCGATGTTGAACGAATCGCCGGGCAACTGCGCGCGGCACGCTCGAATCTGGAGCGCGCCAGTCTGGACGTCGCTTTGCGCGAGGCGCGCAACGCGGCCAAGCTGCTCACCGCATTGGAGAATAAATTCCGCGATCAGGCCGCCGGACCGAAAGGCCTGCCCAAAGCGGAGGGAAATCTGAGCGCAGCGGTAGCGGCAGCCAAAGGGGCTGACAAAGCCGGCTCGGTACGGCTGCTCGAAGATACCGTAGCATCGCTCACCCAGATGCGCGCAAGTATCACCGACGACCGCAAGGCGGCGCAGG
>JANPAR010000318.1:0-7764 GCA_031430015.1 Burkholderiales bacterium
CCTCGTGGGACATCATGTGCCGCGAAAACCCTGACGCGGTGTCGGGCACATCCAACCTGTATCAAAACTGGGAAGTGGTCGATCCGGAGAAATGGGTACCCGATGGCTATGTGTGCGTGCGCGTCGATTCGCGCGGTGCGGGGCGCTCGCCCGGCTATCTGTGCCACAACAACGAGCGCGAGCAGAAGGACTATCACGACTGCATCGAGTGGGCTGCAGTGCAACCCTGGTCCACCGGCAAGATCGGCCTCAACGGCATCTCGTACTACGGCGCCAACCAATGGCGCGCCGCCGCCACGCAGCCACCGCACCTTGCGGCCATCTGCGTGTGGGAAGGCTGGTGCGACAACTACCGTGACGGCAACCGCCACGGCGGCATCCTGTCCACCTTTCGCAAAAACTGGCAGGACATGCAGGTCAAGACGGTGCAGCACGGTGTCGGCAGCCATGGCCGCAAAAGCCCGGTCACCGGCGAATGGGCCTGCGGCCCGGATACGCTCACGCCCGAAGAACTGGTGAAGAACCGCGAGAACATGGCGGCGCAATTGCTAGCGCGTGAGTGGGACGGCCCCTACTATCGCGAACGCTCCGGCGATTTGTCGCGTGTCAAGGTACCGCTGCTGTCCACGGCAAATTGGGGCGGTCACGGACTGCACCTGCGCGGCAACCTCGAAGGTTATGTGGGGGCTGCGTCGGAGCATAAATGGCTTGAAGCCCACGGCGGCTCGCACTGGGCGCCGTTCTACACCGATTACGGCGTCAACATGCAGAAGAAGTTTTTCGACTTCTTCCTCAAAGGCGCACAGAACGGCTGGGACAAAGAGCCGAAGGTGCGCCTGCAAGTGCGCCACCCCGGCGAACAATTTGTCGAGCGTCACGAGAAGGAATGGCCGCTCGCACGCACGCAGTGGACGCACTTTTATCTTGACCCGGATGGCATGAAGCTCTCGCCCACTCAGCCAGTCGTAACCAGTGGCGCTGGCACAGCGCCCGCCACGATCACCTACGATGCGATGGGCGACGGCGTCACCTTCAGCACGCCGCCACTCGAGCAAGCCACCGAACTGACCGGCCCGTCCGCCCTCAAGCTCTGGCTCTCGTCTTCCACTGCCGATGCCGATGTGTTCGCCGTGCTGCGCGTGTTCGCACCGGACGGCAGCGAAGTCGTGTTCCAGGGTGCGCTCGATCCGCACACCCCGATCAGCCTGGGCTGGCTGCGTGCCTCGCATCGCAAGCTCGATGCCAAGCGCTCGCTGCCGTATCGCCCGTTCCATTCGCATGATGAAGACTGGCCGCTCACGCCCGGCCAACCAGTCGAACTCGACGTTGAAATCTGGGCCACCTGCATCGTGATACCGAAGGGCTACCGTATCGCCCTCACGCTGCGTGGCCGCGACTACGAATGGGACGGCCCGGCTGCAACGCTGTCCAACATGAAGCACCCGATGAAAGGCTGCGGACCGTTTGTGCATGACGACCCGGAAGACCGGCCGCCTGAAGTGTTTGGCGGCAAGGTCACGCTGCACTTTGGGCAAAAGCGGGCGGCGAGCGTGTTGTTGCCGGTGATTCCGCCGCGCTAACTGGCTTCTGGCCCGCTCAGGCTTTTTTGGGCCGGCGAAGATGCTGCCGCTGTCTGCGCGGCCAGTGCGCCGCACTCTCGGCAAGATCTTGTTTGCACGCTGATATCATTGATTTTCATTTGCGAATGCCCGCGAAACCGTTGGTAGTTGCGCTTTTTCGGGCAGTGCAGGCTGCGAGAGCCTGTCCATGAGGGTTTCAAGGCATTGTCCTCCAAAGCCCTAATCCACCAAGGTTTTACATCTATGTGGCTGGCTTGGGATATTCGAGCATCTTTGCAATCGTGCGCTCAAAGCGATCGCGCTTGGCGAGCAGCTTTTCCTGTTTTGGTGTGATGATCATGGTGTGCCGCAGCGTCTCCAACTTGTCATTCACTTCCCAGCCGTTGTGCGGATTGGTGACCCACAGTTCGGTATCCATGCGGCGCAGGTCATAGGGCACTGAGTAGCCGCGCAGGGTCTTGTTGCCGCGTTTGGTGTAGTACTCGTGAAAGTAGGACATCACCAGCTCGCGCAGGCTGCGGTAGACCGGATCGCGATAGCGCAGCGGTACGCCATTGGTTTTCGAGATAGCGCCCCAGCAGCGGCCGCGCTTGAAGAGAGTGATGACGTGTGGCCAATCGACGATGTGGCAATGCATGTAGAGCACCAGCGGCTTCTCGCCGTGAATCCACAGCGCGCAGGCGGCGAGCATCGCGCCTTCGAGGCAATGCGCCCGGCGCTGCCTGATCACCTCGCGCACTGACAGCAGCGTTTCGCCGCCGAGTTCGTGGTTGGCCGGCGTGGCGTTGAGGTAGGCCTGGATTTTTTCCGGCGTGGACAGGCGATTGAGGACAGCGAATTCACCGCGCGTGAGACCGAGCATGTCGCGGGTGGCTACGCGCTTGTTTTTGTGAAGGGGCATGCGCACGATGGTAGCATCGCTGATGCGGCTCGCGTTGCACAGTAGTTCCCCGTAGCGCACAACGCACAATGTACAACCCCGAAGGAGCATTCGCATGGCGCGCCTGACCGTTACACCCCTTGGTTTTGCCGCCGGTGCCCAAGTTACCGGCCCCGATTTGCGCGCGCCGCTTGATGACCTCACGCGCAAACAAATTCTCGACGCCTGGCACAAGCATCTGGTGCTGGTGTTCCCCGGCCAGGATCTCGATTCGCAGCAGCAGATTGCGTTCACGAAAAATTTCGGCGAGCCGGAGCAAAACGATTTTCAGCCGCACTACCGCGACCCCTTGCATCACGAGATTTTGCTGGTAACCAACAAGCCGCGCGATGGCAAGCCCTCGGAGACGCGCAACACCGGACGCAACTGGCATACCGATCTGAGCTACACGACGCGGCCGGCCAAGGCCTCGCTGCTGCTGTGCAAGGAGAAACCGCCGGTCGGTGGCGATACCATGTGGGCCAATATGTATTTGGCTTACGAAACGCTGAGCGCGAAGATGCAGGCCTTCATCGAAACCCTGGAGGCGATTCACGATGTATCGCTAATCAAGGGTATCGAGCAGCGTGACCCGGAAAAAGTGGCGGACATGAAGCGGCGCAATCCGCCGGTGATCCATCCCGTGGTGAAGACCCATCCAGACACCGGCAAAAAGGCGCTTTATCTCGGGCAACGGATTCGCGGCTTTGTTGGTTTTTCAGAGGAGGAGAGCGCGCCAATTCTGAAATTTCTCAACGATCACGCTACCGCACCCGAGTTTGTGTTCCGCCATCGTTGGGCAGTCGGCGATCTCGTTATGTGGGACAACCGCTGCCTGCTGCATGTGGCGCTGCCGGACTTTGATCAAACCAAAATCCGCCACATGACGCGCACCTCCATCCTCGGCGAGTTGTCGGGGCAGGTTTATCAGGGCGATGTGGTTCCAATTGAACGCGAATCGATGTTGCAGGCGATTGCGTCCGTTTCGTAGCGGCTTGTTTGCGGGAAGTATTTACAGGGGAATCGCATGCTGTCTTATCGTCTCTGCACCATCAATCAAATGACCACGCGCGCCGCGCGTGCGGGGAGTGTCGCGTTCAGTTGCGCGCTGCTGCTTGGGGCGATTGTGGCCAGCCCTGCATGGGCACAGAGTTATCCCGCGCAGACAGTCAAGATGGTGGTCGGCTTCCCGCCCGGCGGCACCACCGACGTGATTGCACGCATGGTGGCGCAGGGTCTGACCGAGGCGCTCGGCAAATCCTTCGTGGTCGATAACCGTGCGGGCGCCTCAGGTTCCATCGGCGCGGGGCAGGTGGCGAAGGCCGAGCCGGATGGTCACACACTGCTGATGTCCTCAAGCACGCACGGCACCGCGCCGGCGCTATACGCCAATCTGCCGTATCAGGAAAAAGACCTCGTGCCCATCGCGCTGATGGCGAGCACGCCTTATGTGTTCGTGGTGCATCCGGATATTCCCGTCACCAATTTCGCGCAGGTGATTGCGCTGCTCAAGCAGAACCCGGGCAAGTACAACTACGCGTCATCCAGCCCTGGCACCGGGCAACACCTCGGTGGTGAACTGGTGAAGCGCGCAGCGGGGGTGGACATGGTGCATGTGCCATACAAAGGCACCGGCGCGCTGATGCCGGATTTTTTGTCCGGGCGGATTCAGATGATGTTCGAAAACGTCGCGGTGATGACGCCGCATATCCGCAAGGGCTCGGCGCGGCCGCTGGCGATCTCCAGCAGCAAGCGCACGCCACTGATGCCCGAGGTGCCGACGGTGGCGGAGTCGGGTGTGGCGGGGTTTGAAGTGCTGGGCTGGTTCATGTTGTTTGCCCCGGCCGGCACACCGCCCGCTGTGATCAGGACACTCAATACGGAAGTGAACAGGATGATTTCGACCCCCGCGTTCGTGCAGCGCTTCGCCACCCTCGGGGCAGAGCCGATCACCAGGACACCGGATCAGGCGGCGGCGTTTCTCAAGTCGGAGCAGGAGAAGTGGGGCAAGGTGATCCGCGATATCGGGCTGAAGATTGAATAGGCGCGAAGGTGAAACGCGATCTCGTCGCTGGTGTGAAAGCGATTTACTGAGGCACTGGCGGCACAATAAATCTGCCCACATAAATCACGACGCGCCACAAAAATGGTGCACCAAAACAAAACGGCGTGCCTTGTGGGCGCGCCGTTTTGTTTGCATCGCGCCAAGAGCGTTGGGGGACAACGCTCTTGGGCCATTTCCAGAAGGGAAATGGTTGCTTTTTTGCTTCCTTACTTGCGCGTCTCGACCAACTCCAGCGGGCCGTGATCGATCACCGCAGCCGGGCGCTTGACGCGTGGTGCGCGTGGAGGCTCAACGTACTGGGCCGAACGGTCGTACGCAGCGCGCCACTTGCCGGCATCTGTTTCCACCAGCGCGAGGCCGGCAGAGTCGAGCATGGTGTGGCGTTCGGCGTGCAATTGCTCCACAGACTTGCGCATGACGATGGGATCAGCCGACTTGGGCGGGTAGGGCGTGTGCGTCTCTGCCGGGGCGGTGTGTGCAGGCGCCGAGGCGGCTTGGATCACCAGCGGCGCTGCGACTGGCTCGACCGGAGCTGGCGCCGGCGCAACGGGTGCGGCAGGTGCCGCTTGCTCGGTGGTTGCCGTCTCGCCGGCATAGCCGTCTGCAGCCGTCGCGGGTGCCACAGCAGCAGTGACTGCTGGTGCTGCTCCCGCTCTTGCTTCCGGGGTTGCTTCCGGCGCGACTGCGAGCGTAACATCTTGCGCATGCGAGGCGTGCGATGCTGCAGCCGCCACTACGCCAGCAGTTGCTGCCATCGCCGCTACACCAGGAGTGGCCATCGCCAACCCTGACGGTGCTGCCGCTGCGTCACCGGAAGCTTCGCTTGCGGCGGATTGCGCGCCGTCTTCGCCAGCTTCATTCATGCCTTCGCGATCACCACGGCCACGGCCACGGCGGCCACGGCGACCGCGGCGGCCACGTTCACCATCACCCGCGTCGTGCTCGCCCTGCTCACTGCCGCCAGTATCGCGTTCGTTGCCATCGCTTGCTGGTGCGGCATGGGTAGTAATTTGCGACTCGGCACCAGCTTGATCTGCGCCATTGGCGGGGGTGCCTGGCTGGCGTGGGCTGCGTTCACGATTGCCACGCTCGCCACGATCACGGCTGCCGCGCTCGCCGCGTTCACGGCGCTGGCCGCCACCCTGGCCGTTGGCGCCATTGCCGCTGGTCTCGCTGACTGCTTCGCCTGCGAGCGCTTGTGGCGCTAGCGTTACATCGCCGTCGGTTTTAGCCGGTTGCGCCGCATCACCTGCTTCACTGCGCTGACGTTCAGGGCGCGGGCTGCCGTCACGCGGTGGACGCTCACCACGCTCGGTGCGCTCGCCGCGCTCCGGGCGATCACCGCGTTCGGTACGGCCGCGGCCATTGCGATCACGTCCGCCACGGCTGCGGTCACCACGATCTCCACGGTCAGGGCGCTCGCCACGTTCGCCATTGCGACCGCCGGTCCGCCCACCTGCAGGGCGTGCATCCTTGCTGTCCGATGCGGCAGGTGTGGCAGGTGTGGCAGCCACCGGTGCCGGCATGACCGGCTCTGGCGTGGACTTGAACCAACCCATGATTTTGGCGATGATGCCTTCGCTTTGCGCCGGCGCCACAGCAGCAGGCGCCGCAACAGGCGCTACGACTATCGGTGCGGGTGCTTCGACGTGCACCGGCGGCGGTGCTTCGGGCGTGATGCCCTTGACCAGCGGCTCCAGTTTCTTCGGCGCGTTCTTGGCGTCCTTACGCTTGTAGTCTTCGGCTTCCGGCTCGACCACCATCTCAAAGCTGTGCTTCATCGATTCAGGAATGTCATCGTGACGCAGGCGCGTGATGGTGTGGTGCGGCGTCTCCAGAAACTTGTTCGGCACCAGGAGCACATTGACGCGGAAGCGCGCCTCGATCTTGCTGATCTCGTGGCGTTTTTCGTTGAGCAGGAATGACGCGACATCGACCGGCACTTGTGCGTGCACGGCGCCAGTGTTGTCCTTCATCGCTTCTTCTTGGATCATGCGCAGGATGTGCAGGGCGGACGACTCAGTGTCGCGAATGTGGCCGGTGCCGTTGCAACGCGGGCACACCACGTGGATGCCTTCGCCAAGTGAAGGGCGCAGGCGCTGGCGCGACAACTCCATCAAGCCGAAGCGCGAAATCTTGCCCAGTTGCACGCGTGCGCGGTCGGGTTTGAGTGCGTCTTTGAGTTTCTGCTCGACATCGCGCTGGTTGCGCGCGCTTTCCATGTCGATGAAGTCGATCACGATCAGGCCGCCCAAGTCACGCAAACGCAACTGGCGCGCGGCCTCTTCGGCCGCTTCCATGTTGGTGCGGAAGGCGGTCTCCTCGATGTCGCCGCCACGGGTGGCGCGCGCCGAGTTGACGTCGATGGAGACCAGCGCCTCGGTGTGGTCGATCACGATGGCGCCGCCGGCCGGCAGCTGCACCGTGCGCGAGTGGGCCGATTCGATCTGGTGCTCGATCTGGAAGCGCGAAAACAGCGGCACTTCGTCCTTGTAGCGCTTGACGCGTGCCACTGTGTCGGGCATCACCACCGACATAAAGCTCACGGCTTGATCGTAAATGTCGTCGGTGTCAATCAGAATTTCGCCGATGTCCTGCGAAAAATAATCGCGGATCGCGCGGATCACCAGACTCGACTCAAGATAAATGAGCTCGGCGCCCTTGATGCCGTCGCCGGCGCCCTTGATCGCAGCCCACAGCTTGAGCAGGTAGTTCAAGTCCCATTGCAGTTCGTCAGCCGCGCGGCCGATGCCGGCAGTGCGCGCGATCAGGCTCATGCCGTCGGGGTATTGGAGCGCGTCCATGACCTCTTTGAGTTCGGCACGGTCGTCGCCTTCGACGCGGCGCGACACACCGCCGCCGCGCGGGTTGTTGGGCATCAATACCAGATAGCGGCCGGCCAGCGAAATGAACGTTGTAAGGGCCGCGCCCTTGTTGCCGCGCTCGTCTTTCTCGACCTGCACCAGGACTTCCTGGCCTTCGCGCATCGCTTCCTTGATGGAAGCGTCGCGCACATTGACGCCTTCGCGGAAGTAGACGCGCGAAATTTCCTTGAATGGCAGGAAGCCATGGCGGTCAACGCCGTAATCTACGAATGCAGCTTCGAGCGAGGGCTCGATGCGGGTGATGACACCCTTGTAGATATTGCTCTTACGCTGTTCCTGTCCAGCGGTTTCGATGTCCAGATCCACCAGCTTCTG
>JANPAR010000319.1:0-4456 GCA_031430015.1 Burkholderiales bacterium
GGCAGCGCGTTGCCGTCGACGAAAAGTACGTCCCGCGGATGGGTTGGCATGAAAAGCGGGCGCCTGCACGGCGCCCGACCTTGTGTCAGGGCAGCAGGTGCTTGACGCCGTCGCGCTCTTCGTTCAATTCCTTGAGCGTGAAGTCCATGCGCTCGCGCGAAAAGGCGTCCACTTCCAGGCCCTTGATCATGGTGTATTCGCCGCCTGCGCAGGTGACCGGGAAGCCATACATGGTGTCCTCGGGAAGGCCGTAGCTGCCGTCCGATGCAATGCCCATCGTGACCCACTCGCCATTGGTGCCGAGTGCCCAGTCGTGCATGTGGTCGATGGCGGCGTTGGCGGCAGAGGCGGCGGACGAAAGACCGCGCGCTTCGATGATTGCCGCGCCGCGCTTGCCGACGGTGGGCAGAAAGGTGTCCTGGTTCCACACGTCGTCGTTGATGATGCCTTTGATGCCCACGCCATCTACGGTGGCAAAACGGTAGTCGGGATACATGGTGGGTGAATGGTTGCCCCACACCACCAGTTTCTTGATCGACGCGACCGGCTTGCCTGACTTTCCCGCGAGTTGCGAAAGGGCACGGTTGTGATCGAGACGCAGCATGGCGGTGAAGTTCTTTTTCGGAAGCGAGGGGGCCGATTTCATCGCGATGTAGGCATTGGTGTTGGCCGGATTGCCAACCACCAGCACTTTGACATTGCGCGAAGCCACCTGGTCGAGCGCCTTGCCTTGCGCCGTGAAGATGGCGGCGTTGGCCGACAGCAGATCCTTGCGCTCCATGCCGGGGCCGCGCGGACGGGCACCAACCAGGAGGGCGTAGTCGATGTCTTTGAATGCGGTCATCGGGTCGCCATGCGCGCTCATGCCAGCCAGCAGCGGGAAGGCGCAATCGTCCAGTTCCATCATCACGCCCTTGAGGGCTTTTTGTGCTTTTTCGTCGGGGATTTCGAGCAATTGCAGAATCACCGGCTGGTCTTTGCCGAGCATGTCGCCATTGGCGATGCGGAACAGCAGGGAGTATCCGATTTGGCCGGCGGCGCCGGTGACGGTGTCGCGGACGGGGGCTTTTGCCATGTGAAAATCTCCTGGATAGAGGGGGAACAGGGGGGAGGGTGTTGTGGTGCGGGCCGACAGCATACCGCCAGTGACAGCCGCAGGGTGTGCGAAACGGCTGATTGGAATGAGAAGTTTAGGCGCTGCCAGGCAGTTACGTCAAGCTAAGTCTTATGTCTTATATAAGACATAAAATCAAAGATGGACAACGCCAGGCGCGATGCTTACAATATTTGGATGGTGGACAGAATAGCGACGCGCGCGGCAACCCAGGCAGGCTACCCGGCCAGTCCGGCTGGCGTTTTGGCGCCGGCACGTGTGCAGGGCGCGCAACCGGCAGGCGGCTCTGCATTGGCAGCCCCGTCTGCCGCCACCTTCAGTCCGCTCTATCAACAGATCAAGAGCCTCATCACCAGCGGGCTCGAAGCCGGTCAGTGGAAGCCGGGCGACTTGATCCCGAGCGAAATAGAACTCGCGGCGCGCTACAAGGTAAGCCAGGGCACGGTGCGCAAGGCGATTGACGAGCTGGCCGCCGAAAATCTGCTGGTGCGTCGTCAGGGGCGCGGCACGTTTGTCGCCACGCACATCGAGGGCCGCACCCAGTTCCGTTTTTTGCGCCTGACGCCGGTGGAGGGGCCGCCACGCTATCCCGACAGCCGCATTCTCGAATGCCGGCGCGCGCGCGCGCCGGCCGAGACGGCGCGTCTGCTCGATCTCAAGGCTGGGGAGTCCACGGTGCTAATTCGCCGGCTGCTATCCGATAACGGCGTGCCATTTGTGCTCGACGAAATCTGGTTGCCAGGCTCGCTATTTAAGGGTCTGACAGCGGCGCGCCTGACCGAGTCGCACGTGCCACTTTACAGTCTGTTCGAGAGCGAATTTGGCACCAAGATGATCCGTGCCGATGAAAAGTTGCGCGCGGTTGCCGCGGATCGTGCGACCGCCGGGATTCTCAACGTCGCGCGTGGCACACCCCTGCTGGCGGTAGACCGTGTCACCTACACTTACGGCGACAAGCCGGCTGAAGTGCGGCGCGGGTTGTACTCGACACGAGACCATTTTTACAGGAACGAACTCAATTGAATTCGTTCGCGGTGATTGGTGCAGTGCAATCGTGCCACTTTTTGGGGCATGCGCCTGCGCCTCGCTATGTATAATCGATCAGCCTGATTCCTCCTTGATTTTTCAAATCGCGACGTATTTCCTGCACCTTTCCCCTCCCGAAGCTCGCATGTCAACGACTCTGACCAAAGTGGCACCGCCGCGGGCGCGCCCCAAGCACCTTGACCTCACAAAGATCCGCCTGCCCCTGCCGGGTTGGGTATCGATCATGCATCGCGTCAGCGGCGCCGCACTGTTTGTGGCGCTACCGCTGCTGTTATGGCTGCTCGACAAGAGCCTGACCACCGAAGTCGGCTACGACTGGCTGGCTGTCATTTTCAGCATGTGGTGGGTGAAGCTCGCGCTGTTTCTGCTGCTGTGGGGTTACCTGCACCATTTTTGCGCCGGCATCCGCTACCTGTTTCTGGATTTGCATATAGGCATTGACCTGGAGTCTGCACGCGCGACTGCCGGCGCGGTCTATTTCGTTAGCGTGCCAGTGGCTTTGTTGGCCGGCTGGCGTTTGTTTCTCTAAGAGGGCGGTCACATGTCTCAAGGTTCTGCTCAGCCCGCCCAGCGCTTCGTCACCGGCGCCCACTACGGCATGCGCGACTGGCTCGGCCAGCGCGTCACGGCCGTGCTGATGGCGCTCTACACCGTGCTGTTCTTGATTGTGGTGCTGGTGCAAAAGCCGGTGCATTACCTCACCTGGTATGGCATGTTCAGTTCGTGGTGGATGAAGGTCGCCACACTGACATTTTTGGCCTGCCTGTGTTATCACGCCTGGGTCGGCATGCGCGACATCTGGATGGATTACGTCAAACCCACTGGCGTGCGCCTGATGTTGCAGGTGGGCACCGTCGTCTGGCTGGTCGCCTGCGGCATGTGGGCGTTGAAAATTTTTCTGCAATAGCGCCGTGCGCTTAAGGTTTAAGCCGTCATCGTCGCGGCTGCCAGACTGCTCGGCATCGAGATTCGTTTTTTGTTCTTCCATGTTGTTATTTCGAACTTTGCAATCCCCTATTCAAGGCATTCATTCATGGCTCTGACCGTTCGTAAATTTGACGCAATCATCGTCGGCGCTGGGGGCGCCGGTCTGCGTGGTGCGTTGCAACTCGCCGAGGCCGGCTTTAAAGTCGCCGTGTTGTCCAAGGTGTTCCCAACCCGTTCGCACACTGTAGCTGCGCAGGGCGGGGTAGGGGCCGCGTTGGCCAACATGAGCGTTGACTCCTGGCAGTGGCACATGTATGACACCATCAAGGGCGGTGACTGGCTGGCCGACCAGGACGCAGCCGAGTACCTCGCGCAGGAAGCACCCAAGTGCGTGATTGAGCTCGAACACTTCGGTATGCCGTTTGACCGCAACGAAGATGGCACGGTGTATCAGCGCCCGTTCGGCGGCCACATGATGAACATGGGTGCCGGGCCGCCTGTACAGCGCTCGTGCTGCGCAGCGGACCGCACCGGTCACGCCATGTTGCACACCCTGTATCAGCGCAATGTGCGTGCGCGCACCCAATTTTTTGTCGAGTGGATGGCGCTGGATCTGATCCGTGATCCGGTCGACGGTGCCGTGCTCGGCGTGACCGCGCTGGAGATGGAAACCGGCGAAGTGATGATCCTGCAAGCGCGCGCAACGCTGTTTGCCACTGGTGGCGGCGGGCGTATTTACGCTTCTTCGACCAACGCCTTCATCAATACTGGTGACGGCTTGGGCATTGCCGCGCGTGCGGGCATACCGCTTGAAGACATGGAGTTCTGGCAGTTCCATCCGACCGGCGTGGCCGGTGCTGGCGTCCTGATCACCGAAGGCGTGCGCGGCGAGGGCGGTTATCTGCTCAACAAAAACGGCGAGCGTTTCATGGAGCGCTATGCGCCCAACGCCAAAGACCTCGCCTCGCGCGACGTTGTGGCGCGGGCCATGGTGACCGAAATCAATGAGGGACGTGGTGCTGGCAAAGACGGTGACTACGTTCTACTCAAACTCGATCACCTCGGCCCCGAGACCATCGACAAGCGGTTGCCCGGCATTCGCGAGATTGCGAAAAAATTCGCCAACGTGGACCCGGCGAAAGACCCGATTCCCGTCGTGCCGACCTGCCACTATCAAATGGGTGGGATTCCGACCAATTACCACGGCGAAGTGGTGGCGCCGAAGAACGGCAACCCGAACACCATCGTCGAAGGTTTTTATGCGGCAGGTGAGTGCGCCTGCGCTTCGGTGCACGGCGCCAACCGCCTTGGCACCAATTCACTGACCGACTTGCTGGTGTTCGGCAAGGCCTCCGGCGACAGCATGGT
>JANPAR010000320.1:0-31305 GCA_031430015.1 Burkholderiales bacterium
GCGGCCAAGTTCCGGCGTGAGAACGGCATTGACTGCAAAACGGAAAACATCACCGCAGGCGCGGGTGGCAAGCAAGTGCTCTACAACGCGCTGATGGCGACGCTGGATGCAGGCGATGAAGTGCTGATCCCGGCGCCGTCATGGATCGCCTACGCCGACATCACGCAATTTGCCGAGGGCGTGCCGCGCTGGATCATCACACGGCCCGAGGATGGTTTCAAGCTGCGCCCGGAAGACCTGGAGCGCGCGATCACGCCGCGCACCAAGTGGTTGATCCTCAACTCGCCTTCCAACCCGAGCGGCGCGGTCTACACCACTGATGAACTGCGCGCGCTCGCTGCGGTGCTGGAGCGGCATGAATCGATTTGGATCATCAGCGACGACATGTACGAGCATGTGTTGTTTGATGGCCGCCCGTTCGCCACCATCGCCGCTGTCGCGCCGCAGCTCGCGGCACGCACGCTCACCGTCAACGGGGCGTCCAAGGCGTTCGCGATGACCGGCTGGCGCCTGGGCTACGCGTGCGGGCCGGTCGAGCTGATTCGCGCGATGGCGCGCATGCAGGGGCAGAGTTCGCTCAACCCGTCGTCAGTGAGCCAGGCCGCTGCGGTGGCCGCGCTCAATGGCCCGATGGATATCGTCGTCGGCCGCTGCGCCGAGTTTCAGGCGCGACGCGACGTGGCCGCGCCAAGACTGGCTGCCATCAACGGTCTTGGCGTCACGCTGCCGCACGGCGCGTTCTACATTTATGTGTCGTGCGCAGGCTGGCTCGGCAAGCGCACGCCCAAGGGCAAGACGCTTGTGAGCGACGCGGATGTGACGGACTACTTGCTCGAGAGCGGTGTAGCGGTGCCGGGTGGCGCGGGCTATGGCTTGTCGCCGTACTTCCGTGTGTCGTTTGCGACTTCGCTGGCCAATATCAATGCCGCCTGTGACCGCATAGCGCTGGCCGGCGCTGCGCTGGCCTAAGGTTTTTTGGGCGTGCTGTTTTGCAGCGCGCCGCCATTCCACTCCCGCTCCGGCGGCAAGCGGAAAAACTGTGCAGCGAGTGTCATGCCGAAATTCATCATGTTGCGGCCGTGATGTGTCTTGAGTCCGCGCGCTGCGGCGGCCTTGAGCAAGGGGGTGAACATCGGCTCCATGATGACGTCGGCGACCACGGCGTCGCCTGGCAGCGCGTCCACACTGAACGGCATGGGGTCATTTGCTTCCAGCCCCACCGGTGACGCGTTGATCGCGAGGCCGCACTGATTGACAACCATCGCGCCTGCGCTGGTGTTGAGGGAGCATGCCGCCGCAATGCGCGCGGCAAGCCCGGCGGCGCGTGCGCTGTCAATGTCAAACAGGGTGAGGCTGGCCAATCGCTGCGTGGCGTGCGTGGCGAGAGACCACGCGATGTTTTCGCCCACACCGCCAGCGCCATGCACATGGGCATGCACGCCGTCAATGCTGATGCCATCGGCCGCAAGGCCGGCGATGAAACCCGCGCCATCGACGTTGTCGCCCGTCCAGGTGCCGTCCGCATTGGGCCGCAACAGATTCAGAGACCCCACCCGGCGCGCACGCTCCGTGATGTCGTCCGCGTGCCGCAGCGCTGCGACCTTGTGCGGCATGGTGAACATCAAGCCATCGACGTTCTTCATGCGTTTGAAACCGGCGATGGCCGCATCGATGCCCTCTGGCTCCACATGCGCAGGCAGGAACACGGCGTTGATGCCGTAGCGTTTGAACAATGCGCTCCACACCACCGGCGCACGCACGTGATCGATCGGGTGGCCGAGGATCGCGAACAGGCGCGTACGTGCATCGACCGGGGCGTCGAGGCGCGCACGTTCGCCAATATCGAAAGCGCTCATGTCGATGAGGTCCGCTGGACATGCGCATCCAGAAATTGCCGTGTCGCCGCACCGCACAGCCGCCCACGTTCGACCACAGGCAGCCCAGCGTACTCCACGCACGGCGCCTCCACGCCAATCGGCACACCAGGCGGCAGTGCATCAAGCAACGCATTGAGCGGCAGTGCACCGTCGCTCGCTCCAGGATAAAACCGGTCATTGCGCGCTTCAAAACGCAGCGCATCCACCGTTGCAGGCCGTACAGCACGCGCGTCACAAATCTGGCAGTACGACAGCCACGCCGGATCCAGCGTGCGCAAGTCATCCGGGTGGCCCCCCGAGCGCGACAGATGCAGGGCATCGATCAGCACGCCCGCGTTGGGTTGTGCTGCGGTGGTGACGACGCGGTGTGCGTCCGCTACGGTGCGGGTGTGGCAGTAGGGAATGAATTCGAGCATGGCTTTCAAACCGTAAGGGCGGGCGAGCTCGCAGAAGCGTGCGAAGTTGTCGATCACGCGCGATTCATCGGGGTCGTTGCCGACCACCAAAATATGTTGCGCCTTCAAACGCTGCGCGGTGGCGAAGGCGGCCTCATACGACTCGACCACCGCATCAGGGAACAGCCACACCGCTTCGATGTCGAGGACGTCGACGCCGGTATGCGCGAGACGCGCTTCGATGGCGCGCAGCATCACCTCGTCGCCAATCACCGGAACAATGCGGTCGGTGGGCATCGGCGCGACGATGCGCAGGCCGATGGAGTCGAAGCCGCCGGCCGCTGCGGCGTCGATCAGTTCGAGCGGGGTGGCGTCGATCACCGTGAGGTGGGCGAGCGAGAGGCGGTGACGCTTCACATCAGAGCGCCGTCAAATCGTAATGCCGCGCTTTTTGATGACGGCAGCGAACATTGCGCTCTCGTCCCTGATGCGGCGCTCCAGGGCCTCAGGCGTGGTGCCATCGGCGCGCCAGCCTTGCGCAAACAATTTTTGGCGTGAGTCTTCGGAGCGGATGATCACCTGCACCGCGCGGCTGAACTTGTCCATCACCGGCTTGGGCGTAGTGGCCGGGGCCATCACCGCGTTCCAGATTTCGATGTCGAGTGCCGCGACGCCGGCTTCCGGCAGCGACGGCACGCCGCTGGCGAGAATGCTGCGGCTCGCCGAGGTGAGCGCCACTGCGCGAATGCGCCCGGCCTGCGCTTGCGCGAGGGCTGCGCCGATCGGCAGCGAGGCGAACTGCACATCGCCATTGACCATCGCGGCCATCACGGCGGGCGCGCCATTGAACGGCACGTGTTGCGCTTCGATGCCGGTGTTCGCCTTGATCAACTCGACACCGAGATGGGCGGTGGAGCCGACGCCGAGCGAGCCGTAGTTCCAGCGTGACCCAGACTCGCGCGCGACGCGGAAAAAATCCGCCGCGTCCTTGAACTGCACAGAGTTGGCTGCAACGATCAACATCGGCGAGCTGCCGATCACCGTGACCGGTTTGAAATCTTTCGGTGCGTAGGGCAGCTTGGGGTTGAGATGCGGCACGATGGTGAGCGCGGCAATGCCAATGATGCCGAAGGTGTGGCCGTCGGTGGCCTTGGCCACTGCTTCGGCACCAATGACACCGGCCGCGCCAGCGCGGTTCTCCACCACCACCGAGACGCCTAGTGCCTGCGCCAACGGGTCGGCCAGCATGCGTGCGTTGAGATCGGGCGAAGTCCCGGCCGGGAAGCCGACGACGAGTTTGACCGGTCGCTGCGGCCACGGCCCGGTGCGCGTGGCGGCAGCCTGCGCCGTGGCGTTGCCAGAGACGGTGAGTGCAGGTAGCGCGAGGCCACTGGCACCAGCCAGCAGTGCCGCGAGATGGTGGCGGCGCGCCGGAAGCCTCAGGCCTGTGCCGCCGGCGCTCGCTCGTTCCGCGATCATGCGGGTTTCATATTTGCGGTCAGCATTCATCCCATGGTCTCCTCGACAAGCCCGGCGGCTCGCGATGCCAGCGCACGCCCGTCACTGGCCCGTAAATTGCGCGGGCCGCTTTTCAACAAATGCCGTGCGGCCCTCAATGGCATCGTGCGTGCCATTCATCACGGACTGCAATTTGAGCTCACGCTTGAACTGCGTCGCGTAGTCCGCATGCTCGCTCTCTTCGAGCAACTGCCTCGTCGCCACCAACGCACGCGTCGGCCCGGCCGCGAGCTTTTGCGCAAGCGCTAGCGCACCTTCCATCAAGTGCGCATCGTCGAACACTTCCCGCACGATGCCCCACTGGGCCGCTTTGTCAGCGGACAGCGGTTGATTGAGCAGCATGAGTTCGAGTGCGCGCTGACGGCCAATGAGACGCGGCAGCAGCCAGGTGGATCCGAGATCAGGCACCAGGCCAATGCGCGAAAACACCTGAATGAACGAGGCCGAGCGCGCCGCGACGATCATGTCGCCTGACATCGCAAGGCTGAAGCCGCCACCTGCCGCCACGCCATTGACCGCCACCACCACCGGCACGCGGCACTCGCGCAATGCCTTGAAGGCCGGCCAGTAGAGACGCATGATGCCCGCCACCAGATCGTCACCGAGACTCTGGAAAGCCTTGAGATTTTGCCCGGAGCAAAAGCCGCGGCCCGCGCCGGTAAGCACCAGCGCGCGTACGCTGGCGTCGCTGCCCATTTCCCCAATGGCTAGTGCGAGATCGCCGAGCAGCGCGGGCGTCATGGCGTTGAGACTAGCTGCTTCGTCGAGCGTGAGGATGCCGACGGCGCCGTTGCGTTCGCGTTTTACGTTTGCCACCTTGGTTCTCCGTTGAATTTCATTGTGAGGTCAGCACATCAGCACATCAGTACCTCAGCACGTCAGCACGTCAGCGCATCAGCATGTCATCAAGCCTGCATGTCCACCACGAAACGTCCGCGCGCACCGCCTGCCACTACTTGTGCGAGTGCATCGGGCAACTGTTGCATCGGGATGATGCGCCGGATCGTATCGAGGTGGCGTGGCGCAAGGTCGGTCGCGAGCCGCTGCCAGATGCGCGTGCGCAGCGGCATCGGGCTGTTGCCATTGATGCCGAGCAAGCGCACGCCGCGCAGGATGAAGGGCAACACGGTGACAGGCAACTCCGGCCCGGCCGCGTTGCCGAACGCAGCGACCACGCCGTTAATCTGTGTCGCGCGAATCAATGCGGCAAGGGTCTCGCCACCGACCGAATCGACACCACCGGCCCATACGGCTTTGTCGAGCGGTTTGTTGCCCGGCCCGAAGGTGTCGCGCGGCAGCACTTCGGCAGCACCGAGGCCGCGCAAGTAGTTCGCCTCGACCGCCTTGCCGGTGATCGCGGCAACGTGATAGCCGCGCGCTGACAGGAGGTCGATCGCCACGCTGGCGACGCCACCCGTGGCACCGGTGACGGCGACCGGGCCAGCCGCAGGCGTGAGGCCGTTGAGTTCCATCACGTCAAGCGCGAGCGCCGCCGTGTAGCCCGCTACGCCGAGCGTGGCGGCATCAAGCAGGCTGATGCCGGCCGGCAGCGGCAGCACCCATTCGGCAGGCACGCGCGCGAATTGGGCATAGCCGCCATCATGATCGACACCGACACCGAAGCCGTGCACCACCACTGGCGTGCCGGGCTTGAGCGTGGGATCACCTGCGGACTCGACAGTGCCAGTGAAATCAATGCCGCCGATGCGCGGGTATTGGCGGATCAATCCATTACGGCCGGTGGCGGCGAGCGCGTCCTTGTAATTGACGCTGGAGTAAGCAACACGAATCAAGGCTGTGCCGGGCGGCAAGTCTGATTCGTTCAATTCGGTGAAGAGTGCTTCAGGTGATGGTGTACCGGCAGTGAACCGGTAAGCGCGAAACGATGGCATCGCGGCGGCCTATTTCTTTTCCGACCAGAGCACGCCGGCGGTGGCCCACTCCTGCTTTTTGATGTCGGTGAAGATGATGTCTACGGCAGTGTCGGCACAGGCCAGCACACGCACGGTCTCGCGGGTGATGGCAGCGGCGAGCTCCTTTTTTTGATCGTGGCTGCGGCCTTCAAATAGTTCGATATGGATCAGTGGCATGATGGATTCCTTGAATAGAGTGGGTGGCTGTGTGACAGTGTGAATGTGCGAGTTGCGCGGGAACGTTGTGAAGCGTTGTGATGCGCGCTTGGCAACTTCCCACGCCAGCACGCTGGTAACCCGGTTCGAGTTTGAAGGTTTGCGGCCGGCCTGGGGCACTTGCGTGCCGTCACAGCCAGCCGATCGTTGATACGGTTTACTGCGAATCGGCTGATGTAGCGCTCGGGTCGTCCGCCAGCTTTGCGTCACGCGTGTTTTTCTGCACGGCGATGGCGGCGAACAGGCTCATTAAAAACGCGATGCCGTACAAGCCCTTGTCGGCCATCGGCATTTTGGCATTCCACAGGCCGGTGAGCAGCAGCAAAATCGTGAGGCCGACGGACAGCCAGGCGAGACCATAGTAGATGCCGGTGACAGGGATGCCTTCGAGACGGTCACGCACCGCCTTCTGAAGCGACACACAGGCAAACAGCCCATACATCAGCACGGTGAAATAAAACCCCTGCTCATACATCGGCATGGGTGAGTTCCACAATGCGATCATGTATGTCAGTGACCCCACCATCAGCGCGACCCACGATGCGCCGATAAATGCGCCAGACGGCTTTTGATATGCGACTGCCATGTTGCCCTCTCCCTATGTTTGCTGCCGGTTTAACTGTCTCAGTCATCGCGCACTGCTCACACGCCAGTCTTGGCGCTGAGTGGCAATGTACACGGTTTATCTGGCCCAAGCGAGTTGGCGCGTTGAGTCGCATCTGGCGCTGCTGCCGGTGCCGCGGGCTGATGCCGTGTCCGGCAAATCGTGCGGCCACAGGGCTCGGCGTCAGACCGTTCCTCAGCA
The DNA here is from genome assembly GCA_031430015.1 of Burkholderiales bacterium. Classification (GTDB taxonomy): domain Bacteria; phylum Pseudomonadota; class Gammaproteobacteria; order Burkholderiales; family JAEUOS01; genus CANJDH01. The sequence continues at coordinate 6,725 of JANPAR010000320.1, forward strand.
ATCGGCCACACCCGAACCGGGCTGCGGCGCTGCATTGAATCCAAAGTGCGCCGCCAGTTGCGCGCGCGCGATGGCAGTCACCGGCACGCGCAACCCACAAATCTCCCATTGCATTACCTCGGAAACTGGCTCCAGAAGCCATTCTTCGATGGATCGTTCGTCAAGAACCGCTCCTGCCAAGGGTTTCAGGCTAGTCAAGAACGCGGCATTGTCGCGGTCATCAATCAGGGCGGGGCCGGCATCCGTTTCCAGAATGACAGAAGCATGCTCGTCGATCCACACCGCCACAATGCGTTTGACCGGCGCGCCCGTGTGCAGCAAGGGCATGCCCTGCGGCTGCAAGCGCGCGACGAAGGGCGTAACTTCAAGGTTCAGAAACACGCGCTGCGGGCCGTTTTGGAAAAACCATCGGCCTGCCGCATCGCAGGTGGTGTTGCGCCCGATGAAGTCGACCACTGCGGAGTTGCCGATGGTGTCGAAGCCGCCGCTCTTCTCGTAGTCGCGCGCACGCACACGGTAGCGCCCGCGTGCGTCGAGCATCAGCCAGTTGTAGACATCCGGCACATCCGGCCATTTCGCCATCGCGGCGATGACGGGTGCGTCGAAGCTCATGGCTGGCCGGCGTGCGTGGGCACGGTCAGAACGGCAGCACGGCGTCGGGCTTGGCCGCCAGCAGGGCGGCGCGAAAGTCGGCCTGAATGCGCAGCAGCGCCTCCTGCGTTTCGCCCTCGAAGCGCAGTACCACCACTGGCGTAGTGTTGGATGCGCGCGCGAGGCCGAAGCCGTCTTTGTACTCGACGCGCAGGCCGTCGATGTCGATCACATGTTCTGCATTGGGAAATTTGGCGTCGCGCTGCAACTTTTTGATCAGCGCGAAGTGCTCGCCTTCGTTGAGCGCGAGTTGCAGCTCCGGTGTGGTGATGGAGTCGGGCAGGGCGTCGAGCACCGCACTTGGGTTGACGGAGCGCGAAACAATTTCGAGCAGGCGCGCGCCAACGTAGAGCGCATCATCAAAGCCGTACCAGCGCTCCTTGAAGAAGGTGTGACCACTCATCTCGCCGCCGAGCGCCGCACCGGTTTCGCGCATCTTGGCTTTTACAAAAGAGTGGCCGGTTTTCCAGAGCAGCGGCACGCCGCCGTGTTTGGTGATCCACGGCCCGAGATTGCGCGTGCACTTCACGTCGTAGATGATGGTCGCGCCGGGCGCGCGCGCAAGCACGTCGGAGGTGTAGAGCATCAGCTGGCGGTCCGGATAAATGATGTGGCCGTCTTTGGTCACGACGCCGAGGCGGTCGCCATCGCCGTCGAAGGCAAGGCCGAGTTCAGCATCGCCGCTTTTGACACAGGCAATCAGGTCGGCCAGATTTTTCGGCACTGCCGGGTCGGGGTGATGGTTCGGGAAGGTGCCATCCACTTCACAAAACAGTTCGGTCACCTCGCAACCGAGACGGCGAAATAACCCTGGTGCAAACGCCCCGGCCACGCCATTGCCGCAATCGATGGCGATCTTCATCGGCCGCGCGAGCTTGATGTCGCCGACAACGCGTGCGAAGTAGGCCTCGCGCACGTCGTGCGTGCGCAACGTGCCGGCACCGTTCGCAAACTTGGCGGTTTCGATGCGTGTCCGCAGTGCGGTAATGGTGTCGCCATACAAGGTTTCACCCGCCACTACCATCTTGAGCCCGTTGTAGTCGGGCGGGTTGTGGCTGCCGGTCACCATCACGCATGAACCCGCGTTGAGCTCGTAGGCGGCAAAGTAGGTGAGCGGCGTCGCGACCATGCCCACGTCGATCACGTTCATCCCGGTTGCGCGCAGACCATTGGAAAGCGCCGCGATCAGCGCAGGGCCGGACAGCCGGCCGTCGCGGCCGACCACAAACTCGGTGACACCACGTTCGGCGCCGAGGCTGCCGATGGCGCGGCCGATCAGTTCAACGATTTCAGGCGTGAGGGTTTTGCCGACGACTCCGCGAATGTCGTAGGCCTTGAAAATTTCTGGGGGAAGCGCGATGGGCGGCGTGATGGAAGACATGGATCGTTCGGAAGTGTTGCAAAAAGGGGGGGCGCGGTGAACAACGCGGGTCGAATGCGCCGATCGCGCCGAAATCAGGGATGTTGCGAGAAAAAATCAAGCAGCCGTTGCGGCAACCAGGCAATGTTACCCGGCGGCAGCGCACCGCGTGGGAAGCCCACGTGGCCGCCGTGCGCGGGTTGCTCCAGTGTGACATCCGCCGATACATCCGCTGCGCCGGGCAATGCGCGCGCCGGCAGAAACGGATCATTGCGCGCGTTAAGGATCAACGCCGGCACGGCGATATGGCGCAACCAGGGTTTGGCCGAGGCACGTGCCCAGTAGTCATCAGTGTCGCGATAGCCGTGCAGGGGCGCGGTCACGAGGTTGTCGAATGCGTAGAGGTCACGTGCGCGCTGCACCTCTGCGCCGTCGAACAATCCGGGATGTTGCGCAAGTTTCAGGACACTCTTTTTTTTGAGTGTGTCAAGAAACATGCGCGTGTAAATCATGTTGAGGCCGCGCCCCAATGCATGGCCCGCAGCCGTCAGGTCAAGCGGGGCAGAAACGCTGGCGACCGCTCCCACCAAGGGTTTTGCGGCCATGCCTTGTTCACCCGCCCACTTCGCCAGCGCGTTGCCACCGAGCGAGACGCCTGCAGCGTAGAGGCGTGACGGCTTGCGCAGGTCGATTGCGCGCCGCAAGATCCAGTCGATCTCGCCTGAATCGCCTGAGTGATAGGCGCGCGGCAAGCGGTTGAGTTCGCCCGAGCAGCCGCGAAAATGCGGCACACAGCCATTCCATCCGTGCGCGCGCAAGGCACGCAGCATGGCGACCGCGTAGTGGCTTTGCGAGCTGCCTTCGAGGCCGTGAAACAGCACGACCAGCGGCGCGCCGTCGATCCAGGGCAAAAAATCGACATCGACGAAATCGCCATCGGGGGTGCCTTGTGCGTCGCAGCTTGACCAGCGTTCGCGTTGCAGCGCGACAGCGCCGCGCTGCGAAGCGCGGCCTGAGAGCGCAGGAACAATCGTTTGCGCGTGCCCGCCTGGCAACCACCACGCGGCGCGAAAGCACGACTCCGTCAACGCAATGCCCGATGCGGCGCTCAATGCAGGGTCTTGGGCGTTTGCTGCGGCGGTGGCGCAGACGGCTGCGCGCTGCGCTGCGGCGTCGGTGAGGCGTGGTGCACGATCATGCGCCAGCCGTTGCCGCTGCGGATGTAGACATTGGTCGCCACCACCGGATGCGTGGGACGCGGCTCGCCCTTCATCGCGATGTATTCGTGCACGGAGTGCGTCGCCATCAGCATTGCCTGCGTTGCCATCACCTGGCCCACGTACACCGCCAGGCGCGGGCCAGCGGCAAACATCTGACGCCAGATTTCGCGGATCGCCGCGTGGCCGCTGACGCGCGCGCCACCAGGGTGAATGCACAGCACGTCTTCGTCTTCAGCCCACACCGACATCATGCCTTCGAGGTCGGATTTTTCCAGCGCTTCGTAAAACGCGGCTTCACAGTCCTGCGGGGTGGGGAAAATTTTGGCGGGCATCGCGGTCGGTATGCAGAAGTGGGATTGCAGGGCGTTGATCGGGCAGTGGCGGACGATGTCAGGCGACGTCGCGCAGTGCGGCGCAGTGCGTTGCAGCGGGCCGTTTCAAGCCGATGTTAGCAAATCACCGATGGCATCAAACTCGGCCATCACTTGCGCCGGCATCAACTCGCGCATGCACTTGAAATGCCCAAGGGGACATTCACGTGCGAAGCAGGGGCTGCATTCGGCTTTGATGGTGATGACGCGCGCAGCATCCGAGAGCGGCGGCGTGTGTTCCGGGCTGCTGGAGCCGAACAACGCGAGTTGCGGCTTGTCCAGAGCGGCGGCAACATGCATGAGGCCGGAATCATTGGTGATGACCGCGCGTGACCCGGCAATCAGGTTGATCGCGTCGTCAAGCGAGGTCTTGCCGCACAGGTTGATCGCGGCACCATGCGACAACTGTTCGATGGTGAGACCGGTCGGGACATCGCTTTGCGCGCCGAGCACGACGGGCGTGTGGCCGCGCGCCTTGAGCTTGCCTGCCACTTCGGCGAAATATTCGGCGGGCCAGCGTTTGGCGGGGCCGTACTCCGCCCCGGGGCAGAGGGCGATCACACTGTCCCGAGGGTGGAGACCAAGATTGACCTTGGCGGCGATCACGCGTAGCGGATCGGCCATCAACAGCGGTGGCTCCAGTGCGGATTTCGCTTGCCCGCTCTGGCCCGGCAGGCCGGCCAGCCGCGCATAGAACTGCGCCATCGGTTCGCGCGGCGTGTTCTTCTTTGGATTGGGATGGCGCACGTCGATCAGGCCGACACGCGCTTCACCTGCGTAGCCCACGCGCACCGGCACATCGGCAAAGAACGGCACCAACGCCGACTTCCACGAGTTGGGCAGAACATAGCTCTGCGCATATTGCTGCGCACCGCTCTCATCCAGCCGCAGTGTGCGACCGAGTTTCCAGCGCGCCTTGAGGTCGAGTTGCCCGTGGCGAAAATCTTCTTCGATTACGCGCGTGACTTCGGGCATACGGCGGAACACTGGTGCCACGGCCGGCACCGCGATCACATCTATTGCCGCGCCGGTCTTCGCCTTGAGCAAGGACAGCAGCGGCTGCGCCATGATCGAATCGCCCAGCCAATTGGGCGCGACGACGAGGATGCGCTGCGGCATCTCAGGATGCGCCGCGCCATGTCTGCACGCGCCGCAGCATAGGCTCAGGCAGCGAGCTTCGACAAATCGGCAACGCGATTCATCGCCGCGTGCAGCATCGCGAGCAGGCCTTGACGGTTGGCGCGCAGCGCTGCGTCCTCCGCGTTGACCATCACCTTCTCGAAGAAAGCATCGACCGGCCCGCGCAGCGCAGCGAGTGCTTGCAGCGAAGCGGTGTAGTCGCCACGCGCGAACGCCGCGTCAGCGGCGGGGCTGACCGCGAGCAGCGCTGCATGCAGCGCACCTTCGGCTTGTTCCGTGAGCAAGGCCGCATCGACGTGCGCGGCGACCGTGCCTTCGATTTTTTTCAGGATGTTGCTGACCCGTTTGTTGGCCGCGGCCAGCGCGGCAGACTCGGGCAGTGCGGCGAACGCACGCACCGCCGCCAGACGCTTGGGTACCTGATTGAGTTGATCCGGTTGCAAGGCCAGCACGGCCTCGACTTGCTGCGCCGAGTAATTCTGCTCGCGCAGTTGATTGGCAAGGCGCTCAAAAATGAACTCGACCACCTTCGCAGAGGCGCTCGTATCAACGGTTTCCAGGGCAAAGGCCGCAAAAGCCGCATCCACCAAGGCGCGCAGGCCGATGTTAAGTTCTCTTTCAATCAGGATGCGGATCACGCCAAGCGCATGGCGGCGCAGCGCGAACGGGTCTTTGTCGCCACTGGGTATCTGGCCGATGCCAAAGAGACCACACAAGGTTTCGAGCTTGTCGGCGAGCGCGACCACGGTGCCGGTGTGATTGCGCGGCAAGGCATCACCCGCAAAGCGCGGTTTGTAATGGTCTTCAATCGCAATCGCTACACCATCGCGCAGACCCTCGTGGCGCGCGTAGTAGCCACCCATGATGCCTTGCAGCTCGGGGAATTCAACCACCATGTCGGTGAGCAAATCAGTCTTGGCCAGGCGCGCGGCTTCCTGCACCTTGCCATCGAGCACTTCCATTTCATCTCTGGCCAGCACCGTGTACGGGTTGATCGCCATGCGCATTTGATTGACGATGGCGTGGCCGATGGCGCGCACCCGCTCACTGCGCTCGGTTTGGGTGCCGAGCTTGTTGTGATACACGACCTTCGCCAATCCCGGCAGGCGCGACGCCAGCGTCTTCTTGCGATCCTGATCGAAGAAAAATTTTGCATCGGCGAGGCGCGGGCGCACCACGCGCTCGTTGCCGCTGATGACTGCCGACGCATCGGCGGGGCGGATGTTGCTGACGATGAGGAACTGGTTGGTGAGCTTGCCTTCGTTGCCCGCCGCAGTGTCGAGCAGGGGAAAATATTTTTGGTTGGCCTTCATCGTCAGAATCAGGCATTCCTGCGGTACGTCGAGAAAGTCTTTCTCGAAGGAGCCGATGAGCACGTTGGGCCGCTCAACCAGGGCGGTCACTTCGTCGAGCAGGGCGTCGTCGTCCACCGGTTTGAGGTTGGCGCCCGCCTTGCTCGCAGCTGCGGCGATTTGTTTGACGATCTCGGCGCGGCGCGCAGCGAAACTTGCAATCACCGCGCCTTGCGTTTCCAACTGCGTGGCGTAGCTATCCGCGTCCCGGAGGCTGATCGAAGCAACCGACGCTTCGAAGCGGTGGCCGCGTGTAAGACGGTCAGCCGTCAATCCCAGCGCGCTTATCGGTACCACGTCTGCACCATGCAATGCGGCGAGGCCATGTGCTGGGCGCACGAACTGCACGCTGCTCCAGCCGTCGGCCAATTGATAGGTCATGCGTTTGAGGATCGGCAGTTTCGCCATCGCTTCGTCCAGTGCCAATTGCAATCCCGCCTGCAGGGACGCACCGCCTACGATGCTGTCAAAAAAGAGGGCCTCGGCTTTGCCATCTTGCGCACGGCGCAACGTGGCGGCCGCTTCCGGCCCCGCACCGAGGCTCACGAGCTTCTTGAGCAGTGCCGCACTGGGCTGACCGTCTGCGCCGAAGCCAACTGATGCCGGCATCAGCTTTTGGGAGACGGATTTTTCAGCTGCCTGCGCAGCGACGCTGGTGATGTGCGCGGCGAGCCGGCGCGGGGTGGCGTAGGGCGTCACTGCAGCGGACGCCGCCGCCAAGCCCTGTGCCTGGAGCGATGCCAGCAAGGCCGACGCAAACGCATCGCCCAGTTTGTTCAATGACTTGGGCGGCAGTTCTTCAACGAACAACTCGACCAGCAGATTGTTGGTTGCCATCATGCGGCCTTCTTCGCGGCTTGCGCTGCTTGCGCTGCTTGTGTTGCGGCCTGTACCGCAGCCTGTGCGGTCAACAGCGCATTGGTCTCATCCGCCCAAGCCTTCGGCGCCATCGGAAATCCAAGCCGTGCGCGGCTGTCGAGATAGCTCTGCGCGACACTGCGCGCGAGGTTGCGGATGCGGCCGATGTAGGCGGCGCGCTCGGTGACCGAAATCGCGCCGCGCGCATCGAGCAGGTTGAAGGTGTGTGCGGCCTTCAACACCTGCTCATAGGCCGGCAGCGCGAGCTGCTTGTCCATCAGCAGCTTGGCTTGTCTCTCATGTCCTGCGAACGCCGAAAGCAAAAATTCGACATCGCTCCATTCGAAGTTGTACGCAGATTGCTCTTGCTCGTTTTGCAGATAGACGTCGCCGTACGTCAATTTGCGGCCACCAGTGCCCGTCCACACCAGATCAAACACGCGCTCAACGCCTTGCAAATACATGGCGAGGCGCTCCAGGCCATAGGTGATCTCGCCGGTGAGCGGTTTGCAATCGATGCCGCCGACCTGCTGAAAATAGGTGAACTGCGTGACCTCCATGCCGTTCATCCACACTTCCCAGCCGAGGCCCCAGGCGCCGAGGGTCGGGTTTTCCCAATCGTCCTCGACGAAGCGCACGTCGTTCTGCTTCAGATCGAAACCGAGCGCTTCGAGCGAGCCAAGATAGAGGTCAAGAATGTTGGCGGGCGCGGGTTTGAGCACCACCTGATATTGGTAGTAGTGCTGCATGCGGTTCGGGTTCTCGCCGTAACGGCCATCCTTGGGGCGGCGCGAGGGCTGCACGTAGGCGGCCTTCCACGGCTCGGGGCCGAGTGCGCGCAAGAAAGTCGCGGTGTGCGAAGTGCCGGCGCCGACTTCCATGTCGTAGGGCTGCAACAGCGCGCAACCCTGCTTGTCCCAGTATTCATGGAGGCGCAAAATGATTTGCTGAAACGTGATCATCACGTGTGAAATCGCTTGAAGCTGAACACGCAATTTTAGCTGATGGGGCTTTTGCTTCTGCCTCTTGCGTGATGCCTTGCGTCACTCCTTCTGCCATGCTGCACCGCCGGTTTTAAGCGCGTGCCAAGGCGTAGACGTTATGATGTGTACCTGCTTCGGCGCTGCCGCCATCGCTAAATTTTCAAATCAAATCCGCTATGACCCACACCCACTCCACCTATAACGCCATCGACGTTCACACCCACGTCGTCCCTGAAAATTTCCCGGCCTATACCGGCACCACGCCAGACATACCGTGGCCGTCGATGGCACCGGCCCACGCCTGCCACCGGCACGTGATGATCTCCGGCAAAAATTACCGCACCGTGAGTGACGGCTCGTGGAGCGTGCCGCGCCGCATCGAAGGCATGAACGCGATGCGCGTCGGCAAGCAGGTGCTCTCGCCGATGCCGGAGTTGCTCTCGTACTGGCTGCCGGCGGAAGATGCGCGCGGTCTGATCCGCTATCTCAATGACCAGATCGCCGCGATGGTGAGTGCCGCGCCGCAAAGCTTCTACGCTCTCGGCGCCATCCCCTTGCAGAATATGGACATGGCGTTGCGCGAGCTCGAATACGTCAAGACCACGCTGGGCTTTGCCGGCGTCGAGATTGCCACCCACGTCAATGGCGTGTCGATTGGCGATGCGCGTTTTGAGCCATTTTTTGCGCTCGCCGAAAAGCTCGGTGCGTCAATCTTTGTGCATGCATTGCGCCCGGTCGGGCAAGACCGCATCGTCGGCCCGCTGTCGGAACAGGCGGTGGCGTTTCCTGCCGATATCGGCATGGCAGCAGCCGCCATCATCACCGGTGGCATCGCCGCGCGCCATCCCAATTTGCGCATTGCCTTCAGTCACGGTGGCGGCGCGCTGTCGATGATGCTGCCGCGCATCGCCCATGCCTGGCGCATGATGCCCAAGGCCAAGGAGACCATGCCGGAGTCACCCGAGGTTTACGCCAGGAAATTTTTCTACGACTGCGTGGTGTTCGATCCCAAACTGGTGAAACTCCTGATCGAGAGCTATGGCGCGGGCCAGATACTGATTGGCAGTGACTACCCGTTTGCGATGGGTGAGGGCGACCCGGTCGGCCTGCTGGAGCGCACGGGTCTTGATGCTGCTACGCTCAAGGCAATTGCACAGGGCAATGCGCGGCGCTTTCTGGGCTTGGCGTAGGGTCAGACTGCCATGGGCGCTGCGGTCGGACGCCCGTACTAGACCGGTCGCGTCGCGTTCGCATCAGGGTCAAGCGGCTGCGCTACGCCGTCGATGCGAGCGGCAGCCGATTTCTGGAAAGTCCGCCACTCCGGAGGGCATCATGTTTGAAGCTGCAGAACTGGGGCACAACGTCGGCAAGGAAGAGTACGCAACGCGCGAACCCAAGCTGCGCGAGGCCCTGCTCAAGGCGCAGTACGACCTTCTCGCCCACGCGAAATTTCCCGCGGTGATCATCATCGGTGGTGTCGATGGCGCGGGCAAGGGCGAGACCGTCAATCTGCTCAACGAGTGGATGGATCCGCGCCACATCGTCACCCACGCCTTCGGTGCGCCGTCGGATGAGGAGTCGGAGCGGCCACCTATGTGGCGGTTCTGGCGTGCGCTGCCGCCCAAGGGGCGCATTGGCGTGCTGTTTGGGTCGTGGTACACCGAGCCGATTGTCAGCCGCGTCCTCAAGAAGACCAAGTCCGCAGAGGCAATGCACGCGATCGAGGAGATTCGCCACTTTGAAAGCATGCTCCGGGCCGAAGGTGCGCTGGTGCTCAAGTTCTGGTTTCACCTCTCGAAAGACGCGCAGAAAAAGCGCCTTAGGACGCTCGAGAAGGACCCCAAGACGCGCTGGCGGGTGACCGACACAGACTGGGAGCGTTTCAAGATGTACGACCGGTTTCGCGAGGTATCGGAGAATTTTCTGCGCGAGACCAGCACCGGCGAGGCGCCGTGGCTGATCATCGAAGGCACCGATGCGAACTACCGTTATCTGAGCGCCGGCACGGCCTTGCTCGATGCCATCAATAAGCGCCTCAGCGAGGCTTCGTTGCCGGCAGTGCGCCAGCAGGCCACTGCTGCGCCGCTGGAACCAGCGCTCGACAAGCGCAACATCCTGAACGCCCTCGACTACAAACAGGCCCTGGGCAAAAAGGACTACGAGAAGCAGCTCGAAAAATACCAGGGCCGGCTCAACCTGCTCACACGCGATCCGCGTTTTGCGGCGAAGTCATTGCTTTGCGTATTCGAGGGGCAGGATGCGGCCGGCAAAGGCAGCAGCATCCGGCGCATTACCGGCGCGCTCGACGCACGCCACTATCGCGTGATTCCGGTAGCGGCGCCAACCGAAGAAGAGCGTGCCCAGCCCTACCTGTGGCGCTTCTGGCGACATTTGCCGCGCCACGGCCGCGTCACGATTTTTGACCGCTCATGGTACGGGCGCGTGCTGGTCGAACGGGTTGAGAAGTTCTGCGCCGAGGCCGACTGGATGCGCGCCTATCATGAGATCAATGACTTTGAAGAGCAACTCGTGCGCAACGGCGTGATCGTCGTCAAGTTCTGGGTGGCGATCACCAAGGAGGAGCAGTTGCGGCGTTTCAACGAGCGCAAGAAGATCGCGCACAAGAATTTCAAGATTACCGAAGAGGACTGGCGCAATCGCAAGAAGTGGGCCGACTACGAGCGTGCGGTGTGCGACATGGTCGAGCGCACCAGCACCGCGATCGCACCTTGGCACGTGGTGCCCGCCAACGACAAGCTGTTCGCGCGCATCCACATGCTCAAGACCATCTGCGAGAGTGTGGAGCGCGTCCTCTAGCGCAATCTAATGGCTGACCCGCGTCACACCGGTACCGGAGAGCAGGCGCACGCGCTCGCCGGGTTTGAAGGTTTCATCGGCTTCTTGCGTGATCGCGCGCAGTTCGCCATTGTCGAGCTTGACGGTGACTTCCACACCGGCCTTGCGCCCGAGGCCGCCTTCAATCGCTTGACCGGCAAGGCCGCCGGCGACAGCGCCGAGTACTGACGTGATGATGCTGCCCTTGCCGCCGCCAACACTGCTGCCAGCCACGCCGCCGACGACGCCACCGGCCACAGTGCCCGCGCCGGAGGGTGCTTTTTCAATCGTGACCTGGCGCACGCTCTCGACCACACCCATGCGCACGGTTTGTTCGCGCTGGGCCTGTCCCGGCGTGTAGACGCTGCCCGAACTCGACGGGCTGGCACAGCCGGCCGCAAAGGCGGCGGCGAGTACTGTTGCGAGCGCTGCGACCGCGCGGGTGGCTCTGCTGCAAACCGGCTTGACCGGCGTGATGCCTGACTGTGTATTCATGGCGCCCATCCTTTTTACCAGCACCGCCGGGGTGGCGGCGCCGTACTTGCACTGGAAAAAATTACCAAAGACTGAACCCGAAATGCTTGGCATACAGCTCGCCAATCTCATCGCGCGTCAGCCGGTGATTCTGCGCGCCGGCGTGCGCGATCTTGATTGCACCCATGATGCCGGCCAGGCGGCCAACGTCTTCCCAATCGAGCTTGTTGACGATGCCGAACAACAAACCGGCGCGGTAGGCATCGCCGCACCCGGTCGGGTCAACCACCTTCTCTGCTTTAACGCTGGGAATGTCGAGGCGTTGACCATCGGCGTAGATATAGGATCCTTCGGCGCCACGGGTGACGAACAGCGCCTGCACCAGCTTGGCGATTTCTTCCATCGACTGGCCGGTCTTTTCCTGCAGCATGCGCGCTTCGTAGTCGTTGACGGCGACGTAGTCGGCCATGCTGATGAAATCCATCAACTCTTCGCCGGAAAACATCGGCAGGCCCTGGCCCGGATCGAAAATGAAGGGGACGCCGGCCTCGGCGAACTCGCGCGCGTGCTGGAGCATGCCCTCGCGCCCGTCCGGGGCAACGATGCCGAGCCTGACATCCTCGGCGTCCGCGACGTGGTTGACCTGGGATGAATTCATCGCGCCCGGATGAAATGCGGTGATCTGGTTGTCATCGAGGTCGGTAGTGATGAAGGCCTGGGCCGTGAAGGTTTCCGGCACCATCGCAATGTGCCGCGCTTCGAGGCCCAGGTTGGACAGGCGATCGAAGTAGGCGTCGCAGTCTTCGCCTACCGCAGCCATGATCAGCGGCTCTTCTTCCGGCTTGGAGGCGATCATCTTGAGATTGTAGGCAATATTGCCGGCGCAGCCGCCGTATTCACGGCGCAACTCCGGTACGAGAAACGCGACGTTAAGGATGTGTACCTGGTCAGGCAGTATGTGATCCTTGAACTTGCCCTGAAACACCATGATGTTGTCAAACGCCATTGAGCCGCAGATGAGTACCGACATGTTGTGCCTTGTGTTGAGGAAGAAATATTGGGGAAAATAATTGCGGGTTGGAGCGGCTCATGGAGCGGATCATGGAGCGGATCAAACCGGCGCGCTGATAGCAACCGGTTGATGCCAGCGACGGCCTTGTTTGATTCTGTTTGCGCACGCCAGCAGCTGCTAATGTGCACTCGGAAACTGAGAATTTTACGTGCTGTTTGGCAGGCCGCCGCTACCTTTACGGATAAAAGGCATAAAGCCGGTAACCGGCGGCTTTGATCTGGCTGGCATCGAGCATGATGCGCACCGGCAACTCCGAATTGGGTGCCATCTGCGCGGCAGCGGCGTACTCGCGCGGTGCGAACACACGCCGCGCCAGCGCTCCCTCCTGCGCGTCAGTCAGGGTCAATTCAAGATGGGGTGCATCCTGGGCGTAGGCGGCGCGGTTGCGCAACAGAGCGATCAGGGCCAGCACATTCTTGTTGACCGGTTCGGCCTGTAAGTCGTGCGACTCGATGGTGATGGCCTGCGCATCGCGCGGTGCAGCGAAAGTACAGGCGAGTTGCTGGCAGAGCGCGGCGAGCGCGGGTTTGGTCTCCGGATAGCGCGCGGCGATTTCGTTGCGGTAGAAATAGGCACCCTGCAATGCCAGGCCGCACAGAGCGACGAGCGCGCCAGTTGTGCTCCACCTGGCGAAGCGTGGACGTTGCGGAGCTGGCGTGGCGGCTGAAGGTGCCGCTGTGGCTGCGAGCGTTTCTGCTCCCGTTTCCGCGATTGTTGCTTCGGATGTTGAGTAGGATGTTGGTTCGGATGCTGCGTCGATGGTGCGTGCGCCTGGGGCGGTGGTGGGCGCCGCATCTAACTCCACCGGCGTTTCTGCTGGCGCCGCTTCCAACGGCGCTGGCGGCAGCGTGGCGTCTTCTGCGGCTGCTCGTGTCGAGCCGAGAACCACTGCCGCCGTGGTCGATTCCGGACTGGTGATGCTGGCAGCGTTCAGGCCGGCCGCATGCGAGGACGCACTGCCATCGTCAACATCACCGTATGCGGTGCCCGCTCGCGTTGCATCCGCGAACTCCGCGTCTCCTTGGGTGTGCACCAGATTTTCCAGTGCGCTGAACACGGTGCTGCATGCACCGCAGCGAACCTTGCCCTGCTGTGCCAACAGTTGCTCGGAGGTGACACGAAACGCTGTGCCGCAGGCGGCGCAGCAGGTGAGCATGCTCATGCGTGACGGGGCTGCTGTGGATTCATGAAAGGTGCCGGACAACGATGATGCGTGGTGCTCTGCCGGCAGTATTGCAGTGACATACAGAGTAACGAGCGAGTGACGAGCGATGAGGCGTAGTCAAGAATACTGGGTCGGTGCGCCGGGCTGGCCTAGGAACGCTTTCCGCTCAGACAAACCCAACCCTCTTCGCTGCGCCAAACCGCCAGCGCGATGAAGGGCGCATAGGCTGCAATGACTTCTTCTGCTTGCGATTCGAGAATACCAGAAAGGGTCAGTTGCCCACCGGGCTGCACGCGTGCCGCGAGCGCGGGGGCCATGACCTTGAGTGGATTGGTAAGAATGTTGGCAACTACCGTGTCGTAGAGGCCCGCTGGCAGGGCGCCGGCGGCGTGCGCCATCACCACGCATGCGTTGGCTGCGGCATTGTCGCGCGTGGCGGTGAGGGCCTGGGTGTCGATATCGGTGGCGGCCACCGGGCGCGCGCCGAGCAGGGCGGCGGCGATGGCGAGCACGCCGGAGCCGCAGCCATAGTCGAGCAGGCTGCAGCCACTTTGTACATGCGCGTCCAGCCACGCCAGACACATGCGTGTGGTCGGGTGGCTGCCAGTGCCAAACGCGAGGCCGGGGTCGAGCCGGATCGAGATGGCGTCGGGGTCGGGCGCGTTGTGCCACGTTGGCACGATCCACAAGCGCGCGGAAATGCGAATCGGGTCGAACTGGGATTGGGTCAGGCGCACCCAGTCCTGCTCTTCAACACTCGTGAATGTGCAAGCCGGGACTGCAGCCAGACCCGCCGCGCTGGCCGCGCCCTCCACGAGAGAAATCAGAGCCGTTTCGCTCTGGCCCGCATCAAACAATGCGAAGACGCCATTGCGCTGCCAGCCTGCTTCCACAGCGCTGCCAGGTTCGCCAAACAGCGGCTTCTCGTCCGGCGTGCCGGCGTCGGCATCTTCAACCGAAACTGACAGCGCGCCGGCTTCGAGCAGTGCATCGCCCATCGCTTCGGTGCGCGCGGCATCGCAGATGAAGCGCAGTTCACGCCAGGCCATGGTGCATGCTCCTTTGGTGAAAGCTCCTCCGGTGCCGGGTCTCTTGGCGCATGCATCCTTGCTGGATGCTCAAAGGGCGCATGTTCACGCGCTCAACTCCCGCTTGCCGCATACGCCGATGATTGCGCGAGGCTCAAACCGATGAGCGCGCCGCGAGCTTCTGTTCGAGATAGTGAATGCTGGTACCGCCCGCCATGAAGTTGGTGTCGTCCATCAACAGCCGGTGCAGCGGCAGATTGGTCAAGATGCCTTCAATGACCGTCTCGGACAGGGCGATGCGCATGCGCGCCAACGCCTGCGCGCGGTCGCCGCCGTAAGTGATCACTTTGCCGATCATCGAGTCGTAGTTAGGCGGTACGAAATAACCGGCGTAGGCGTGCGAATCGACGCGTACCCCCGGGCCACCCGGCGGGTGGTAGGTGGTGATGCGCCCCGGGCTGGGGGTGAATTTGAATGGATCTTCGGCATTGATGCGGCACTCGATGGCATGGCCCTTGAGCACGACGTCTTTTTGGCGGAAGCGCAGCTTCTCGCCCGCCGCAATATGAATCTGCTCCTGCACGATGTCGATGCCGGTGATCAGTTCGGTCACCGGATGCTCGACCTGCACCCGGGTGTTCATCTCGATAAAGAAGAACTCGTTGTTCTCGTACAAAAACTCAAACGTGCCGGCACCGCGATAGCCGATCTTGCGGCAGGCTTCTGCACAGCGCTCGCCAATGCGCTCGATCAGGCGGCGCGGTATCCCCGTGGCAGGTGCTTCCTCGATGACTTTCTGGTGGCGGCGCTGCATCGAGCAGTCGCGCTCGCCCAGCCACACGGCCTGGCGGTGCTGGTCGGCGAGGATCTGGATCTCGATGTGACGCGGGTTTTCGAGAAACTTTTCCATGTAGACCATCGGATTGCCGAACGCCGTCTGCGCTTCCGAGCGCGTCATCGTCACGGCGTTGAGCAGCGCAGCCTCGGTGTGCACCACGCGCATGCCGCGCCCGCCGCCGCCGCCGGCGGCCTTGATGATGACCGGGTATTTGACGGTGCGTGCGGTGGCAATAATCTCTTTCGGGTCATCCGGCAGCGCACCGCCGGAGCCGGGCACGCACGGCACGCCGGCCTTGAGCATCGCCTGCTTGGCCGAGACCTTGTCGCCCATCATGCGGATCGATTCAGGACGCGGGCCGATGAACACGAAACCGCTTTTCTCGACCCGCTCGGCGAAGTCGGCGTTTTCCGACAAAAAGCCGTAGCCGGGATGGATCGCTTGCGCGTCGGTTACCTCGGCAGCGCTGATGATGGCTGCCATGTTGAGGTAGCTCTGGGGCGACGGTGCCGGGCCGATGCACACCGACTCATCGGCGAGCCGCACGTATTTGGCTTCAGCATCTGCTTCGGAATGCACGACCACCGTGCGGATGCCCATTTCGCGGCAGGCACGCTGGATGCGCAATGCAATCTCGCCGCGATTGGCGATCAGGATTTTTTCGAACATCGGCATGCTGCTGTACCTATTCGATGACGAACAGCACTTGCCCGTATTCGACCGGCTGGCCGTTTTCGACCAATATCTGGCGCACCACGCCGGCATGGTCTGCCGGCAGCTCGTTGAGCAGTTTCATGGCTTCAATAATGCACAGCACGTCACCTTCCTTGACCTCGGTGCCGACATCGACAAAGACCTTGGAGCCGGGCGAGGCCGAGCGGTAGAAGGTGCCGACCATCGGCGACTTGACCGAATGGCCGCTGGGGGCGGGTGGTGCTGCCGGGGGCGCGGCAGCGGCGGATGCCGCAGCCGGTGCCAAAGCTTGCATCGGTGCCGGCGCGGGCATGTAGCCATGCGCGGGTGGAGCGTAGGCCGCGCCCGACTTGACGATGCGCACCTTCTCCTCGCCTTCGGTGACTTCCAGTTCTGCGATCCCTGAGTTTTCGACCAACTCGATCAGGGTCTTGAGTTTTCTTAAATCCATTTAAATCACCTTTAATAGCTTCAAATGTCTTTCAAAATCCCGTATTCCTGGAAATCGGTATCGCGCAAGAACAGGTGCCGGGAGGCCGGTCGCAACATCGCTTCTTCGGATACGGGCGGCTATCGAAAATCGACTCAGCGTGCAGATGATGTCGAGGAGGCGGAATTGACTAAATTTTAACCGATTTTAGCCAAATTCTTCAGCCGCGATTCAAAGTGGTGTCAGTGACGCCATGAGTTCTGCATACGTCATTTTGCCCAACTTGCGCAAGGCGACTGCGCCACTGCGATCCAGAATCAGGGTGAACGGCAGCGCGCCAGACGAATTCCCTGCGGCTTTCACCAGATCAAGCGCTTGTGCACCGCCTTCGAGCAGAAGGTAGCTAATTCCCAGTTTGACGGCAAATGGCTTCATATTATTCGCATAATCGATGCCGATGCCTGCAAATTGGACGCGCTTGCCTTCGACAGTTTGACTCGCACGCTGAAAGTCCGGCATTTCTTCAAGGCAGGGCGCGCACCAGCTTGCCCAAAAGTTGACGACCAATGGCCGCCCTTTGAAGGCAGACAAGCTGACGGAGCGACCATCGAGATCGTTGAAGGCAGTCGTCCAGAGGGCATGCGGTGCCGCCTTACCGGCATCGCTGCCCCCGGCCATGCCGGCGTCCGTTAGCCAGTGGTGCAGCGCAAACCCGCTCATTCCAGCCACGGCGCCGCCCGCCAGCAACGCGCCAGTTTGCAGCCCGCCTCGCAGCCATTTGCGCCGTGCCGACGAGGCTGTGGGGGCGTCGGTGCCGCCGGCGTCACCCAAGTCACCCAAGCCGCCCAAGTCGCCAGGGCCGGGCGGGGCGGCCATCAGCGTAACTCCGCCAAAAAGCCGGCGGTTGCTTGCGCGGCTTCCGCTTCGGCCATGCGCCGCTCGACGGCGGGCGCGTCACCGCGCGCCGCGTCGCCATTGGCATCCGGCAGCAGCGCGCCGCGCAAGTCGTCTTCCGCGTAGACCACGAGATTGACGGCGCAGTTGGCGTGCTCGAATGACAGCACCGGCACCTTGCGCGCGACGGCGCGGTTGAAATGCGGCCATTCGCTGGTGTTGTAGGCAATTTCTTCGTCGATCAGCAACACCTCGACCATCTTGGTCGATTCGGCAAACAGATCGAGGGTGATCGCAGCATCCGGGCCGGCAGTGCCTTTCCACACCGCGCCGGTGAGGCAAGGGTGATAGCGCGCGAAGCCCTGCATCAGGTCGAGCGCGATCTCGCGCAGAGCGGCGACGCGCGCGTGCTGCTCGTCGTTCTGGAATAGCGTCTGGTAGGCGCGCAGTTCCGCCTCGATCTCGTCGTTCGACGGCAGCGCGTCTGAGGCGGCGAATCCGAGTTGCCGCGCCGCCTTGCGTTTGGCGGCACCGAATTCGGCGATACCGTCTTCGGCCATCAAGCGCGCCGCCTGCGCAGCAATCGCGCGGCGCGAATGCTCGGCATGCTTCTCGTGTTTGGTGTTGCCCCGTTTGTTGCCTTGTTTGCCCATGCGGGAATTGTACCGAGCGCTGTCGCAACTACCGCACGCTGCCGCAACCCTCGCCGCTACAATCGCTGCGTCATTTCACGCATTGCGCGACCGGCAATCACCCCGTATGCACATTCACATCCTCGGTATTTGTGGCACCTTCATGGGCGGCATTGCCGCCATCGCGCGCGCGGCAGGCCATCGCGTCACCGGCTGTGATGCCAATGTCTATCCGCCGATGAGCACGCAGTTGCAGGCGCTGGGGATCGAATTGATCGAAGGTTTCGCGCCTGGTCAACGTGCGCTCAAGCCCGATCTGTTCGTGATCGGCAATGTGGTCTCACGCGGCAACCCCCTGATGGAAGCCATTCTCGACGCGGGTGACGCTTATATCTCCGGGCCGCAATGGGTGGGTGAAAACCTGCTGCGCGGGCATCACGTGCTCGCGGTAGCCGGCACGCACGGCAAGACCACGACGAGCGCGATGCTGGCGTGGATTCTGGAATCTGCGGGGCGTGCGCCGGGCTTCCTGATCGGTGGCGTGCCGGAAAACTTCGGCATCTCCGCGCGTGCGGCCGGCGTGCTACCCGCAAAAGGCGGAGCGGCAGCAGCGGAAGGCGCGACGACACCAGCGGAAGGCAAAGCGAAAGCAGCGCCGCTGTTTGTCATTGAAGCCGATGAATATGACACGGCTTTTTTCGACAAGCGCAGCAAGTTCGTTCACTACCGACCGCGCACCGCCATCCTCAACAATCTGGAGTTTGATCATGCCGACATCTTTGCCGACATCGGTGCCATCGAGACCCAGTTCCATCACCTGGTGCGCACCGTGCCGGGCCAAGGCTGCATCATCGCCAACGGGCGCGAAGAGAGCATCGCACGCGTGCTCGCACGCGGGCTGTGGAGCCGGCTGGAAAAATTCGGCGCGCTGCACAACACGTCCGAAGGGTGGTGTGCCGGCGCGCCCGACGAGGCCGGGGCTTTTGACGTATTCCACGACGGGCAGATCGCAGGCCAGGTGCAGTGGGACCTGCTCGGCGAACACAACCGGCTCAATGCGCTCGCCGCCATCGCCGCCGCCGCTCATGCCAGCGTCGCCCCCGCTGACGCCATCACTGCACTGGCAACATTTAAAAGCGTCAAGCGGCGCATGGAAGTGCGCGGCATGGTCAATGGCGTCACGGTCTACGACGATTTTGCGCATCACCCCACTGCGATCACCACCACCATCGCCGGCCTGCGCCACAAGGTGGGCGCGCAGCGCATCCTCGCCGTGCTCGAACCGCGCTCCAACACCATGAAGCTCGGCGCAATGAAAGCGCAACTGCCCGCCAGTCTCATGGAAGCCGATCTGGTGTTCGGCTACGGTGCCAAGACCGGCAAAGACGCACTAGGCTGGGATTTGGGCGCCGCCCTGCACGCCTTGGGCGGCAAGGCGCGCGCATTCGATGCCCTGGAACCCTTGGTACAAGCCATTCTTCTGGCCGCACGCGCGGGCGACCATGTGCTGGTGATGAGCAACGGCGGCTTTGGCGGAGTCCACCAAAAGCTGCTCGACGGCTTCGCCAACGCGCGCTGATGCTGCTCTACCTGCACGGCTTTCGCTCGTCGCCACAGTCGTTCAAGGCGCGCCTGCTCGGTGAACGCATGGCCGCGCTGGGCCGCGCGCATGAATACCAATGCCCGCAACTGCCGCCCAGCCCGGCAGCGGCCATGGCACTCGCGCGCAAGCTTGCCCGCCAGCTCGCTCCCCGGTTTGCGCCCAACAGCGCGCCAGACCAACTGACGGTCATCGGCAGCTCACTCGGCGGCTACTACGCCACCGCCCTCGCGGAAGAAACCGGCTGCCTTGCGGTGCTGCTCAACCCGGCCTTGCGCGCGTTCGAGAAACTCGCCTCACACGTCGGCCCGCAGACCGCGTATCACGACGGCGGCGCTGCGTTTGAATTCACGCCAGCCTATCTCGACGAGTTGCGCGCTCTGCATGTCCCCGCGATCACCCGGCCCGAGCGCTACTTCCTGATCGCCGCCACCGGAGACGAACTGCTCGACTGGCGCGAAATGGCGGCTGCGTTTCCTGGCGCGCGGCAGAAGATCATTGAAGGCAGCGATCATGCCTTGTCGGACTTTTCCCAATTTGCCGATGAAGTGCTCGATTTTGCCGAATGTAAATAGCTCACAATTTTGGTGTGAACGATTTACATCCTTTTTGACGTGAGCGTGGTTAGCGTGACGGCAGCACCGCGTCGCGTTACGTTAACCAGGATCACTCAGAATGACCGCCGCAACCACACCATCGCCAATACCGGACTACCGCCGCCCGGCGCTCAGCGACGCCGAGCAAGCCGACATCCGCCGCGAGATCAGTGTCGCCAGCAAAACCGGCCTCACCGCCGAAATCAACGTGCATCACTACCGCGCCCGTCTGCAAAATCTGGCGCGCCGCATCCCTGATTTTGCAAGCTACCGGAAAATGGTCGTCGACGATTTGCGCGATTCGTCTCACCACGACCGCACGACTGGCGAGCGCCGCACGCACAATCAGCAAGAGCAGTGGCGGCGCCTGTTCAAACACTGGGCGGCATGCACCGGCGAAACGCTGTTGGTGCAAATCCGCTGGCTCGGCGCCGATGGTGCCTATGAATGCAAGCTGGTGGAGCGCCCGGAGATTGACATCTGGGAGCGCTTCATCGATGCCGGCGTTGAGGCTGGCGTGCCGCTCACTGTGCTCAACGACCTCTACAAAAAATACTGCAACGCCCCGGCCAAAGCGATCCGCCCCAAGCGGCGCAAATTCACCCGCCGCGGCACCGGCCCGGCAGCACTGCCCGGCGAACCCATCGAAAAAGCCGTGAGCAGCTTCAACGAAACAAGCGGTGCGCAGCCCATCCCGCCAGACAACCCGCCCGCGCAATAACACAAGCAGAAAAACAAAAAGACCACAACGGACAACAAAAGCTTGCGCGCAGCGCAGGCAGCCGCTATGCTCACGCGCTCGTCACCGTCCCGCGCAATGCAGTTTCCCGCAGCGGACCGGCGACCGCGCAGTTGACCACCGTTTCAGCCCCGGTCAGCATGCCGCAGCGCAGCGAAATCGCCCCGCGCGCGCAGCCCCTTCAGCCAGGTGTATTGCAATACACCAAAGACAACTCCTTGTTTCCTATAGGGTAGGAGTGTTGCGCAATATTTTTGCGCTGTGCGTCAACTTTGGGCCTGAAATCGCCCGGCCAAACCCTCCGCGTTGCGCCGCCTCGGTGCGCACGCCGTGGGTAAGACCTGTTCGTCACGAAACGATTGCTTCCCACCATGCTCTCCGACACGGATCAAAACCGCATCTTCAGCATAATGCGCCACAAAAACCACGGCATGGCGCAGATCCAGCACATGATCGCCCTGCTCAAAGAAGCCGCGCGCCTCGCGCCCGATTACCCCGCGTTCCAAACCATCTGTGCCGCCAGCCTGCGCCAAGCGTGGGACAGCGACCGCTTGACCGGCAAGCGTGAATTGCACAATCGCCGCAGGGCGTGGATGGGCTTGTTTCGGCATTTCACGCCGTTGCGCGGCATCCATTCCGACATCAGCATTCGCGCGCTTGATCGTTGCGGTGGTTATGCGTGTGAGTTGGTGGCCAGGCGCGACAGGGGACCGGTATGGCGTGAGCTGACTTTGCGTGCGCGGCAGTTTGGAATCTACGAGAATGAATTGGAAGGGCTGGCGATTCGGGCAGAGAAGCGCCAGCGATCAGGAAGCGTTGTGGGGCGTAGGCGGATTGCTGCAAATAGTTGATTTCAAAAATTTCTTTGATTGCTCTCAATAGATAGCAACGGATACACAAGGAGGATCACGTGCAATTTAATTCAATAGGGCAAGAGCGATCGACATCGCTGCGTAGCGAATGCGGCTCGCGTGAGAGACGCATCCGCCACCTCGTAAAAGGTCAAATCGCTCCATGCCAATGGCCTGTGAGGCGCTGCCAGAGCCGTTCAGAGAGAGGTGATGGCTGGAGGGTGGCTTGTACCAACGACTGTAGGAGGATGGCATGAAACATTTTAGACAAATCACGCGGCAGACGCTATTCGGTATCACCCTGCTGTTCGCGGGCTGCGACTTGGTAGCAGTCGGTGCCGAACCAATGGGGAAAACTCTCGAACGCGCCCTGAAGGAGATCGAGCACGATTGCCGCAGGCGCGAAGCGCCACCTTTCGGGCCGGGCTCGAGAGAGTACAAGGACACTTCATGTCTGATGTTCACGCTTAAGCCGTGGGAGCCGGGTGACACGCCCGAATCGGCATTCGCTCACTCGATCAAGCTGCCGCCGCCACACGACAAGCCTAAGGACGTTTATAAGTCCGGCATGTCAAGTGAAGAATATTTCCAGGCGCTCTGTCAGGTTGAGGCAGGGGAGTGGGTGTTTCGAAGAGTGGAGGGAGTTGAGGGTATTCGGCAGGAAAGGCCAGAATCAAAAATCAGACTCGATTACTCCGTCGCTTTTCACATGAAGGAACCCAGCGTGGTGCCGATCGTCAATCCCAAATCAATATTTGGAAACCCGCCCGCATCTCGATATGCATATTTCGAGAGACGCTTAACTCAGGCTGAAAGGGAAAAGCAAGCGATGACGCATGAATATTTCGATTCTTCTACAACAAAATTAATTTCTCAGCCGAAGAGTAATTTTGCGTATTTGTCTAGGGGAATCAGGCGAATGCAGGATCGTCAACATGCAATCGAGGGGATTGAATACATCATCTACCAGATCGAACCATTTGAAGTGCTTGGCCTTCAACGGTATTTCACTCAGTACTACTACGACAAGACAACAAAAGATAAAAGAACGCCTTGGACAAGAAGTTGCGTAATCAAAATGCGTTACCCATCTGACTTTCTCCGCTTCGTCTTAATCCCTTCCCAAAAATGAGGACCATGAAATGACCACTTTGACCGCAAAGCAGATTTACGATCTTTCGCTTCAACAAATTGCTGCTGAATCGTTTCTCGATTTTGCGCAAGATGCCAATTACCAAGGTGACAAGCTTGATACTGCGCTTCGTCTCGGAAGCAATAACTACGCTATTCAAAGCAACATTACCGATCCTGCGAAAGCCGCGCTTCCCGGCAAGACCCGCATGACGGATGCACAGATCGCCGACTTCACGGCGACGTACGACATCATCGCGCACCGGCGCAACACGGCGAGCGGGTTTTCCGGCACGCTGCTGAAGAACCGGTCGACGGGCGAATACACGTTGTCGTTCCGCAGCACCGAATTTGCCGACGACAACAAGGGCGGCGACTGGTCGCGTGACGGTGTGACCGGCGCCGATGGGGAGATGGCCGCATTTGGATTCGCCTTTGCGCAGATCGGCGATGCCGAAGCATGGTTTCGCCAACTGCGCACGCAAGGGTTGCTGCCGTCCGACAAGAACTACAACGTTACCGGCTACAGTCTGGGTGGTCACATCGCCACGGTGTTCGCCGAGGCACACAAGGACGATCCGCAATTCCAGCGCGCCTATCTGTTCAATGCGCCAGGGCGTGGCACGCTCCCCGTTGACGTCACGGTAAAGCAACTCGTGGACGACATTTACGCGCGAATGAGTCAGGCTGGTCTTCTGCTGCAAGAAGGTGGACGCACTTATGGCTACAACGGACAGACCTCACAAGGAGATGTGTACCGAATGTCCGCCTACATCAATGCAGGAGGTGTACAAGACGCCCTGCACGCGATCTGGCAGACCAGCGGTTTAAGCAATGTGAACCCCACACCCGGCGGCACCCAGGCGGAAAACAAGATCACACAGATCGCCGGCAAGACCGATACCGGAGATATCACGTTCACTGCCAACGGCGGGGTACATACGGCCGACATCATCAATGTATTTATTGAGGATCAACCGCTGATCGAGGGCCTGGCCTTTGGCTGGATCGGGAAAGTGATTGGGCTAAAGAACAATGACTTCGGCAACACCCACGCCATTACGTTGATCGCCGACAGTGCACGCGTCGGCATTCTGCTGCAGAAGCTCGACCCCAATCTCAGCAACGCCAATGTGAAAGCGATCCTTTCCGCCAGTTCAAATCAACGCGGCATCAGCAGCCCGCCAAGTTTAGGGCAGGCGGAGAGCAATTCTCTGGAAAATGCCCTCCAACCCTTGTTGCGCCTGTTCGGTCTCGACACTCAATTTGATATTGACCCGCAGGGAAGTGGATTCGGCAATCTGGCGAACCGGAATCAGTTTTACGGCAAGATCAAACAAATCGAAAGCGCTTTTGCCGCGCTCGGCTCGAACACCACATTCTCGCTGCAACCTTTCAACGGAATCTCCGCTGCGGGAGTGGTTGGTCTTGCCAGTTTGAATGACGATACCGGAATCGCCTATCGCTATGCGCTCAAGAATTTGAATCCCTATGCAATTGTTGCCGACACCAATCTTTATGCCCTACCAGTAGTGTCCCAACGTTTTCACGAGAGACGGTTGTAAGTTGATGATTGAACGGATGAAACGGTTGAATTTGTCTGGTCTCGATTTGAACGTCGAGGCGCAGACTTTGGGGCTTTTGCGGGCAACCGCAGAAGGCCCCCAT
>JANPAR010000321.1:0-18762 GCA_031430015.1 Burkholderiales bacterium
TTGTGTTCGATGATGCAGATGGTGATGCCGCGCGTGATCTGGTCGCGCAGCAGTGCGATAAAACGTTCGTAAGAGCCGGGGTCGAGACCGGAGGCCGGTTCATCGAGCAGCCAGAGCCGCGCACCCGAGGCAAGGATGCGCGCGATCGAGAGAAATTTACGCTCGGCATAGGCGAGGTCAAGCGCACGCGCATGGCGGCGGTCGGCGAGGCCTACCGACACCAGCGCGGCTTCGGCGCGTTCACGCCGTTCCGCCGCTTGCGCCTTGCCGCCCGGCTGCCACAGCCAGGCGCTGCGCTCGGTGACGGTGAGCGCGTTTTCGAGCACCGTCATCTGGTCAAATAATTTCAAATCCTGAAAGGTGCGGCCAATGCCGGACTGCGCGATCTTCCAGTGCGGCACGCCCTTGATCGAGTTGCCGAGCCAGGTGACTTCGCCGGCATCCGGGTCGAGGTGGCCGGTGATCAGATTGAACAGCGTGGTCTTGCCGGCGCCGTTTGGGCCGACCAGCGTGGTGACGATTCCTTCCCGCAATGCGAACGAGACGTTGTCGACTGCCTTCAAGCCGCCGAAGGTTTTCGACATGCCGCGCGTTTCAAGCAGAATCTGGCCACCCGCTGTGACACGCGTCATGCCCGCTCCTTCGGCTGCTCGCGAAATCCCCAGATGCCCCCGGGGCGAAAGATCATTAGCAGCACCATCGCCAGGCCATAGACGATTTGCTGGATCGAACCAATCTCCGTCTGCGGCAGGCCCGGCAAATACGACAGCGCGGCCGGCAGCAACAGAATGAGCACGGTGCCGACCACCGGGCCAAACAGCGTCGCGGTGCCGCCGATGATGACCATCGCCATCAGATACACCGAGGTGTCGAGCGTGAAGCTTTCGACGTTGACAAAGCTAAAATAAAACGCGTAGAGCGAGCCGGCAACTGCGGCGAGCGCCGACGACACCGCGACCGCCATGGTCTTGATGACCGCGACGTTTTTGCCGAAGGCAGATGCGGCAATCTCATCGTCGCGAATCGCCTTGAGGCTGCGGCCAAAACTGGAGCGCACCAGCGCGGCCACCACCAGCAGCACCAGCGCGAGGCAGATCAGGGAGAGCACCAGGTATTGCGCCGGCGTCGTGATCTCGAATCCGGGAAAGCGCGCCGGTGGGATATTGGTGATGCCGCCGATGCCGCCGGTAAAGCCCTTCCACTCGGCAAACACCGTCATCGCCAGCATCTGCAAGCCGAGTGATGCCGCGACGAAATATTCGCCACGCACGCGCAGCGCGGGCAACGCGAGCGCGAGCGAAATCAGCGCCGACACCCCCATTCCGGCGGCGGTCGCAAGCAGGAACCCCGCGCCCAGTTTCATTGCCACCAGCGCGGCGGTATACGCGCCGATGCCGAAAAACAGGGCATGGGCCATCGAAAAAATGCCGGCATAGCCCAGCACAAAGTTGAGCGTCACCGCAAGAATCGCGTTGATCGTGATCAAAACCGCGAGATTGGTGAGGTAGGCGAGCATGGCGGAGTTGTGGGGTGTGCCCGGTGTATGGAAAACGTGGCGTGCCGCGTCGCCGCAGTACCGCTACTTCGACCCAATCGCCCGGCCCATGAAGCCGGCCGGCCGGAAGATGATGAACGCAAACAAAATCACAAAGGTCACCGCCTCACTCCACTGCGGGTCAAGCTTCCACACCGCAAGACTCTCGGCCAGACCGAGCAACAAACCGCCACACGCCGCGCCCTTCAAGGACCCAATGCCACCAACGATGGTGGCCGCAATGCTGATAAGCATGATGTGCGCGCCGATGCCGGGGTTGATGCCCTGCGACATCGCGGTCAGGGCTGCGGCCGGTACCACCAGCGCCGAGCCGAGGCCAAACGCGACTTGCGCGAGGCGCGCCGGCTCCAGTCCGAAGATGCGCACGAGATCGGGGTTGTCGGAGAGGGCGCGCAGGCCGGTACCCACTTGCGTGCGCGAAAGAAATAAATTGAGCCCGGCGAACAGCGCCACCGCCACGCCAATCGCCACACCGGCGATGGGCGCGACGAACAGGCCGGGTGCCAGTTCTACCGCGCGCGACAATTCCACCGTGACCGTCTCAAAGCCGCGCCCGAACACCGTGCCCACGAGGTTTTGCACGATGATCTGGGTGCCGAACGAGGCGATGAAGACGGTGAAGAACGCACCTTCATGACGCTGGATCGGCCGGTAAATCCAGCGCTCCATGAACACGCCGAACACGATCACCACCAGCACCGCCAGCACGATGCCGCCGATCCAGTGCCACTTCAGCACGGTAACGCTCCACCAGAACAGATAGCCCGCCAGCGTGAACGCCGCGCCGTGCGCGACATGGAACACCTTGGTCGAGCCGAAGATCAGCGCAAAGCCCACCGCAGTGAGCGCATAGATCGCGCCCAGTTGCAGGCCATTGATGAGCAGTTGGAGTAGCAGCATGACGGCAGCGGCCCGATCGCGACCATGACGGCGGAGCGCGGGGGCGGCAGCGTCTCCGGGGTTCCCCGGGATGCGCTGCAAGCCTGCAACCAGCCGTTCAGCAGAGGATCAGATATTGCCCTTGATCAGCTTGCCTGCTGCGCCGTCGATTTCGTAAATGCCAAGTGGCATCGACACCGTGCCATTGGGCAAAAACTGCATCTTGCCGCCGACCACGTCAAAGCTGCTCATCAGCTTGCGCTGCTTGAGCAGGTTCTCGCCGGTAATTGGCTGGCCCGATTTTTCGAGCGCCTGCGCGAGTTTCACGAACACCATCACCGCGTTGTAGTAGTTGGCGACATACGCGCTAGGGTCTTTGCCCTTCTTGGCTTTCCAGTCGGCGGCGAGGCGCTTGCTCACTGCATCACCGCTCCAGTTGATGATCTGGGTCGGGAACAACGCGCCCTTCGCCTCGGGCAATTGCGTGATGGTCGGCGCCGAAAACGACGAATAGCTCACCAGTTGCTGCTTGACGCCGTTGTCACGCAACTGCTTGACGATCTGCGCCTGCTGCGCACCAAACGACGCGATAAACACCACGTCAGGCTGCGCCTCGCGCACCTTGGCGGCAATGCCCGAGAACTGCTGTGACGCACGCGGAATCTGCAACGGCGAGACCATGGTGCCGCCGTTTTTCGGCACGTGAATGTCGAGTTCTTTTTAGATTGCCTCACCGGCCGGGTCATCCACATACAGCAGCGCGACTTTTTTCCAGCCGCGCTCTTTGACGAGGTAGGGCGCGAACGCCTGCACTTCGAGGTTGACCAGCGGAATCACGTTCCAGAAATACTCGCCCAACTCGGCAAGATCCGGCCCGATGCCACCACCGTTGACCGACACGACCTTGGCCTTGTCACCGACTGGCGCGATGGCTTTCGACACACCGGTGAAAGCGGAGAGCACGTAAGGCACCTTCTCCACGCTGACCAGTTTGTTCATCGCCACCACGCCACCCTGCGGCGTGGCCTGGCTGTCTTCGATCACCATCACCAGTTTTTTCGAGAGCATCCTGTCGGCGTTGGCGTGTTCGACTGCCATCGCCGCTGCGCTCGAAAACAGATCACCGTATTCGGAGTTCGGCCCGCTCATCGGCAGGTTGGCGCCGAAGCGAATGTCTTGCGCGTGGGCCGGTGCGGCGGCGACCAGGCAGGCTGCGGCGAGCGCGCCCAGGAGTTGATGCAGTTTCATTGGTGTCCCCTCGTTGATCTTCGTTGATCTTTCGGGCGCATGCAGCGCACTTCTGATAAGCGCAACAGAGTGTGCGCCTTGGTCAAACTGCGGGCGATTGTATACGCGGGACCAGAGGGCGCCGCGCTGCGATGCAGCAGAGGCAGCCTGCGCACTCAACATCGCACTGTGGCACGGTGCGATGGGCGCGCGCTGGGTTATGCTTCCCGCCGCGTTCGGCCACTCGCCACCGAAGAACAAAATACAAATACAAAAGGAGACTTCTGATGAATCGTATAAACCGCACTGGCCTGCCGCTCTGCGCCGCACTGCTCGCGCTCTGCGTAGGCGCCGCCGCACAAGACACCAGCAAACCCGAGTCGCGCAACATGCGCCTGGTGGGCTACAGCGATTTGCAGGCGCGCACTGCCTACCAGCCGGTGATCCAGAAGCAGGGCAATCGCTGGATCGCCTACGTCGGCCATCACGGCGACAACAAACGCAATCCGCTCAATGGCGCGATGGAGCACAACGGCACGTCAATCCTTGACGTGACCGATCCAAAAGCGCCGAAGTACCTCACCCACATTCCCGGCGAAGAAGGCCGCGCCGAGCAGGGCGGCGCGCAGATGGTGCGCATTTGCCCAGGCAGCGAATTGCCCAAGGGCGACAAGTCGAAGTTCTACATGCTGCGCGTGTTCGGCAATCAGGCGCATGAGATGTGGGACGTAACCGACCCGGCCAAACCGGCGCTGATCACTACCATCGTCAAGGGCCTCAAAGGCACGCACAAGAATTTCTGGGAGTGCGACACCGGCATCGCCTATCTAGTGTCGGGCCATCCGCAATGGCGCACCAACCGCATGACGCAGATTTACGATTTGTCCGACCCCGCCAAGCCGGTGTTCATCCGCGACTTCGGCCTCGTCGGCCAGCAGCCCGGCGCGGGCGGGGCGGCGCCGATCTCGCTGCACGGGCCGATCTCGTCAGGCGTCAAGGGCAATCGCGTGTATTTCGGATACGGCACCAACACCGACGGCGTGCTGCAAATTGTGGATCGCGAGAAATTGCTCAAGGGCGCGGCCGAGCCGACGCCGGAGAATTTGCTCGCGCCGCAAATCGCGCGCCTCGATTTGCCGCCGATGCACGGCGCACACACGGTGTTCCCGCTGCCGGGCATGGAGTTGGCGGAGTTCGCCAAAAACCTGCTGGGCAAGAAGCGCGACTTCATCGTCGTCACCGACGAGGCGATTCAGAAGGAGTGTCTTGAGGGCCGCCAGATGGTGTGGTTTGTCGATGTCACCACCGAGACCAAACCGTTTGGCGTGGCAAGCTGGACTGTGCCCGAGAAGAGCGGCAACTTCTGCACCCGCGGCGGGCGCTTCGGCACGCACTCATCGAACGAGAGCACCACGCCGGTTTACTTCAAGCGCGTCATGTTCTTCTCGCACTTCAACGCCGGCGTGCGCGCGCTCGATGTGCGCGACCCGTTCAATCCGAAAGAGATCGCGTACTACATCCCCGGCATGACCAAAGACACCGTCGTGCTGGAGACGCCGGTGGCAATGCAAGGCAAGTTGCCGTTCACGGAAGCCTCGAAGAAACGCGCGATCCAGACCAACAACGTGGAAGTCGATGACCGCGGCTACATCTACATCGTCGACCGCGCCAACACCGGCATGCATATTCTGGAACTGGCCGGCCCGGCGCGCGACATCGCTGATTGGAAGGCGGCGGTGAAGTGATGACGGCCTGCGCTGCGCGGCGCCTGGCCCGCCGCGTTTTGATGCATGCAGCGCTGGGGGGTGCGTACACCGTGTTGCCCGCGCACGCCGCCGAGAGGGCGTTTGAGCTCACGGTGGTCAATGGTGTGCTGCCCGCCGCGCAGCGCAGCATGCGGGTGGAGAAAGGTGATCTGGTGCGCTGGCGCATCGTCAGTGATGGTCCGGGCGATCTGCATCTGCACGCGTACCGTATCGAGGCCAAGGTAACTGCGGGGGTACCCGCTGAGGTTACATTTACCGCGCATGCGACCGGGCGCTTTCGGGCCGAGTGGCATGGGGTAGTACAGAAAGCCGCAGACAAGGGATCCGAGAATGCGAGCGGCCAGACGGGAGGCAGGGCGGACCCGGTCAGTGCCACGCGCGCGAATGCGCATCACCACGCACCACCGCTCGCCACACTTGAGGTGCGCCCGAAGTGATGCAGGTGCCGGTGTGGCTGCGGCGCTGGTTGTCGTGGCCGGGCACGCGCAGTGCACTCACTCTGCTGGCCGGTGCGGCGTATCCGCTCAACTCTGTCGCCCACGGGTTTGATGAACGCTACGACCTGCCCGCCCCGCTGGGCTATTTCGTTGCCGGTGCCGCGCTGACGGTTGCACTGACGTTTGTTATCGCGACGCTGTTCATGCGGCGGGTGCGTGAGGCGTCCGCTGCTGACGGCGCAGCAAACGACCAGTCGATTGCGTTCGGGCCGGTGCTGCCGGTGTTGCGGCTGCTGTGCCGCACGCTGGGATTGATGACGTTCGCCGTGGTCCTGGGCGCTGCATTGGCAGGCACCGCCGACCCACTGATGAATCTCGCGCCCACGCTGGTATGGATCATCTGGTGGATCGGCTTGTCACTCGTGGTGGCGTGCATCGGCAACCTGTGGCCGGTGCTCGACCCGTGGCGCACGCTGTTTGAGTTGATCGACAGCGCCGCGTGCCGCCTGGGGCGCACGCACGGCATCGCGCTCAACCTGCCGTGGCCGCTTGCGCTGGGCGCGTGGCCGGCTGTGGCGCTGCTGTTGCTGTGGAGCTGGCTTGAGGTGGTTTATCCCATCGCCACCGTGCCATACCGCCTGGGCTGCGCGATGCTGATCTGGTCGGCCATCACGCTCAGCGGCATGATCGTTTTTGGGCGCGAAGCATGGCAGCGTCATGGCGATATGTTCGCGATCTACTTCGCCACGCTCGGGCGCATGGCCCCGCTGGCGCGCGGCGCGACGGCGCACACGCTTACGCTGCGCGTGCCGGGTACCGCACTATGCAGTGCGGGTGACGCAATCCCGTCCGGCATGAGCGGCTTCATCATCGCCATGCTCTCGACCGTGTTGTTCGATGGTCTGCACGGCGGGCAGGCGTGGCTGTTGCTCGAACAAGCGTTAAAGCGCAGCGTGCCGCAGTGGGTCGATGTCAACGGATACTTCGCGGGCACGGTGGGGCTGGCAGGTGCGTGGCTGATTTTTTTCGCGGCGTACCGGCTCACCTGTGTGGTGACGGCGCGCGTGGCGTCCGCAGCCTCCCCCGTACCATGGGCACAACACTTCGCCTTCACGCTGGTGCCGATTGCGGTGGCCTACAACATCGCGCACAATTTCTCGGCGCTGCTGATTCAGGGGCAGAACGCGCTTGCCTTGATCTCTGATCCATTCGGCTGGCGCTGGAATTTGTTTGGCACGGCAAATCTGCGCGTCAACATCGGCCTGATCGACGCGCAGGTGACCTGGTATGTGGCGATCAGCGCCATCGTCATTGGCCATGTGATCGCAGTGTGGCTGGCGCACCGCGTGGCGCTGCGCGAGACTGGCAGCACGCGCCGCGCGGCGCTGGCGTCACTGCCGCTGACGCTGCTGATGATCGTCTACACCGTCATCAGCCTGCTGGTGATTGCCGAGCCGATGGTGCGGTTCGATGGTGCGGTTTGATGGCGCAGCCGCATAAAGTGCGCTGGCGAATTTCCATAAGAACGGCTCCCACCAACGATCTTTAACATCAATCCACCTTCGCGCCCGCGTCCTTGATGATGCGCTGCCACTTCACCAGCTCGCTTTGCACGTAGCGGCCGAATTGCGCGGGGTCCTGATTCGGGCCCAGATCAACGCCCTGCTCCAGCGCGCGCGCCTTGACATCGGCCTCGCGCATGATGCGGTTGAGCTCGGCGTTGAGCAGCGTGACGGCGGCGCGCGGCGTGCCGGCCGGAGCCCAAAAACCGAACCAGCCGGTCACCTCGTAGGCGGGCAGCCCGGCTTCGATCATGGTCGGCACCTCGGGCAGGCTGGCAACGCGCTCGGCACCAGTCACCGCGAGCGCGCGCAGCTTGCCCGACTTGATGTGTGGCTGCATCGCGATGATGTTGTCGAACATGAACGTGACGCGCCCGGCCAGCGCATCGGTGAGGGCCGGCACGTTGGATTTGTAGGGGATGTGCGTGACGTCGATCCCCGCCAGTTGCGTGAACAGAGCGCCGCACAGGTGGCTGGTGGTGCCATTGCCGCTGGAGGCGAAGTTGTATTTTTTCGGATTGGCGCGCGCGGTGAACATCAATTCGGCCACCGTGTTGGCGGGTACGGATGGATGCACTGTCATCACAAAGGGCGTGGTGCCGGCGCGCGCGAGCGGCTCGAAATCCTTCACCGGGTCATACGCCATCTTCGCGTACAGGTTGGGCGCAATGGCATGGGTGCTGATGCTGCCGAGCAAAATCGTGTAGCCATCGGGTGTGGCGCGCGCCACGCTGGTGGTGCCTAGCGTGCCGCCGGCGCCGGCGCGGTTGTCCACCACCACCGGCGCCTTCCACGCTTCCGACAATTTTTGCGCGAACATGCGCGCCATCACATCGGTGCCGCCACCAGCGGCGAACGGCACCACGATGCGCAGCGCTTGATCGGGATAATCAGCCGCTGCGGGTGGCGCAGTAAGTGGCGCACTGAGCGCCGCAGCAGCAACCAGCAGCAGCTTGGGGAGATGTGTGCGCATGCAGGCGCCGCCTAAGCGGCTGGGGTATCGCGCCACGAGCGCACCGGCGACACCGGCAGATGCTCGGTGCGCAGCAGTAGCGTAGCCGTATCCACGCCGGAGCGCACTTTTTGCAGCAACTCGTCCGGGTCGTATTCGACGCCGATCGGGTTGGCATCGAACCCCGGGCCTTTCATGAAGCCATTGGCCCCGTCCACCGTCGGGTAGGCATCGACCTGAAACTCCATCTGGTTGCCGTCGGGATCAGCGTAGTACATCGACACCGTGATGCCGTGATGCAGGCACCAATACGGTCGGATGCGCGGCATGGGGGATCCTTCGTTGTTATAGGTATGCGTCAAATTATTATAGGTGCGGGCAAACTCCCCCGCGTGTCTTGCCGTCCCCCGCGTGCCGCACATCGGATCGCACTTCAGGTGCGGCATAAATCAATTGATGCATAGTGGTTTGCGACTACAATCAAATCGATGAAGGCAGTTGGCACGGCCTTGCGAGGATTCGCCCGGCTGGATTGGCGAATTGCGAATAATCCGGCGGGAGAATCTATGGCGAAGAAGAACGAATACGATTGCTCCAAATGCCCAGGCTGGTGCTGCAGTTATGAGCGCATCCGCGTGACCCCCGAGGACATCGACCGGCTGGCCACGCATTTCGACAGTTCCACCAAGGAAATCAAGGACAACTGCCTTGAGCGCCATGGCAAGGATCTGTATTTGAAGCACCGCGAAGATCCAATCTACAAGTCAATCTGCGTATTTTTCCATCGTACCGAACGGCGCTGCATGGTCTACGAATCGCGCCCGGCGGTATGCCACAAATATCCTTGGGGCAATCGCTGCGGCTACTACGACTTCATCAAATTCGAACGCGATATGATGGGCGACAAGGAATTCATCCCGCTTCCCTACCCGAAGCCCGACCCTGATTGAGGGTGACCGGCTGAGCATTGACTATCGAGGAGAACCATGGCAAACGAATCAAAAATCCTGCAGATCATGCCGGCCGACGGCTGGAGCGCATCGTTTGAAGACGAGGACAGCGTCCCGCTGGTATGTTTTGCGCTGGTGCAGGACGTCGATGAAAACGGCAGTCCGGTGTCGTCAGTGCGGCCAATGGCCTGCGTTGACGAAGTGATCGGGTTCTGCGATGAATACGAGACCTACCTCGGTGTCGAACGCAACGATGGCGAGTACGAGGAAGACGGCGCGGACTGAGCGTCGGCAACCGGGTCTTGGCCCACTCCTTGAAAGGAGACGCGCGTGAGAAAGGTCTTGTATATCCTGGGGCAGCTTGACGATACGGACGT
Source organism: Burkholderiales bacterium (assembly GCA_031430015.1). Taxonomy (GTDB): domain Bacteria; phylum Pseudomonadota; class Gammaproteobacteria; order Burkholderiales; family JAEUOS01; genus CANJDH01. The sequence goes on from JANPAR010000321.1 coordinate 9,706, forward strand.
CGAGTGGCTGGCAAACAACGGCCAGCGTGAAAAAGTTGTCAAGGGCACTGTCCTGATTGAAAACGGGAAGGCGTCGGAAAATCTCTATATTGTGATTGACGGGCGCCTGGCCGTGGTGCTGCCAAACGGTTTCCGTCTGGCCGAAGTCGGGGTGGGCGAGATCCTCGGTGAAATCTCTCTCGTCATTTCGAGCCCGCCCACCGCGTCGGTGGTGGTTGAGGAGGATTGTGTGGTGCTCGCTGTCGCGCAACTGAAGCTGCGCAACCACCTCAAGCGCGACGCCGCCTTTGCCGGACGTTTCTACCGTGCCCTCGCCGTGTTTCTCGCCAACCGTATGCGCTCAACTCTGAGCACCATGGGTTACGGGAGTGCCCCCGCCTCCGCCACGAGCAAGGCGATCGCCGACGACGACGAGCACGATTCCGACCTCCTCGACGACGAGGTACTCGACGAGGTATACAACGCAGGCTTGCGTTTTGAGCGGTTGTTGAAAAAACTCGCGCAGTAACAGTAACGTCTCGAACCCGCCCGGCAATCGATCGGAACAGCGTGCATGCGCGTCACTAAGCAGATTGCGGCATTTGCTTTGGCGGGTGGACTGGTGAGCAGCTGCCCGGTGTCCGCCCAATCCGGCGATGACCCCAGAGCCGCCACTCCCAGTCGTGCGCTGACGGTACAAGACCGTCAGGAATTTTTACCGCTCAAAGGCACGATCTCGCTGGCGGAGGCGGTGCGCCGCACGCTGAGCGCGAATGCCAACGTGGTGCTGCAACAATTGCAGGTGCGTGCAGAAGACGGCAACGTGCAGCAATCGCGTGGCGCCTACGATCTCGAGGGGCTGGGCGCAATTGGTCGCGAGCATGCCGAACGTCCTCTTCGAAACAGCGAGATCGCGGCAGGCTCCAGTACCCGCGCGGAGTTCACCAACACCACCAATTACCGCGCCGGCGTCTCGCGCCTGCTCGAATCGGGCTCCCAGATCGAGCTCGGCCTCACCGTCAATGCCATTTCAAGTTCCCTGACGCCCCCCCAGCAAACCGCTGCGGCCCTGCGTTTCGGGATTCGCGTGCCACTGCTGCGCAATGCCGGGGGCATTCAGCAATCGACGGCGCTCAGGGCGCGCGAGCTGGAACGCGATGCCAGTGTCGAGGACCTGGTGCAGGCGAGCGCCAATGCCGTGATCGGGGTGACGCAGTCCTATTGGGAATTGGCCAGCCGGATCAAGCGCATTGAAATCCTGAAAGCGAGCGAGAGCCGGGCGGAGGGGCTGGTGGCAGAAATCACCAAACTGGTTGCCGCCGACCAGATACCGGGCGCGGAACTGGACCTTGCACAGGCGAGCGCTGCCGAGAAGCGCGCCGCCCGTTTTGCCGAGGAACAAGCGTTTCAAATTGCGTGGAATGCGTTGGGCCGCCTGTTGCACGCCGATACCGGTGAAGCCACCATCGAGAGCCTTTCAATCGACTCGTTGCCGGTCATCGATCAACAGGCATTTGCGTTGGCCGACGGCGCTGTGCAACGCCGGCTGGCGGCTCCCGACCGCCGCGCCGACGTGCGCGCAGCGCGTCTGCGTGAACGGGCTGCCTACCTGCAAAGGCTAGCGGCCGAAAACGGATTGAAACCGCAGGTGGACATGATCGTGGCCACGACCACCAATGGTCTGGCCGAGGGTACTTCCACACTAGCGCTCGGACCTGCGCTAGGCCTGTCGCGTCCGCTGCCTTCGCTGAGTGTCGGGGTCGAGTTGCGAGTGCCGTTTGAAAACAATGCGGCGCGCGGCCTGCTGCTAAGTCAGGAGTCCGCGCACGGTCGTTCGATCGTGCGCATGCGTGATGCCGAACGCAGCGTCGGCCCGCTGGTGGTGACGGCAGCAAGTACGCTGCGCCGGATTGCCCAGCGTCACCGTGACACCCTGGCCGCGGCCGATCGCTATGCGGTCGCGGTCAAGAACGAGTACGTCAAGCGGCGGCTCGGCCTGTCTACCCTGATTGACGTCATCAGCGTGCAGGATCGCCTCGACAGCGCCCAATTGCTGTTGCTGCAATTGCGCCAGGAGTATGCCGTCGCCCTCGCCCAGTTGCTGTTTGAAAACGGTGAGTTGATCCGGCGCGACGGAGATGCTTACCGGGTTGACATGCCGACCCTGACCGGCGCCGAACCCGTGCGCGCGACGCAATGAGCGAAAACGATTCGGGCACCAACCAGAAATTGTTCCGCAAAGTGGCGCTCGCGCGACTCTCGTCGCCCGACCGCATGGACGCGCTGTTGGGTATCGGCCGGCCCCTCACGGCGCTTGCCTGGGCCGGCGCCGTGATTGCGGTGGCCACCTTTGTGTTGTGGGGGTTCCAGGGGCGCGTGGAGCAAAAAGTTGGCGGCCGGTGCATTCTCATCAGCCCGAGCGGCATTGCCGAAGTAACAGCTGGCGCCAGCGGCGTGGTGGGCAACATCAAGGTCAAGCTCGGCGACCGGATTGCTGCCAACCAGGAAGTGGGCAGAATCGTCCGCGCCGACCTGGACGACCAGATCAGGCAGGCGCGCGCCCGCCTGTCGGAACTGGAGCACCGGCAAGCGGAGATCGGCAATTTGAGCGCGCGTGCGGCCGGTCAGGGGCAGGCGGCGCGCTCCTCGGAGCAGCGCCTGAACGCGGCGCAGACGAAGCTCGCGGACGAAAAATCACAAGCGATCGACGCAAGGGTGGCGACTGAGCGTGCGCTGGTCGAGCAGGGTCTGATCACGCGCCGCGCGCTGCTCGATACCGAGGAGACCCGCGCCGCGGCGGTTCTCGAGCGTGAGCAATTGGCCGATCGGGCCGCGCAATCGCGGCTAGGCTTCGCCGAGCAGGATCGCCAGCGCGATCGGGAAAAAGTCGCCATCGATTTCCAGGTCAGCGAAACCCGGCGCAGCCTGGAGGCGTCGCTTGACATCGTGCGCCAGTCGGCCCCGATCGTGAGCCCGTTTGCAGGGCGCGTGGTGGAAGTCAAAATCGAAAATGGCGTCGCAGTCGGCTACGGCGCGCCGATCCTTCTGATCGAACGGATCGACGCCGTGCAGGGCGACATTGAAGCGGCCATTTATATCCCCGGCGGCGAGGGCAAACTGGTCGCGTCGGGCATGGCCGTGGAACTGGTTCCCGACTATGTGAAGCGTCAGGAATTCGGGTTTCTGCGGGCCCGCGTCGAGGGCGTGTCGGAATATCCGATCAGTTCTCCGGGGATGCGCCTGCTGGTGCAGAACGACAATCTGGTGCGCGAATTGTCGGGCGCCCGCGCGGCCCTGTTTGCACGCGCCCGCCTGGACCGCAAACCGGGCGGCCAATTCGTCTGGTCCGCTGCCGCCTCGGCACCGCCGGAAGTGCGTACGGGCGCGCTGTGCCGGGCCGAGGTCACGGTCGGCGAGCGGCCGCCGTTCGCCTTGCTCATCTCACTCGTCAAGCAATGGACCACGCGCACGCTGTAACCGGCTGGCCGGGTTGGCTGGACCGGCTGCGCGCGGCGTGGCGCGCGCGCGTGGCGGCAAGGCCGGTGCGTACGCCGACCGTACTGCAGCTTGAAGCGCTCGAATGCGGTGCTGCAGCGCTGTCGATCGTGCTGCGCCACTACGGCTGCTTCGTCTCGCTCGAAGAGCTGCGCCAGCGCTGCGGCGTGTCCCGTGACGGCAGCAAGGCCAGCTTCATCATCAAGGCGGCACGCTCGTACGGCCTGGTGGCCAAGGGCTACAAGAAAGAGCCGGCGGACCTGCGCCAGATGCAGCTTCCCTGCATCATTTTCTGGAACTTCAACCATTTTGTGGTGCTCGAGGGCTTCGATTCGAAGCGCGCCTACATCAATGACCCGGCGTGCGGGCGCCGCTGGGTCACGCTCGACGAGTTTGACCAGTCCTTCACCGGGGTGGTGCTGGCGGCACACCCGGGCCCGGATTTCAAGCCGCACGGCGAACCCGAAAACATGTACAAGCTGGCGTTCAAGCACCTGACCAGCGACCGCCCGGCCATCGCCTTCCTGATGCTTGCGGGCCTGTTCATGGTGATCCCGGGGCTGGTGTATCCGGTGCTGACGTCGGTGTTTGTCGACCGGGTGCTGCTCGACGGTGATCAGTCGTGGGCCAGCGCCATCCTGATCGGCTTCGGTATCGCCGCGGCATTGCACGTGCTGCTCGACTGGCTGCAGCACTGGTACCTGCTGCGCCTGCAGACCAAACTCGTATTGCTGATGGCCAGCCGCTTTTTCTGGCACCTGCTGCGCCTGCCGCTGACCTTTTTCACCCAGCGCGCGCCCGGTGAAATCGCCTGGCGCCTGATGCTCAACGACAACATCGCCACCGTGATCACCGGCGACCTGTCGCGCGCCATCGTCAATGCCATTCTCGCGGTGTTCTTCTTCGCCATCATGATGGGGTTTGACGTGGTGCTGGCGCTGATCAGCCTGGCCGTGGTGTGCGCCAACCTGCTGGTGTTTGCGCGCGTCGCCAAGGTGACGCAGGAAAGCAGCCTGACCATGTCGATCGCGCTGGGCAAGCTGCAGGGCACGACGGCAGGCGGCCTGTCGGTGATCGAAACCTTGCGTGCCTCCGCCGCCGAATCGGTGGTGTTCGGGCGCTTTGGCGGCAACCTCGCCCAGTACATCGAAGCACACCAGCGTGTCGAAATGCTCGGCCTGACGTATCGCCAGGTACCGGCGTTCCTGCTGCTGCTCTGCGAGGCGCTGATCCTGTGCTTCGGCGGCTACCGGGTGATGGAGGGACACCTGACCATCGGCATGCTGGTGGCGTTCCAGGCGCTCTCGATCAGCTTCATTGGCCCAGCCATGGCGCTGGCGGGAATGATGAATACGGTACAGGGCCTGCGCGGCGACCTGCAGCGGGTTGAAGATGTCCTGAAGTACGAGCGCGATCCGCTGGCGGAGGGCATACCCGACTTCCTGCCCGAGGATCTGCAGGACGGCCCGGTCAAGCTGTCGGGCCATCTGGAATTGCGTGGCGTGGCGTTTGGCTACAACCCCAACGATGCACCCCTGCTCGACGATTTCTCGATGCACGTCGCCCCGGGCGAACGGATTGCGCTGGTGGGCCGCTCCGGCTGCGGCAAATCCACCGTCGCCAAATTGATTGCGGGCCTGTATGCCCCGACCGCGGGCGAGATTCTGTTCGACGCCAAGCGGCGCCAGGCGTACAGCCGCTCGCGCCTGGCCGGATCGGTCGCACTGGTGGATCAGGACATCACCTTGTTCGAAGGCACGTTCCGCGACAACCTGACCCTTTGGGACCCCTCCGCTTCGGAATCGGACATGATCAACGCCGCCAAGGACGCGTTGATCCACGACTTCATCATGAGCCGTCCGGACGGTTACGACGGTACGGTCGCCGAGGGCGGGCGCAACATGAGCGGCGGGCAGCGTCAGCGCGTCGAAATCGCCCGCGCCCTGCTGGGCAATCCGCGCATACTGGTGCTTGACGAAGCGACCAGCGCGCTCGACACCGCTACCGAAGAGGCGCTTGAGCACAACCTGCGGCGCCGCGGCTGTTCCTGCATCGTGATCGCGCACCGCCTCAGTACCGTGCGTGACTGTGACCGCATCCTGTTGCTCGATGCAGGCCGCCTGGTTGAACAGGGATCGCACGAAGAACTGATGGCGATTCGCCGCGGCGCCTATCGCGCCCTTCTGGAACAGGCATGAGCGAAGACACCGACATGCCGGCCGCTAAAGAGGGGGTGCAGGCCCGCAACGGGCTCGTTCTCGACGACCCTGCGCTGGTGGTCGAGGTGATGGAAGGTTATTTCGATGTGTTCGCGGTCGGCGCCGAATCGTCCGGCGCGGCCGGCGCCCTGCATCACCTACTGCGCGCGTCGGCTAACCAGCCCGTGATCGGCGGCCTGGCACCGCCGCCCGGCGTGGTGCGATTTCTGGCGGTTCCCGGCCCTGGCGTGCAGCTGCGCACCACGACGATGGATGATTGGCTTGCCTACGTCAATGACGACGCGCTCGACGAGACCCTCGAACTGATTCACGAAGCGGTGTGGGACTGGTCGTCCCAACGCCAGGTCGCGCGGCCGGACACGCCTCCCAAACGCATGGTCAGCGGCGAGACGGTGCTGGGAGCGGGCGGCGAGTGGCTCGCCAGTGACTACGGTGTGGTTCTGGCGCGGGTGGAGACCGGGCATTTGCAGTTTCTGGGCTCGGATCTGGCACGGATTGGAACCGGTGGCGCCGCGATCATCAGCCACCACACTTGGCTCTGCAGCGTCGAAAACAGCAGTGTGAATGTGATCGACTACGACGCGATCGAGGATGCCGCCTTGCTGCTGGAGGCGTTCAAGGTCAGTACCCACCTGATGCTGCTTGAGCGCTGCGCGGCATTTCTTGCGGCCGAGCGGAGCGGCGGGGCGGCGCTGCGGCGCAAGTTTGATGGCGTGGCCTCGGTCACCGCTAGCGGTGTGCTCGAAATGCGCCGCTTGCTCGACCCGGCGGCGAAACTGCCTGCGCCGGCAGTAACGGCGCAGGCCGCCACCTTGTCCGCTGCCAGGCTGGTGTGCCAGCCGCTCGGCATCACCCTGGTGGATGCAGGGACCGGACCCGCATCCGGAGATGCGCGCATCATCGCCCTGGCAAACGCGTCGCGCGTGCGGATTCGCAAGGTAACACTCTCGGGAGAGTGGTGGCTGCGTGACAACGGCCCACTGCTGGCCTTTGGCGCCGACGACGACGCACCGCTGGCGCTGCTGCCCGGGCGTGGACGCGGCTATCGGGCCGTAGATCCGGTATCAGAACAAGCGACGCAGATTGATGCTGCCTTCGCGGCAAACCTCAAACCGTTTGGTTTTTCGTTTTACCGCCCGCTGCCGGATCGTCCGGTCGGGGTTATCGATCTGATGCTGTTTGGCCTGCATGGGCGTGGCCGCGACATTCTGCCCGCCATGGGCATTGCGGCACTGATCGCCCTGCTGGCCATGCTGGTGCCGTTTGCGATGGCAGAGGTGATCGACCATGTCATTCCATCGGCCAAGCTGCCGGTGCTCACCGAGATCGGCCTGATCCTGCTGGCGGCGGCGATCGTGCACACGCTGTTCGAGTTGGCCAAGGGACAATTGCTGGTTCGGGTGACCAGCCATATCGAGCATGACATCCAGTCGGCGGTGTGGGACCGCCTGCTCGGCATGCCAATCGATTTTTTCCGCAAGCACGCGGTCGGCGACCTGACCATGCGCGTCAACGCGATCAATACCATCTCGAGAATGCTCTCGGTCGCCACCCTGAGCAGTTTGATCAGCGGGGTATTCGGCCTGCTCGGCTTCATCCTGCTGTTCAAGTTCAGCGCGATCCTCGCCATGATTGCGATGGCGTTGATACTGGCCGCGTTCGGCATACTGGCCCTGTTTGCCTGGTGGACTCTCCACTCCCTTCACACGGTCGAGTTGTCGATGCGGCGCATGATGGCGCTGGTGTTGCAACTGGTGCAGGGCGTATCGAAATTGCGCACCACTGCGTCCGAATCGCGCGCGATGGGGGTCTGGGCCGACGCCTTTTCGAGCCTGCGCAAGATTCGCCTGCTGATCATGAAGCTCAAATCGCAACAGGAAGTGATGTTGCGCGCGTATCAGCGCATCGGCTTGTTGATCATCCTGGCGGCCATGGCGGCGCTGGCGGCGCGTCAGGACGGCATTCAGCTAACCAGCGGCGAGCTTGTCGGCTTTTATGGCGCGTTCAGCGGCATGTTTCTCGCGCTGATCGGCGTTTGCGAAGCCATCATCGGTTTGTTTCTGGTGGTGCCGATGTACTCGATGGCCAAACCGATCCTTGAACAGCCACCCGAAACCGCCGAAGGCCGCATTGATCCGGGCGTGATTGCCGGCGCGATTGAAATCAGCCAGGTGTCGTTTGCCTACCCCGACGCCGAACCGGTTCTCGACGACGTATCGATCTCGATTCCGGCCGGCAGCTTCACCGCCATCGTCGGCCCATCCGGGTCCGGAAAGTCAACCTTGTTGCGCCTGCTTCTGGGTTTCGAAGAGCCGTCCAGCGGGGCGATCCTGTTTGACAGTCATGCCCTGCCCGAAATTGACCGTCAGGCGCTCCGGCACCAGTTCGGGGTGGTGCTGCAGAACAGCCCGCTCCTGGCCGGGGATATTTTCTCGAACATTGTCGGCGTCAAGGGCGGCACGCTCGAGGAAGCCTGGGAGGCCGCGCGCCTGGCGGGTCTGGAGCAGGACATCCAGGACCTGCCGATGGGCATGCACACCGCCATCGGCGAAGGCACCAGCACGCTCTCAGGCGGCCAGCGCCAGCGCATCCTGATTGCACGTGCCCTGGCCGGCGGCCCGAAAGTGCTGTTTCTGGACGAAGCCACCAGCGCCCTGGACAACCGCTCCCAGAAGGTGGTGGCCGAAAGTCTGTTGCGGCTCAAGGCGACGCGCATCGTGATTGCCCACCGCCTGAGCACGATCGCCGAGGCCGACCAGATCATCGTGCTCGATGGAGGGCAGGTTGTGGAGCAGGGCCGCTACCAGGAGTTGATCGAGAAGGGTGGGGCCTTTGCAGACCTCGCCCGGCGCCAGAATATCGAGGCGGCACCCGGTGAACAAATAAAGCGGCGCAAACGAAAATCAAAACGCTAGTCGCGATGAAATCGTGTGATAAAAGTCCTGTCAGTATAGTATTTTCATGTGTTAGCATAAAAATCGATCCGTTCAGTTGGCGGACCATGTCAGAAGATCAACCAGAAATTCATGCCTAAGGGAAAATTCCATGAGTAACGGTTCAGGCAATACAGGGCAAACTCCATCGGCGATGGATCAGTCGGAACTGGACGATTCGGATTTGGAGAAGGTCGCAGGCGGCGTCGGCGGCTTTGGTAAAAAGCTGCACGACGGCTATTTTGAAGGTGGCTCGGACGGTCACGACAAGGACAAAGACAAACACAAGACCAAAGACAAACACAAGGTCAAGGACAAACACAAGGTCAAAGACAAGCACAAGGTCAAAGACAAACACAAGGTCAAAGACAAACACAAGGTCAAAGACAAACACAAGGTCAAAGACAAACACAAGGTCAAAGACAAACACA
>JANPAR010000322.1:0-13720 GCA_031430015.1 Burkholderiales bacterium
ACCACCGGTGCCAAGGTCGATTACGCGCAGGTCGCGCGCGACACCATCCGCCGCATCGGCTACACCGACCCGGCGATTGGCTTTGATGCCGACACCTGTACGGTGATGGTCCAGTATGGCGAGCAATCGCAAAACATCGCACAGGGCGTCAACGAAGGTCAGGGCCTCGACCTCGACCAGGGCGCGGGCGACCAGGGCCTGATGTTCGGCTACGCCTGCGACGAAACGCCCGAGCTGATGCCGCTGGCGATTCACCTTTCGCACCGTTTGGTTGAGCGTCAGTCCGAGTTGCGCCGCGATGGCCGCCTGCCTTGGCTGCGTCCCGATGCCAAATCGCAAGTCACGCTCAAATACGTGGATGGCCGGCCAGTGGCGATCGACACTGTGGTGCTCTCGACGCAGCACAAGCCCGGCATGACCCACAAGCAGATCGAAGAAGCGGTGATCGAGCAGATCATCAAGCCGATTCTGCCCAAAGACATGATCAAGGGCAAGATTCAATATCTCGTCAACCCGACCGGCAGCTTTGAAATCGGCGGCCCCAAGGGCGACTGCGGCTTGACCGGGCGCAAGATCATCGTTGACACCTACGGCGGTTCGGCCCCGCACGGCGGCGGCGCATTCTCCGGCAAGGATCCGTCCAAGGTAGACCGCTCGGCGGCTTACGCGGCGCGCTACGTGGCCAAAAATATCGTGGCCGCTGGCTTGGCCACCAAGTGCATGGTGCAGGTGTCGTACGCCATTGGCGTCGCCAAGCCCACCAGCGTGCTGGTCACCACCCACGGCACCGGCAAGATCAGTGACGAGAAGCTCTCGGCCCTGGTGAGCCAGCATTTTGATCTGCGCCCGAAAGGCATTGTGCAGATGCTCAATCTGCTCCGCCCGATTTATCAGAAGACGGCTGCGTATGGCCACTTCGGCCGTGAGGAGCCTGAGTTCACGTGGGAAAAGACCGACAAGGCGGCTGCACTGAAAGCTGCAGCTTGATGCTGCTTGCGCATTAGCGGTTTGACTTGTTTCAAGAGAGGCCGCCCGGTCTGACCGTGGCGGCCTTTGTTTTGCCGCGAAACATTGATTCACCCCGGATTCACCAAGCCGAATTTGAGCCAACAGCACATGCCTCTACCCTCCATCGAACAACGCCTCGCGCTTGAACTCGCCGCGCGCCCCGCCCAAGTCGCCGCTGCCGTCACGCTGCTCGACGAGGGTGCGACTGTGCCATTCATCGCACGCTACCGCAAGGAAGTCACTGGCGGTCTTGACGACAACCAGTTGCGCCTGCTTGAAGAGCGCCTCGCCTACCTGCGCGAACTCGAAGAGCGCCGCGCCGCCATCCTCGCCAACATTGACGAGCAAGGCAAGCTCACGCCCGAATTACGCGCGACCATTGAGCTTGCCGCTGACAAAGCGCGCCTCGAAGATTTGTACCTGCCTTACAAACAGAAGCGCCGCACCAAGGCGCAGATTGCGCGCGAGGCCGGGCTGGAACCGCTGGCAGATGCGCTTCTTGGCGATGCAACGCTGGTGCCCGAAACGGAAGCTGCGAAGTATTTGCGTGAGCCATTCGAGATCGACGGCGCAAAAAATCCCGGCGTACCGGATGCCAAAGCCGCGCTCGATGGCGCGCGCCAGATATTGATGGAGCGCTTCGCCGAAGACGCTGATCTGCTGCAGGCTCTGCGCACGCAGTTGATCGACAGCGGCATCGTCTGCTCGCGTGTCGCCAAGGGCAAGGAGGAAGCGGGCGCAAAATTTTCCGACTACTTCGACTACAGCGAGACCTACAAGACGATTCCCTCGCATCGCGCCCTCGCGTTGTTTCGCGGCCGCCGTGAAGAGATGCTCAACGTCACCCTGGTGCTGCCGGGCGAAGAAGAGAAGCCAGGCTGGGACGTGCCCTTCAACGCCTGTGAAGGCCGTATCGCGCAGCGCTTTCGCATCGCGCAACAACACCGCGCCGCCGACCGCTGGCTGCTCGACACTGTGCGCTGGGCCTGGCGCGTCAAAATTTCATTGCATCTCGATACTGATCTCATGGGTGGCTTGCGTGAGCGTGCCGAGACCGAAGCGATTCGCGTATTCGGCGCCAACCTCAAAGACCTGTTGCTCGCCGCCCCGGCGGGGCCGAAATCGGTGTTGGGCCTCGACCCAGGCCTGCGCACCGGCTGCAAGGTCGCGGTGATCGACGCCACCGGCAAGCTGCTCGACACCGCCACCATCTACCCGCACGAGCCGCGCCGCGATTGGGATGGCTCGATTGCGACGCTCGGCACGCTGTGCGTCAAACACAATGTGCAGTTGATCGCCATCGGCAACGGCACCGCCTCGCGCGAGACCGACAAGCTCGCGGGCGACCTGATCGAGATGATCCGTAAACATGCACCAGCGGGGTCACCCGCCACGCACATCGCCAAAGTCACGGTGTCCGAGGCGGGCGCATCGGTGTACTCGGCCTCCGCGTTCGCCGCGAAAGAGTTTCCCGACCTCGATGTGTCGATTCGCGGTGCGGTGTCGATTGCGCGGCGCTTGCAGGACCCGCTCGCCGAGTTGGTGAAGATCGACCCCAAGTCCATCGGTGTCGGCCAGTATCAACACGATGTGAATCAAACGCAATTGCAGCGCGCGCTCGATGCAGTCGTCGAAGATTGCGTCAACGGCGTCGGCGTCGATGTCAACACCGCATCGGCCCCGCTGCTCACGCGTGTCGCCGGCTTGAGCGCGGGCATTGCCGCGAGCGTGGTCGCGTATCGCGATGCGCATGGCCGCTTCACCACGCGCGAGCAATTGAAAAAAGTGCCGCGCCTGGGCGACAAGGCGTTCGAGCAATGCGCGGGCTTCTTGCGCGTGATGGGCGGCGAGAACCCGCTCGACGCGTCGGCGGTGCATCCCGAGGCTTATCCGCTGGTGCAAAAAATCCTGCGCGATCTGGATCGCGACATCGCGTCAGTGCTCGGCGCGCCCGGCATGCTCAAAGCCGTGCAACCGGCCAAGTATGCCGACGAGCGTTTCGGCATCCCGACCGTGACCGACATTCTCAAAGAGATGGAAAAACCGGGGCGCGATCCACGGCCCGAATTCAAAACCGCTTCATTCGCCGAAGGTGTGAGTGAAATGGTGCACCTCAAACCAGGCATGGTGCTCGAAGGCACGGTGACCAACGTGGCCAACTTCGGCGCCTTCGTCGACATCGGCGTGCATCAGGACGGCCTCGTACACATCTCGGCGCTGTCCGAAAAATTCGTCAAAGACCCGCGCGAAGTCGTCAAGGCCGGGCAGATCGTCAAGGTCAAGGTGCTCGAAGTTGACCCGAAGCGCCAGCGCATTGCACTGACCATGCGCATGAGCGATGTGCCGGCGCAGCGCAGTGGCATGGGGGCTGCTGGTGGCGCGGGTAACTTCGGCGGGCGCGATGCCGCAAGAGGCGCTCCAGGAGCCAATGTTGGCGGCATCCGGCCTGGGAACCGCATGGATAGGGCTTCTGCGGGAAGGCCGCCGATGAATTCTGCACCACCGGCCAACAATGCGATGGCGGCGGCCTTGGCCAAGCTCAAGGGCGGCTAGGCGGGCGCGCTACCCAGCGCGAAGAATTTTCGCGCCTGTCACAAACGACGCTTTCTGAATCAGCCCATCGCGCACTTCGTAGAGGCACAGTAGTTCGAGCGTGCCGACGCCCTCGGGGAAGTCGCGCGTGATGCTCTCGACATCGACCACCACATTGCCGATGACGCTGCGGCTGATCAGACGTGCGTGCAGATGCGCTTCGGCGAAGCGCTGCATAAAACGCGGACGCATTTCGGCATGGCCTTGGGCGAGGCGTTCGCCGTGCAGGGTGAACTGCTCGGCATCGGGCGCGTAGGTGCGCAGCAACGCTTCAATGTCTTTGGCGTTGTAGGCATCGAGTTGGGCTTGCACGATTGACTCTGGTGAGAGGTTTTTCATGAGGGCATGGAGGGAAGATGAATCGAGAGGATGGTGCCTGGTACGCGCCAGCCCTGCGTTAGTCGCCATGCTGGTTGCGACGATACAGCGGGGTGATCACCGCCAGCGCTACACAGGCTGCGGCCAGGTGCTTGAGCGAGTGACCCGATAGCGTATGCAGCGTCAACTCCCAAATCTGCGCGTCAGCTGCTTCAAACACCTTGGCCAGTGCATACGCGCCGATCAGCATGCCCCAGTTCGGGCCGGCCGCGTGGGCGTCGTACTCGGCGCGCCAGAACAAAATCAGCACCAGCAGCGCCATGCCGCCAAACTGCAGCACTGCATAGGGCGCGATGGTGCCGGTCTGCGTCCACCACCACACCGAGTACGGCCCGGCCACCAGCACCAGCCAACCCATTGCCCAGCCGGCCCGCTCACTCACCCTGTCGGCGGCGGCAAGGCCGAGAATGCCGGCAAACGCGATCACCATCCCGTAGCGGTCTACCGCGAGGCCTGCATCATTGGGCGGCACCTGCACGTGATACCAGGCCGAGCCGATGCCGGTCGCCATCAGCCCCGCGAACGTGAGCAGGCTCATCTCGCCGAGCGCTGTGGTGGGTGCGGGCAACCGTCCCATCCACATCAACACAATGCCCGCGACGCCACCGATGATGAACGGAATGTTCGACAGGGTATCAAGCGCGTTGCTCACCCCCAGCAGCGCACGCGTGTCAGAGAAGTGGTGATAGTCCTGAGTCTGGGGCAGATGCGGCAAGAACGGTTGCGCTGCCAGCACAAGCAGCACGATGGCGGCGAGGATGATTTCGCGGCGAGTGAGAGAGTGCATTATTGGCACCGTAACCTGAGAAGTCAGCACTGTGGCCAATGTGCTGTGTTACGTCGAGCGAAGCAGATCGAGTTGTGTGCAACGCAACTTCAGGTATCGAGCGTGCTTTGCCACCGCTGCGGACATGGCCGGCGCTGCTCGCTAAGAGGTGGGCCCGCTCGACACCAACGCAGCGTCGCGCAGCAGCTTGTCGAGCAATGCATCAATGCGTGCTCGGTCCAGCGGCAACAGCGCAAGGCGCTCGCGCACGATTTGCTCCGATACCACCTTGTGCCGCAGCGCATGACGGATAAATTCGAAATCCTTCTCGCGGCCTGCGGCATATTTGGCGGCGATCAGGTCCGGCGGATCAAGGCATAGCCCGGTGGTTCCGCGCGTATTCGGTGAATCGATTGCATGCAGGCGCTCGCGCCAACCCTCGGGCAGGATGGCCGTGCCAAAGTCAACGCCCTGCGCGTAGTAGCCGTGGGTGTCGTGAAACAGCGATCCTTCGCCCAAAGTGCCATCAATCAAATCAGAACTTTCCGGCGCGTCGGGGAAGATCAGGTCGGCCTCCATCGACATACGCAGCGCTTCCGGCGCATCCGGCACCGCGCCGAGGATGGACTGCGAGCCGATCACAATCACGCGGTCGTGACCGGAAATGCTGCCCGCCGCACGCAGGAGATGTTCAAGCTGCAAACGATTCACGGAGAATCTTCAGGCGTTGTTTGGGTTCGAGTTGTACCGAGAATGGGGAAGACTGACGCAGCCGAATGGAGGTTTCGTCAGCGCCAGTGAGAAGCCGGTGAATCTCGGACACATCCGCGCGCGCCACAATTTCTTCCCATTTGGCAAGGTCAATGCACCAGGTTCCGGGAATCAGTTTCCAGCGTGCCAGCGTCTGTGCAGCGCGCTCCATCACTGGCGCTGGCTGGGTCGAGAGACGTGCAGCCACTGCGCTGTTTAGCGCAAGACTTTGACGTTCGCGGAAGGCGTGATTTCGTGCGGCGGACATTATTCCAATATACACAAATACGGCGTGCAATTCCATGTATTCCATTCTGGTCAATGCGATTCCTCGATGCAGAATTCAACCCAGATCGGCGCAGCCCAGCTATAATTCTGTTCTCCCAAGGAGCGTTGCAGCCACCTTAGCTGACCAGTTCAGCAAGTTCACACGAGGCGGTCAGGCTTGGGGTTTTTCATGCAACGGCGCTCGCCCACTTCCACTTCAAACCATTGAAAGGAGGGCGCGAGATGAGCGCCGTACTTAAATTCCCCGCCAAGAAAGACTACGTTATCGCCGACCTCAAGCTTGCTGCTTGGGGCCGCAAAGAGATCGCCATTGCCGAGACTGAAATGCCCGGCCTGATGGCGATTCGCGAAGAGTTTGCCAAGAAGCAGCCGCTCAAGGGCGCGCGCATCACTGGTTCGTTGCACATGACGATCCAGACTGCCGTGCTCATTGAAACCCTCGAAGCATTGGGCGCCGAAGTGCGTTGGGCCTCGTGCAATATTTTCTCGACGCAAGACCACGCTGCCGCGGCGATTGCGGCCAACGGCACGCCGGTGTTTGCCGTCAAGGGCGAGACGCTGGTGGATTATTGGGATTACACCCACCGCATTTTTGAGTGGCCGAACGCGAAGGGTGCGCCGGTCTATTCGAACATGATCCTCGACGACGGCGGCGACGCTACGCTGCTGCTGCATCTGGGCACGCGTGCCGAGTCCGACATCTCGGTCATCGCCAAGCCCACCAGCGAAGAAGAAGAGTGCCTGTATGCGTCGATCAAGAAGACGCTCAAGTCAGACAAAACCTGGTACTCCAAGCGTCTTGCCGCAGTCAAGGGCGTGACCGAGGAGACCACCACCGGTGTGCATCGTCTCTATCAGATGCACAAAGAGGGCAAGCTCGCTTTCCCCGCGATCAACGTCAACGACTCGGTCACCAAATCGAAGTTCGACAACCTCTACGGTTGCCGCGAGTCATTGGTCGATGCAATCAAGCGTGCCACCGATGTGATGATTGCGGGCAAGGTCGCCGTGGTCGCAGGCTACGGCGATGTCGGCAAGGGCTCGGCGCAAGCCCTGCGTGCGCTCTCCGCCCAAGTGTGGGTCACCGAGATCGACCCGATCTGCGCCCTGCAAGCCGCAATGGAAGGCTACCGTGTGGTGACGATGGACTACGCTGCCGACAAGGCTGACATTTTCGTCTCGGCCACCGGCAACTACCATGTGATCACGCACGACCACATGAAGAAGATGAAAGACCAGGCCATCGTCTGCAACATCGGCCACTTCGACAACGAGATCGATGTTGCCTCACTGGAGAAGTACAAGTGGGACGAGATCAAGCCGCAGGTCGATCATGTCATCTTCCCGGGCAAGGGCTATGGCCCCGGCGGCAAGGAAGGCAAGCGCATCATCCTGCTGGCCAAGGGCCGTCTGGTGAATCTGGGTTGCGGCACGGGGCATCCGAGCTATGTGATGTCGTCGTCGTTCGCCAACCAGACCATCGCGCAGATCGAGCTGTTCACGCAGACCAAGAAGTATCCGGTCGGCGTCTACACTTTGCCGAAGCATCTGGACGAAAAAGTCGCGCGCCTGCAACTCAAGAAGCTGAACGCGCAGCTGTCAAAGCTGACACCCAAGCAGGCGGCCTACATTGGCGTCACGCAGGATGGCCCGTACAAGGCTGATCAGTATCGCTACTAAGCGATAGATCATTCAGAGATAGGCTGGAAACCGTTGGTGGATGCGGCTCTCGTGCATAGAGCGAGATCGCATCCGCCACCGCTGATCTGCCCCCGTCTGGCTTGCGTCCCGCAGGTGAATTCATGCGACTGCTCCTGATTCTGATGTTTAACGCGATGGCGCTGGTCGCCGTCGCCTATTTTCTGCCGGGCATCCGGGTCGACGGTTTTGGTTCGGCGCTGATTGCCGCGCTGGTGCTGGCGCTGGTCAACACGCTGATCCGCCCGCTGCTGGTGTTGCTGACGCTCCCAATTACCGTGGTGACGCTGGGGTTGTTCATTCTCGTCATCAATGGCTTTTTGTTTTGGTTCGTGGGGTCGATCCTCAAAGGCTTTGTGGTCGAGGGCTTTTGGGTGGGCACGCTCGGCGCGATTCTGTACAGCATCTTCTCGTGGGCCATGTCTACATTGTTGCCGCCGAAAAAGAGCGCATGAATGTCACCTGAGTGTCACCTGAGCGCCACGTGCATGTCGAATGAACCGGATGAATACCGCAAGAACGCTGCACGAACGCCGCGCGATTGCTGCATAAAAACCACATGAAAGCCGCATCATGAGAAACGGCGAATTCAGTTTTGAATTTTTCCCGCCCAAGACCGAAGAGGGCATGCAGAAGCTGCGCGCCACGCGTGCGCAACTGCAACAGTTGAAGCCGCGCTTCTTCTCGGTCACCTACGGCGCTGGTGGCTCGACACGCGACCGCACCCTCGAAGCGGTGCTCGACATCCAGCGCGATGGCTTTCAGGCCGCGCCGCACTTGTCGTGCATCGGCTCAACGCGCACTGATCTGCGTGAGACGCTCAACCTCTACAAGTCACACGGCATCCGCCACACTGTCGCGCTGCGTGGTGATCTGCCCTCGGGGCTGGTCGATTTCGGCGAGTTGCGCTACGCCAACGAACTGGTCGAATTCATCCGCAAAGAGACTGGAGACTGGTTTCATATCGAGGTCGCCTGCTATCCGGAGATGCATCCACAGGCGCGCTCGCCGCAAGACGACCTCACCGCCTTCAAGCGCAAGGTCGATGCCGGCGCCAGCGGCGCGATCACGCAATACTTCTACAACGCGGATGCCTACTTCCGCTTTGTCGACGAGGTGCGCGCGCAAGGCATCACGATTCCCATCGTGCCCGGCATCATGCCGATTGCCACTTACACGCAACTGGCGCGCTTCTCGGAAATGTGCGGTGCCGAGATTCCGCGCTGGATGCGCTTGAAGCTCGCCAGCTACGGCGACGACCGTGCCTCGATTCGCTCCTTCGGTCTCGACGTGGTCACCGAGATGTGCGACCGCCTGCTCACGCAGGGCGCACCTGGCCTGCATTTCTACACGCTCAACACGGCGGGGTTGACCAGCACGCTGTGGCAGAGGCTCGGTCTGTAGTCCCTCTTCTTTTCCTCCCCATGTGCGCTGCCGCACCGTGCCCGGTGCGTGCCGGGCATAAAGTGGAATGCCTCCAGGAGTCAGAAGGGATTGCATGTTCAAGCGCAAGCGCCTGCGCCTGCTTGCCTACTGGCGCCGCTGGCGCGCGCAGGAAGGCCCGCAGCCGCTGCGCGGCCTGCTGCAACGCGCCGACCCGGCTGCGCCCTGGCTCAAACGGGTCAACTGGCTGCTCGGCGTGGCCGACTGGTTGCATTACGAGCCCGCCGGGATGCGCTCGGGCGAACGCGTGCGCCAATTGATCAAATCGCGGCGCCTGCGCCTGCTGCTCAACGAGATCGACAACCATCCAGCGCTCTACGCGGCGGCGGTCGAGACCCTGCAATCGATCATGAAGGACGCCGACGGCCTCGAATTGTTCTGCGCCACCGGCCTGCCGCGCGAACCGGCCCTGGTCAGCGAAGTGGTCGAGCAGCTGGTGGCCAAACTTCTGCCCAAGACCCTGATCGACCGCGATCTCGATTCACTGTTCGGCGCGCTGTTTCCCGCGCCCGGCCACGCCGCCTGGATCGAGCATATGGAGCCGGCAACACTGGCGCGCATGCATAGCCTGGTTCTCACCGGTGAGGTGCCAGCACGATTCCGGCGCAACGCCGAAGACGCGCTGATCTACCTCGCACGCGTGGTCAGTGCGATCGGCATGCATCCCGATGTGCGTGCGCGCCTGCCCTTCACCAGCCTGCGCGTCACGCCCTTTCTGAAGCTTGAGGACGCGGTGCGCGCCCTGGTGATGGTGCCGCCGCCGGAGGCGGAGGGACAGGCAGCCAGCTTGGCCGAGGCGCGCGCCGCGCTGTTCCAGACCCGCGCCGCCGTGCTTGAGGCCTATCGCCATCTGAGCCACCACGGCGTCAGCGTGTTCCTGGTCTACCGCCTGCAGCGCATGCGAGCCCTCACCGAGCGCATGGATGCGCTGCTGACCCTGCTGTTCCCGCGCGCCCATGAGACCGAGCACGGCGCACGCTTTCTGGCCGACCTGATCCGCGCGCGCCACCAGCGCACCAGCGTGCGCGCCCTGCTGCGGCGTAACACCTCCCTGCTGGCGCGCAAGATGGTCGAGCACAACGCCGAGCATGGTGACCACTACATCGCGCGCAACCGCGACGAATACAACGCGATGTTCAAGGCTGCGCTCGGCGGCGGTGTGCTGACGGCGCTGACCACCTGGCTCAAATTCGTGATCATTGGCTTCGGCCTCGCCAAATTCATCGAAGGTCTGGTGGCGTCAATCAATTACGCGGCTTCGTTCATCGCTATCCAGCTGGCCGGCTTCGTGCTCGCCACCAAGCAGCCGGCCATGACCGGTCCGGCGCTGGCAACCAGCCTTGAAAACATTCACCATCAGGGCGGCCTGCGCGCGCTGATCGATGAGGTGGTGCAGTTGATGCGCTCGCAAAGTGCGGCGGTGCTAGGCAACGTGCTGGCAGTGGCGCCCACGGTGCTGCTGTTCTCGGCGCTGCTGGTGTGGCTGCATGGCAAGCCGATGCTGAGCATGGAGAAGGCTGGATACACCCTGCACTCGTTTTCCCTGCTCGGGCCGACCCCGTTCTATGCGGCCTTCACCGGCGTGCTGCTGTGGGCCTCGAGCCTGTTCGCCGGTTACGCCGACAACTGGTTCGTGCTGCGCGGCATCGAGAGTGGCATCGCCTACAACCGGCGCATCCAGGCGGTATTCGGCGAACAGGGGGCGCAGCGCATTGCCGCGTTTCTGGAGCGCAACTTCGGCGGCTTTGCCGCCAACATTTCACTCGGGCTGCTGCTCGGTCTGGTGCCGGCCTTCGCGGTTTTTGCCGGCCTGCCGCTCGACGTGCGCCACGTCACGCTCTCTACCGGTTCCGCTGCTGGCGCCGTCTATACGCTGGGGCCGGAGGTGATGCTGCATGCCGGTTTCTGGCTTGCCCTAGCCGGTATCGCGTCCATGGCAGTGCTGAACGTCAGCGTGGCATTCGTGCTCGCTTTTGCACTCGCGCTCAACGCCAGCAACGTCAGCGCGCGGACGCGTGCACGGGTATTCCGCGGCTTGCGCTGGCGCGCCCTGCGCTCGCCACTGGCGTTTTTCCTGCCGACCCAATTCGGGCGGCGCGCCCGCGCACTGGCGCGGGTCGATCCACCTGGAATTGCCTGAATCAAACGGCCAAGCAGCCCGGTGTAGTGGCGGGCGCCATTGCCCGCGTGCGCGTCGCGGGTTTGCCGGCCGTGATCAACTGCCGCTCGAGGCAGTTAACGCTGCAGCGCACGCCGCGCCAGATACGACACCACATCGACCAGCGCCACCAGCAACAGCATGGCGAGCAGCACCGTGCTGGTTTCACGCATGTGGAACAGGCCCATGTGAAACGCCAGCATCTGCCCCAGGCCGCCGCCCCCGACCACGCCGAGCACCGCAGCAGCACGGATGTTGTTCTCCCAGCGGTACAGGGTGTAGGACATCAGTTGCGGCAGTATCTGCACCAGCGTGGCGTAGAGGAACACCCGCCCTTCGGGGACGCCATGCACGCGCAGTGCTTGGGCCGGCCCAGGCGGCGCATTTTCGATCGCTTCGGCAAACAGGCGGCCGAGCACGCCGGTGGTGTGCAATGCCAGCGCCAAAGTGCCCGCGAAGGGGCCAAGCCCAGCTGAAATAATCAGCAAGGTGGCCCACACCAGTTCGGGAATCGAGCGCAGGGCATTGAGGATCAGGCGCGTCGGGCCACGCCAGAAGGCGCGGTCGCCAGCGTATTTGCGGCTGGCCGGCAGTGCCAGTGCGAGGCCGCCGATGACTGCCAGCAGCGTGCCCAGAGCCGACATCGCAATCGTCTCCAGGCTCGCGATCACTACCCTGCCGAGGAAGGCTGCCTCGAACGTCGGATTGAGCAGCTCGCCGATAAACTTGCCCATCTTGCGCAGCGCGTCAGCGGAGAAAAACTGCGCCCACTTCAGGTCCAACGTCCAGAAGCTGACAATCGTTAGCAGCATCAGGCCAAACATCACCCAGCAGGCAGTGCAGCGCGCATTGAACATGGGCGGCGGCATGATTGCCTGCGCGGTCATCTGCGGGGCGACCTGCGGGGCGACCTGCGATGCGGCTGAGGGCACCCCGGAAGCGGACATGGCGTCGCGCTCCGTGCTCATGCCAGCACCCGGCGCAGGTAAGCACTGGCGAGGTCCGCCAGCCCCACCAACAGCATGAACACGATCAACATGGTCGCCACTTCCGACCCCACAAACATCTTCATCGAGTTGTCCATCTGCTGACCCAGCCCGCCAGCGCCGACAAAGCCCAGTACCGCAGAAGAACGGATCGCGCATTCCCAGCGGTACACCGTGTAGCTGGTCAGTTCAGCCGCGCTCTGTGGCAACAAGCCGTAGAAGAATGCCTGCAGGCGGCCGGCGCCGTTGCGCAACAGCGAGTCGGTCGCATGCGCTTCATCGCTCTCCAGAATCTCGCCATACACCTTGCCGAGCATGCCGCCGTAGGTCAGCGCAATCGCCAGCACACCGGCCGTCGGCCCCAGACCCACCACGCGCACAAACACCAAGGCCCACACCAGCTCGGGCACGCTGCGCAGCACGATCAACAGCCAGCGCGTGGCCTGGCGTACCAGCAGCGGCACGCGCTTCATGCGCCCCGGCAACGCCGACACCGACAGCGCGCTGGTCGAAATGAGAGTGAGCGGAATCGCGATCAGCAGCGCCAGCGCCAGACCCGCCGTGGCAATCGCCACCGTGCGCCAACACTCACGCAACACCAGCAACAGGAACTCGCCCGATATCTTGGGCGGAAAGAAATCCGACAAAAAGCGCAAAGTCGATTTCAGGCTGGCCGGCTCGAATAGTTGCCAGGGCTTGAATTCGCTCGCCACCAGCGCCGGTGCCAGCAACACCAGCGCAGCGAGGAACCAGAACACGCGGCCCGACCAGGCTGGGTCGCGCAAGTGCGGAGCGAGGGGGGCGGTAGCGGTGGTCACGCGCAAGATTGGCAAACTGAGGAAAGCAATGCCGGACGCGTGGCAAAACTGAGAGACATTGAGGGCCGCCGGGACAAACAGAACCACCGCGCTAGCGGCAGTGCATCACTACAGGCTGCGTTGCCACCGGCGCTGGCTCGGGTGGCAATGGCGCCGTCCCGGCCAGTTCGTGTTCATGCTGCGCATACAGTTCCGCCAAATGTGCGCGCGTCACTTCGCTCGACGGCAAATCGAAATGCAGTTCGCCATCACGCAAGCCCACCACCCGCGGAAAGCGCGTCGCCACATCGACCTGATGCAGCGTCGTGATCAGTGTCACGCCACGCTCGCGCGCTGCCTGGGTCAGGGTGTCGATCGCCTGGGTAGCGCGCGTGGGGTCAAGCGAGGACAAGGGTTCATCAATCAGCCACAACGACGCCTCCGAGACAAACGCGCGCGCAAGGCCGACGCGCTGACGCTCACCACCGGAGAGCCGGTCTACCCGGTCCCACAACTTGGCCGCCAGGTCAAAGCGCGCCAACGCCTCATGTGCCGCGGCAATACCGGTGGGGTAGAACAGGGAGCGCAAGCTGGCGGCCAGCGACTGGCGTGGCAAACGGCCCGCCAGCACAGCGGTGATGACGCGCTGGCGCGGCGGCAGCGGCGGTGCTTGCGGGGCCAAAAACAAGCGGCCGCGCAAGCGCTGCAAGTCGCGCGTGGAGAGCTGCCACGGGTTCGTGCCATCGAGTTCGAGACCGCCGGAGGCCGGCTGCAGCGCACAGGCGAGCGCGTGCAACAGCGTGGTCTTGCCGGACCCGGACGGGCCGATCACCGCCACCTGCTCACCCGCCGCCAC
>JANPAR010000323.1:0-7992 GCA_031430015.1 Burkholderiales bacterium
CGGCTCGTACTGTAACGCAAAAAAAAGCCGCCTAGCGGCGGCTTTTTTCTCTCCTGCTTTCGCTGCATTTATTCAGCTAACTACAACACCTCGACTGGTTCATCTGCAGGCTTGCCATCCGGTTTTGGCGCTTCGCCCTCGAAAATGGTGAGCTTGACCTTGGCATCCGCCCCCGCGGCTTCGTGACCCTCTTCCAGATCAACCGTGACCTTGCCTCCGGTAACGAGCTTGCCAAACAGCAACTCATCGGCCAGCGCCTTGCGGATGGTCTCCTGAATAAGACGCGACATGGGGCGTGCGCCCATAAGCGGGTCGAAGCCCTTTTTCCCTAAATGCCTGCGCAGCACATCGGTAAAGATGGCCTCGACTTTCTTTTCGTGCAACTGTTGCTCGAGTTGCATCAGGAACTTGTCGACCACACGCAGAATAATTTCTTCGTCGAGCGCTTTGAACGAAATGATCGCATCGAGCCGGTTGCGAAACTCCGGCGTGAACATGCGCTTGATATCGGCCATCTCGTCGCCGGCCTGTTTGCTGTTGGTGAAACCAATCACCGACTTCTGCAAACTCTCGGCACCGGCATTGGTGGTCATGATGATGATGATGTTACGGAAATCGGCCTTGCGCCCATTGTTGTCAGTGAGCGTGCCGTGATCCATCACCTGCAGCAGGATGTTGAACACATCCGGATGCGCCTTCTCGATTTCGTCAAGCAGCAGCACCGCGTGCGGCTTTTTGCTGATGGCCTCGGTTAGCAGGCCGCCTTGATCGAAACCCACATAGCCGGGCGGCGCGCCGATCAGGCGCGACACCGCGTGCCGCTCCATGTATTCCGACATGTCAAAGCGAATCAGTTCAATGCCCATGGTGAACGCCAGTTGGCGCGCCACTTCGGTCTTGCCCACACCAGTCGGCCCGCTGAACAGAAATGAGCCAATTGGCTTGGTGGGGCTGCCGAGGCCGGAGCGCGCCATCTTGATGGCCGCCGCAAGTGCGTCAATGGCCTTGTCCTGCCCGAACACGACGTTTTTGAGATCGCGGTCGAGCGTCTGCAACTTGGAGCGGTCATCGCTCGACACGTTGTGCGGCGGGATGCGCGCAATCTTGGCGATGATCTCTTCTATGTCGGTCTTGCCGATGATCTTTTTCTGCTTTGACTTGGGCAGGATGCGCTGTGCGGCACCAGCTTCATCGATCACGTCAATCGCCTTGTCGGGCAACTGGCGGTCGTTGATGTAGCGTGCGGCGAGTTCGGCGGCCGTGGTGATCGCAGCCGCTGAATACTTGATGCCGTGATGTTCTTCAAAACGCGATTTCAAGCCGCGCAAAATCTGCACCGTTTCGTCGACCGATGGCTCATTGACATCAATTTTCTGAAAGCGCCGCGACAGCGCGTGGTCTTTTTCAAACACGCCGCGATACTCGGTGTAGGTGGTCGCACCGATGCATTTCAGCTGACCACCCGAGAGCGCGGGCTTCAGCAGGTTGGACGCATCGAGGGTGCCGCCCGACGCGGCACCGGCGCCGATCAAGGTGTGGATCTCGTCGATAAACAAAATCGCGTTCGGGTTGTTGATGAGCTTCTTGAGCACGCCCTTCAGGCGCTGCTCGAAGTCACCGCGGTATTTGGTGCCCGCAAGCAAGGCACCCATGTCGAGTGAGTAGACGATGCAGTCCTTGAGAATCTCCGGCACCTCGCCTTCGACAATGCGCTTGGCGAGGCCTTCTGCAATCGCGGTCTTGCCAACGCCGGCTTCGCCCACCAGCAAGGGATTATTTTTGCGGCGGCGGCACAGGGTTTGCACCACGCGCTCCAACTCGGTGTCGCGCCCAATCAGTGGGTCAATGCGCCCTTCGGCTGCGGCCTTGTTGAGGTTCTGGGTGTAGTTCTCCAGCGGGCTGGCTTTGCCATCGCCCTCGGCTTCGGCTTCTTCCTTCTCACTGCCGGCAGCCGCTTTCTCTTTGGGCTCTGCGGTCTGTTTGGTGATGCCGTGCGAGATGAAATTGACCACGTCGAGGCGCGTAATGCCCTGCTGGTGCAGGTAGTAGACCGCGTGCGAATCCTTTTCGCCAAAGATCGCCACGAGCACGTTGGCACCCGTGACTTCTTTTTTGCCGTTGGAAGACGACTGCACGTGCATGATCGCGCGCTGGATCACGCGCTGGAAGCCCAGCGTCGGCTGCGTGTCAACATCGTCCGTGCCCGCCACCGTGGGCGTGTGCTCGGTGATGAACTGCGCAAGATTTTTGCGCAAGTCATCAATGTTGGCGCCGACCGCGCGCATGACTTCGGCGGCCGTCGGGTTGTCGAGAAGCGCCAGCAGCAAGTGCTCGACGGTGATGAATTCATGGCGTTTCTGCCGTGCATCGACAAACGCCATGTGCAAACTGACTTCGAGTTCTTGCGCAATCATGTTTTACCTCGTGTTTCCGAAATCCGGAATGTCATCTAACTCTACACCAGCCGCGCTGCCAATCCAACCAGCGCAGATCAGGTATGCTCCTTGTCCTCGTTCGCAGAGCACCCGCTTCTCATTCACTTTCTTCCATCGTACATTGCAGCGGGTGTTGATGCGCTCGCGCATGCTCGGTGACCAGATCGACCTTGGTAGTGGCCACGTCCTTGGGGTACACCCCACACACGCCGACGCCTTCGCGATGGACCTTGAGCATAACCTGCGTGGCTTGCTCACGGCTCTTGTTGAAAAATTTCTGGATCGTCGAGACCACAAACTCCATCGGCGTGTAGTCATCGTTGAGCAGAAGCACTTTGTACATGGGCGGCGGCTTGAGTTTTTCCGTCCGCTCTTGCAGGAGCGTGCCGCCATCGGAATCAAATTTTGTTGCCATGCGGTAATTTTATTACCCTTTCCCTGCGACCAAGCTGCCGAATCATGCAGAGGCAAATGGGGATAGTCATCAAAAAAACAACAAGTCGGCGCAACCATTGTTGATGCGCAGAAAATTTCTTGACTTAGGCTTGTGGAATTAGAAAAATACAGGCGTTTGGTTGGTTCAAGTGGTTCCGGCACCTTGCAATACCGCCTCGAGCAGGCGGCGCCACATAGCGGCACCGGGGTCTTGAGTAGGGGACGGCCTTGAAACGCAAACGCAGTCAGGGCGGTTTTTCGTCCGTTACTTAATCTTTCAAGGAGTGGGATTTATGGCAACCGGTACTGTGAAGTGGTTTAACGACGCCAAAGGCTTTGGCTTTATCACCCCCGATGATGGCGGCGAAGATTTGTTCGCGCATTTCTCGGCGATCAACATGCAAGGCTTCAAAACCCTCAAGGAAGGCCAGAAAGTCAGCTTTGAGGTCACCCAAGGCCAAAAAGGCAAGCAGGCTTCGAACATCCAGAACGCCTGAACTGTTGAAGCACATGAAGCCCCGCGCCTCGGTATCGAAGCGCGGGGTTTTTCATTTGGAGCGCAGGTTGGATACCGCAGTACGCGCGGGGCGCGCTCGCGGTGTACCAGCGGACGCGGGCCCTCGCGGTCCGGCCGACGGCGTGCAGCCACCAATGCTGATCGCGCTCAACAAGCCCTATGGCGTCATTTGCCAGTTCAGCCGCGACGGTGACCGCCAGACCCTGGCCGACTTCATCGGGCAGCCTGATGTGTACCCAGCGGGCAGGCTTGATACCGACAGCGAGGGCCTGCTGCTGCTCACCAATCATGGCCCGCTCCAGCACTGGATCAGTAGTCCTGCTAGTGCGTCTGACGGCAAGCCTTCGAATCGGCCCAACAGCGCGCAGCATCAAGCTCTGCTCAAGACTTACTGGGTGCAAGTGGAGGGCGAACCAGGTGATGCTGCCATCGCGCGCCTGTGCGCGCCGCTCAATTTGGGCGACTTCGTGACCGCGGCGAGCACAGCGCGGCGCATCCCCGAGCCAGCCTACCTGTGGCCGCGTGATCCGCCGATCCGCTTCCGCGCGGCGATCCCCACGTCGTGGCTCGAAATCACGGTCGGCGAAGGAAAAAACCGTCAGGTCAGGCGCATGACTGCTGCCGTGGGCTACCCGACCCTGCGCCTGATTCGGGCCGCCGTTGGGCCGGTGCGGGTCGATGGTCTGCGCCTCGGTACATGGCGCAATGTGCCGTTGGCGGAAATCGGGTACGCTCGCTGACTGGCATGGGCTATTGCTTACCCGCCACTTTTTTTACTTACCAACTTGCTTACCATCGGAGGAGAACCCATGAAGAAATCCCTGAGCCTGATCGTCGCTGCTGCATTTGCCACCGCCAGTTTCGGCGCAACGGCAGCGCCGCTCGCCAATGAAACCCTGTTCAGCAGTGCTGGCACCATCCAACTGGACGTGAAGGACAAGAAGGCTGCGAAGAAAAAAGGATCCAAGAAAAAGGGCACCGCCAAGAAATAAATTGGCGATCAGCGTTGCAAGCGCCGGGCCCAGTGCCCGGCGTTTTTATTTCTGTGCGCGTCAATGGTGATCATGCTGTCAACCCCGCGCGCCAGACCGCGTTATTTGCTCTGACCGAGGAGGTCAATTCGTAACGACTCCACACTGAAAAGGAAACATCATGAGCAAACTGTTGACCATTCTCATCGCTGGCGTGTTCGCCACTGTATCCGCCACCGGCTTTGCACAAGAGAAAAAAGCCGATGCACCGAAAGCCGAGATGACGAAAAGCGACACCCAGAAAGCTGACAAGCCCGTCAAAAAAGGCGCGAAAAAAGGCAAGGGCAAGAAATCAGGCAAGAAAGCGGCTGCTACCAAAGCCGAAGCACCCAAGAAGTAAGCTGCGCGCAAGCCGCGATAAAGCACCACCCGTGGCATCGCGATGCGCAAGACAAGCCGGACTGTTACACAGTCCGGCTTTTTTTCGCGCGTCTATCGTAACGGTGCGGCAAACACGAAGCGCCGCGTAGACTGCACGCGCCGCGGCCCCCGCGCAACAGTCATCCCGGCCCTGCAACCTCACGGCCTTACGACGTTGTAACTTACAGTCTTACAATTCGCCTTTCTCTCCGCTTTTCTATCCTCTACGTCTTCTTCCCATGTCCCTCAACCTTTGCGCCCCGAACCTGCACGCCGCCATGCGCTTCGTATGCGCCGCACTATGGCTGTTTGTGGCCGCTGCCGCGCCTGCTCAAACGCCTGGCGGCCAGCCACCGCTGCCTGCAGTGCAACTGCAAAGCGGCATGTTCCTCATCAAGGCGGAAGTAGCGAGCAATTATTCGACGCGCATGCAGGGGCTGATGATGCGCGAGAGAATGGGCACCAACGAAGGTATGGTGTTCGTGTTTCCCGGCGAAGATCAGCAGTGCATGTGGATGAAGAACACGCTGCTGCCGCTGTCGGTCGCCTTCATTGACCAGAGCGGTGTGATCCTCAACATCGAAGATATGCAACCCAAGACCGAGAACAGCCATTGCAGCGTCAAACCAGCGCGCTACGCGCTGGAGATGAACCAGGGCTGGTTCAAGTCCAAAAACATCAAGCCGGGCACCAGGATTGGCGGCCTCGAAAAGGCCGGGCCGCCACAGTAGCCGCTGCAGAAGCCACTGCTGCAACCTGTGGAACAACCGTAGCAGCAATCGCAGCACTTCGCTGCGGCAAGGCCGCAGTTTGCAATGTGCGGATCAGCCCGCGAGGCGCGTCTTCACCAGCGCCGAGATCTTGGTCATGTCGGCACGGCCCGCGAGCTTGGCTTTCACTGCACCCATGACCTTGCCCATGACTTGCGGGCCAGACTTCGCGCCGTCGGTGGACGCCGCCGTGATCGCCTCCGCAATGATCGCCTCGACTTCGGCGTCATCCGCCTGCGCCGGCAAGTAGGCTGACAGCACATTGACCTCAAATTGCTCATTCGCGGCGAGGTCTTCGCGTTTGGCGGCCTGGTACTGCGTGATCGAATCGCGGCGCTTTTTGATTTCCTTCTCGGTGATGCCAATCACCAGCACATCGGTCAATTCAATGCGCTGATCGATCTCCACCTGCTTCATGGCAGCAAGCAACATGCGGATCGCTGAAAGACGCTGGGCGTCTTTCGCGCGCATCGCGTTTTTCATGTCTTCAGTAACGCGTTCTTTGAGGGTCATCTTTTTCTCCTGCGTGGTGCCACGCCTGGGACGCAGCAGCCAACATCATCACAGCACATCGTTCCGAAGGGAGCGGGGTTTCAACCTGTGCTGCACAAACAAAAAAAGCCGCGAAGCGCACACTGCGCCCGCGGCTTTTCGGCCAAACCGGAAAATCAGTAAAGCTTCGGGGGCAGTTGCTGGCTCTTCAAGCGCTTGTAGGTGCGCTTGACGGCGGCGGCATGCTTGCGCTTGCGCTCGGAAGTGGGCTTTTCATAGAACTCGCGGGCGCGCAACTCGGTCAAGAGACCGGTTTTTTCAATCGTGCGCTTGAAGCGGCGCATGGCGGCTTCGAAGGGCTCGTTTTCTTTGAGGCGAATGCTCGGCATGTAGATCTGTCCTGACGAGGAGTGGGTGCGGCGGTTGGTTGGGAGGCCTGCGCCTCTACTCACACCACGCCGCCCGCGTTGAAAATGCGGCGGCAAAATGGGCTGGCTGATTAGCGCAGGAAAGCTTTTGATTATAGGCCAATTTGCGGCAGTTCGCAAACAAAAACGACCTTGTGCACCGTCGGACAGCCGTTGCCGTCGATCCCCTCAGCCGCAGGGCTGCGAGCGCCGGAGCAGCGCCACCCGGCGGCAAGCCGCATCAGGCACAATAGCGCCTCTTTTAGCCTCTCATACGAAAGAATTCGCATGGACATGACCGGTTCCCAAACCCTGCCCGTCAACCGGCAGATTGCCTGGGACGCACTCAACGATCCGGAGATTCTCAAAGCCTCGATCACCGGTTGCGACGAATTGACCCGCACCAGCGACACAGAGTTTGCAACACAGGTCACCGCCGCGGTCGGCCCGGTCAAGGCCAAATTCAAGGCCAAGCTCACGCTGTTTGACGTGATGGCCCCCGAGTCTTACGCGATCCGCTTTGACGGCCAGGGCGGCGTGGCGGGCTTTGGCAAGGGCGAGGCGCGCGTCAAGCTCACTTCGCAGGGTGAATCGACCCTGCTCGAATACAGCGCCAAAGCGAGCGTGGGAGGCAAGCTCGCACAGATCGGGTCGCGCCTGGTCGATGCGACTGCGCAAAAAATGGCGGGCGAGTTCTTTACGAAGTTCAATGCCGAATTGGCGCGGCGCAATCCGGATGCAGTTGCCGCCATCGCAGCAGCGGCCAGTGCTGCAGCGATGGCCACGGCAGCCGCTACACCAGCAGCGACCGCTGCCCATTCCAATGCCGCGCCGGCAGGCACGCCGCACGCCGGCGACGCCAGTACCGGCACTCTGGCGGCCATCGCCATCGCGCTGGTCGCGGCCATATTGGCGATCGGTTTCGTGTTATCGAAACTCTGAAAAAAAAGGTGCGCTTGCAGCGCACCTTTTTCTTGTTGCCCAACGACTGAAACCCTTGGTACAAGCGGCCCGCAGGCCGGTCCTGGCTGGTTGAGTGTGCTTTTCTGATATCACCCGCCGATACCACTCGGCCGATATCACCAGACCGATACGGTAACCCGCTCAGCGCAGCTTCACGGTCAGGCCTTCATCAACTCCGCAGCGCGCTGCACTGACTTGATGATGTTGATGTAACCAGTGCAGCGGCACAGATTGCCTTCGAGGCCCTTGACGATGTCGGCTTCGGTGGGGTTCGGGTTTTCCTTAAGAATGCCCGCGGCGGTCATGATCATGCCCGGCGTGCAGAAGCCGCACTGCAAGCCGTGGCACTCGGTGAAGGCCTGCTGCACTGCATGGAGCTTGTCGCCATTGGCCATGCCTTCGATGGTAACGATGTTGGCGCCATCGGCTTGCGCGGCGAGCACGGCGCAGGACTTGACTGCCTTGCCGTCGAGGTGAATCGTGCAGCAGCCGCACTGGCTGGTATCGCAGCCGACGTGGGTGCCGGTAAGTTTGAGTTCATCGCGGATCAGGTTGACCAGCAGGGTGCGGCCTTCAACCTGG
>JANPAR010000324.1:0-7466 GCA_031430015.1 Burkholderiales bacterium
CACCAAACACCGCCCGCGTGTTCGCATCCATCTTCTCGATAGGCGTGCCGGTAAAGCCGATGAAGGACGCATTCGGCAAAGCATCGCGCAGATTGCTCGCGAAGCCGTAAGACATCTCGCCGGTCTTCTCATTGACCTTGCCGCCAAACCCATACTGGCTGCGGTGCGCCTCATCGGCGATGACGACGATGTTCTGCCGCGCGCTCAGCTCCGGCATCACTTCGCCTCCGCTTTCACTTTTCGGGGGCATGAACTTGTGGATGGTCGTGAACACCACGCCACCACTCGCACGGTTCAGCAACTCGCGCAAATGCTCACGCCCACCCGCCTGCACGGGCGTCTGGCCAAGAATGTCATGGCAGCGCTGGAACTGGCCGAACAACTGGTCGTCAAGATCGTTGCGATCGGTCAGCACCACCAGAGTCGGGTTCTGCATCGCCGGATGCCGCACCACGCGCGCGGCATAGAACAGCATCGAATAACTCTTGCCGCTGCCCTGCGTATGCCACACCACCCCCGCCCGCCGATCCCCTGGCTTGCCGCCATGCATACGGCCCGCCCAGTAGCGGCCCGCTTCTTCGCGCGCCAGGTTCTTCTCAAGCATGCCACTCGCGCGTACCGTCTCTTCCACAGCCGCATTCACCGCATGAAACTGGTGGTAACCCGCAATGATCTTGTGCAACTCGCCCGAATCCGGGTCTTCCTCAAAGACAATGAAATGCTGGAGCAGATCAAGAAACCGCTGCCGCTCAAACACCCCGCGCACCAGCACCTCCAGCTCAAGCGCACTCTTGGGCGCCTCAGTTGGCAAACCACTCTCCCCATCAATCGTGCGCCAGACCTTGAACCACTCCTGGTTGGCCGTCACCGACCCAATGCGCGCCTGCAAGCCATCACTCACCACCAGCGCCGCGTTGTAATGCAGCAGCGACCCAATCTCCGCCTTGTAAGTCTGCAACTGCGCATAAGCAGTCCAGATCGTCGCATCCTCATCGGCCGCATTCTTCAGCTCGATCAAGCCCAACGGCAGCCCGTTGAGAAAAACCACAATGTCCGGCCGCCTGTTTTTCTCATTGGGGTGTTGTCCCTCGATCACCGTGAACTGGTTCACCGCCAGCCAATCGTTCGCGCCCACGTGGGCAAAATCCACCAGCCGCACATGATCACCCGCAATGCTGCCATCGGCCCGGGGATATTCCACCGGCACACCATCGCGCAGCATTCGCTGAAAGGCACGGTTCGTCTGCGTGAGCGAAGGCGTGCCCACGCGCAGCACCTTGCGCAAAGCATCTTCGCGCGCATCTTCAGGAATCGCCGGATTCAAACGCGAGATCGCCTCGCGCAGGCGACCCGCCAACACCACATCGCCAAACGAGTCCCGCTCCGCCGCCGGTTCGCCAGGCGCCATCTCCGGCCCATGGCCGATGGCATAGCCGAGCTCACCGAACCATGAGAGCGCGGCGTCTTCGACGATGGATTCGTTGAAGCTCATGCCACTTGGCCCCAAGTCATCCTGCCAAAATGGCAGGATATTTGGCAGGATTCCTTGGGCATCAAGCCGATGTTGCGTGAATCCCGCCATGTTGGCGGGATGATTGTCGGAATTCCTCTGGCTCTGGAGGGCATTGGCGGTTTGCGTCTAAATGAGAAATGCTATGTATGTCAACCACTTAGGTGATATCAAGCGTCTCGTGGCGGTTTGCGTCTAAATTGAAAATAAAATGAATGGCGCAGGTTCCGCTACACCTCGTGCGGTTGTGTCCTCTGATCGAACTTGTAAGTAATCCTTACAAGTTGCTGCTTCCAGTCCAATCTTGTGAGGATTCGGGCTACCCGGACAAAATGTCCGGGTAAGAGCGCCATGGGAGTCCGATAGATCATGCTGAAAGCGTCGAAGACGCGCAGTAGGCTTGCCGCTCATGGGTTGGCGTCGTCGGAAAGGCGAGAGTCAGTTTTCGTTCTCGAACAAGTTGGTTCAGGTATTGGTCGCGCAGCGTTCCCGGCTTCCGGTTCACAAGCGTGGCAAGGCACCGCAGGGTGACAAAATGTTGTGCGCATAACTGCAAGATCACGGCCCTCAGGGGATCGCGGCCTATCTTGCGCTTCGCGCGCGGCTCGGTCGCCATTTCTTCCAGACGCGTGCGCAAACTCGACGATATGAAGCTCAGATCATCAATAATCGGCAGCGCCAGCAAGTCAGCCATCAGGCAACCGTTGGCATCCCGCTTTTCCTCAAAATTCGGGGAGCTCGACTCCAAATTCGGTAAGCTCCGCGCCAAATTCGGTAAGCTCCGCGCCAAATTCGGTAAGCTCGCCGCCAAAATGGGAGAGCTAGCACTAACTTTTCTCTCGCCAACGTCCAAATCCGGGGTGCCGGTCACCGAAATTCGGACAGGTGGCCCGAACACATCGTCCGGCGTCGGAATAGTTTCCCCTGGCAAGTGGTAAACCGCACCCCGCCCGCCCGTGGATTCCAACATGCCGGCCTGGGTGAGGTGCTGAAGCGTCTTCGACAAATCAACCGGATGTTCCGTCGTCACCGCACGCAGCCGGCCATGATTCACCGTTCCTTCGCTGCCGGCCAATGCAAGCGCCACCCGTTCGACGTAAGGCAGCCCATCAAAGCGCGCGCCAAACCTGGCCTTCAACCCCGTCATCACCCGCTCCGGAAACAGGTCAATCATGCGCAGTTCAAGCAGAGTCTGGTTGTATGGCACAGCGGAATCGTAAAGCTTCGGTGGACTCCAGTGCTGCGATTGCCAGCCATGCAGAATTTTGGGGATGCCGGTTCCCGCCTGCTCACCCACACCGACCAAGCGAAACATCTTGTGCAGCGTTCGATTGCGGCAATCGGGCTCACCACCCATCAGCGCCACTTCCACCGGAATGCGCATCAAGCCCGGATTGCGAAAACCGAACATGTCCGGCCGCTTCACCACCAGCACCGAAGCGCGGTCGGAATAATCCGCATGAACAATCACATTGGCCAACGCCTCGCGCAAGGCTTCATGAATCGGCGTCTCGTCTTTGCGCTCGCCTTTTTCAAGCCGAAACGGCACCTTCAAATCCGCAGTCAGCTTGGGGTACACCCGGCGATAGAAATCGTAAAGATTGCCGGACCACTTTCCATCCAGCGTAATGCGGTCAATCCAGCGCTTCTCACTCTTCGCCTCGGGGCGCTCTTGATAGTCGAGCATGTAGTTCGGCAATTCCTCCTGAATCGCCACCATATCCCCGAACATCAGCAACCCGGCCTGCGTCAGCCCGCCCTCATTGGTTTCGCGATCACGCCGCCAGCCGCCGATCTGACGCAAAAATTCATGATCCTCAATCGTGTTCCAAGGATGCGCCGGATCGCGGTTGGCAAACACCTGCCGGTAAGCGCGAAACGTCTCCAGACTCAAATCATCGAAACCATACCCACGAAGGATGCGGTCGTCACGGCTATCCTCCACCTGCTCGGCCAGCATCCGCTTGACTTCTTCGTCAGGCAACGGACGGTCACCGTCATTGAGCCGCCGATAGGTATGCCCGTCCAACGGATTGGTGGAGAGATAAACCGGCCGCTGCTTGCGCGCCGCACGCGGAATCTCAACAACGAAAATCGTCCGGCCGTCCAGCGTCACTTCACGCACGCGCGCATCCGTCAACAGATTGATGCTCACCTTGTTGCGATTATTCAGCGAATCAAACAACTCCTTGCGCACCTTGGCAACGTTCGCAATGCCCTCAACCGAAAACTGCCCTTGCTTCTCGCGCAAGCCAAGCACCACCACCCCGCCTTGCGTGTTCGCAAAAGCGCTGTAGGTAGGCCAAAAATCCTCAGGAACCGCGCCTTGCCCATCACGGCCAGCGGCGAGCTTGCACTCCAAATCCACCGATTCGCGCAGTAACTCAAGATCGGCGATGGATTGGATTTCGATCATGCGCATGCCTTCAATTTCACAGGTGTCGTCGCCACGCTCAACTCCCCGCTCAGCAGCTTGGGCAACAGCGCATCGCGTAGAGCGGCGAGAGTGCGGGATTGGATTCGATTGGCGATGAGTTGGTCGATGAGCGGCGACATGATGCGAGTCATGGCGTCGAGCAGCGGTTGTGTCGGGACGAGAACTTTAGCGGCTGTGAGGTGGCCGCGCTGAATATGGCCCATCGTGGTCGCTTTACCGGCAGCGATGAGACGGAACTCGTCGAGGTGGTAAAGCGTCCAGAGATAGTAGAACCACTTCGGGAACTCGGGTGATGTGACCTTGAAAAGATGCTGGTTCAAGGCGCCCGGTCCGCCGCACCAAAGTTCGACTTCGAGGCTGCCGGACCACGAGAAAAGCACGTCGCCGTCTTGGACCACATACGCCTCTGGCAGATCGGTGTTACAGCGGTCGGCTCCGACGGAATCGCCTTTGCGCAGTTGGGCAATCTTGATGACCGGGAGCGTGGGTCCGTCATAGGGCGGATATTTCTGAAGGGCAAGGCCGTTGAGGTAGTGCGCTATTTTGTCGAGGCTGCGCACCTCCCAGTCTTTCGGTGTGTGACCAATAGTCGTCTCTTCCAAGTGCTCGGGGAAGAGAGCGGCGGTAGCTGGGTCGAGGGCGACGGGCAGACGCCCGTCTAGTTTGGCGCGGACGGGCTCGAAATCCACAAACCAGCTTTGAAACAGCGCCCGCGCCATCGACTCCAGCGTTGCGTTCGTCCGCCGGTTCAACTCGATCTTATCGTCCAGTGCCCCAAGCACCGCTGCGATGGCCTCTCGCGTCTTTGTTGGTGGGATGGGAATTGGAAGCTTTGCCACATCGCGCAAGTTGAACGTGGCTTGAACAGTCGTT
This sequence comes from Burkholderiales bacterium, assembly GCA_031430015.1. GTDB lineage: Bacteria > Pseudomonadota > Gammaproteobacteria > Burkholderiales > JAEUOS01 > CANJDH01. The sequence continues at coordinate 4,821 of JANPAR010000324.1, forward strand.
GTTGCCCACGTGCGAATGCAGTGCTGGATGAATGCGGAGCGAAGGCAGATAGAAACCCAATGACTGCCGGGGTCTTTGCGAACGGGGATGACGCCGACAGCGCGAGCCACATTCCAACCGCGAAAGTTGTCTGGCACGATGGCTACCTCGCCAAGTGTTCCAACGAGAGTCAAAAGAACCTCGCCGCCACACAGGCGTGAACGCTGGAATTTCGCTTCAATCGCGGCTTCGACTTTAAGCATGTCCGTCGCGTCAATGCGCCCATTGCGAATGTTGTTCACGCGCACGATGGGTACGCCGTCGGCTGCCTCGCTTCCGGGTTGGACGATTCCGTATGAAACACCGCGTTCTTCGACAAGGTCACCAAGCGATTCGTAGCGCCAGTCGTCCGGAATGATTGGCAATTCGTCCGGCAGCGGCAGCTCGTCGAGGCTAACCCTCATACCCAAACCCCCTAAGGTTTGCTGGGTTGCCCCAGCGCAGTTCTGCAAGTGGACCCAGCCCGTGGTTCGATCCACAGACCGTCCCAGCCCGTTTGCAGCTATTCATCGCACACCGTTTGAGTCAGAACATCGAGCACATGCCGGCGTTCGAGTTCCTTTCTGAACTCATCCTCACTGGGCAACACCAGCCGGTATTTGGACGCGAAAATTTGCTCGCTTTCGCTTAGGACAGAGTAGCGGACTACGGTGTCATCCTTGTCGGCGCACAGGATGATGCCGAGCGTGGGGTTGTCATCGCTGCCGCGCTTGAGTTCATCGAACAGGCGGACATACATGTCCATCTGGCCGATGTCTTGATGACTGAGCTTTTTTGTTTTGAGGTCGATCAGGACGAAGCACTTGAGCAGGTAGTTGTAAAAAACCAAGTCCACATAGAAGTGGGATGTTTCGGTACTGACACGAAATTGCCGGCCGACGAAGGAGAACCCCTTGCCCAGCTCCATCAGAAATTGCTGGAGGCGCGAGACGATGGCGGCTTCGAGTGTGGATTCGCTGCCGCTGTGCGGTTCCGGCAAGCCGAGAAATTCGAGTACGTAGGGGTCTTTGATGAACTCAGCGGGGAGCGTGGGGTTGCTGTGCGGTGCGGCGGTGCGCGGCGCTGCCTTGGTAGCCGGGCGCGTGAGCAGGCGCTCGTAGGCGAGCGATGCAATGTTGCGTTCCAGCGCGCGGGTGCTCCATCCTTGCCCCGCTGCCTCGTCGATGTAGTACCGGCGCGCTTGCGGATGCTCAACCCGCATCAGAAGGCGATAGTGCGACCAGGTCAATTCTCTACGCAGTGCGTAGAGTTTCTCCTCGGTGGGGAAGGTTTGAAAAAACTGCCGGAAATTCCAAAGGTTTGCTACTGAAAGACCCCGGCCAAATTCTTCCCCTAAACGCCGGGCGAGTTCGCGGACAAGATAAGCACCGTAGTCGGCGCGGGCCTTGCCACCTTGCTCTTCCTCGGTAATGCGGCGGCCGACGCGCCAGTAGGCTTCCTCCATGATGAAGTTTGCGGCGGCGTATGACGTCTGGCGTGCGCCTTGCAGAATCGAGCGTACGTCCTCGAAAAAGCTGTCTTGCGGTGCAGCCCCCACTTTGGCGGTGCGCACCGTCTTGCCTTTAACCGTTAGCCTCTTACTCGCCATAACCCAAGCCCTTGAGGTTTGCCTTGATGGCCCGCTCCAGTTTCGCGGACTCGGCGAACTGAACGTGCAGTTCGGCGACGAGGCGCGGCATCTTTTCTTCGAAGGGTTCGCCATCGTCTTCGACTTCTGCGGCGCCGACGTAGCGACCGGGCGTGAGCACATGCCCGTGCGCGGCGATCTCGGTGGTGGTGGTGGATTTGCAGAAACCGGCGAGGTCTTCGTAGTTGCCTGCATTTTTCTCTCCGCGCCAGGCGTGATAGGCGGTGGTGATTTTCGTGAGATCGTCGTCGGTGAGTTCGCGGTGAACGCGATCAACCAGGGTGCCAAGTTTGCGGGCATCGATGAAGAGGGTTTGTTTGCGGCGGTCGCGGAAGCCGCGTTTGGTGTCGGCGCTTTTGCTTTTGGCGAGGAACCAGAGGCAAACCGGTATCTGCGTGCTGTAGAAGAGTTGGCCGGGCAGCGCGACCATGCAGTCCACGAGGTCGGCTTCGATGATGGCTTTGCGGATGTCGCCTTCGCCGGATTGGTTGGAACTCATGCTGCCGTTGGCCAGCACAAAACCCGCGAAGCCGGCCGGCGCGAGGTGGTGGATGAAGTGCTGCACCCAGGCGAAGTTGGCGTTGCCTTTGGGCGGGACGCCGTGTTGCCAGCGCACGTCGTCGTCGCGGCGATTCCAGTCGGAGTCGTTGAAGGGCGGGTTGGCTAGACAAAAGTCGGCGCGAAGGTCGGGGTGCAGGTCGCGGCGGAAGGTGTCGGCGTGTTCGGGGCCGAAGTCGGCTTCGATGCCGCGCAGGGCCAGGTTCATCACGGCGAGGCGGCGCGTGGTGGAGTTGCTCTCCTGGCCGTAGATGCTGATGTCGCCGCGCTTGCCGCCGTGAGATTCGACGAATTTTTCCGACTGGACGAACATGCCGCCGGAGCCGCAGGCGGGGTCGTAGATGCGGCCTTTGTAGGGCTTAAGCATTTCGACCAGGCAGCGCACCACGCACGAGGGGGTGTAGAACTGGCCGCCGTTTTTG
>JANPAR010000325.1:0-8310 GCA_031430015.1 Burkholderiales bacterium
AGCCGCTTTGTTGAATTGATCGATACAGGATGCATGTTCCCTGCCCTTTCTTCTGCCGTATTGCGCTGTTGCAGCACTACTTCTGCGCCGCTGCTGATGCCACCCGGCTGTCTACGCTGCCGGATCAGCCAGCACTTCGGCCAGCGTGACGCGCCGTCCCTCACGCGCCGAAATGATGCCGGCGCGGATCACACCGAGCGAACGTGTGGCGTATTCGCCGCCGGTCTCGGGGACGCCCTGACCACGCACGGCAGCGGCGAATTCATCGAGTTCATCGACAAAGGTATCGTTCTTGGTGAACGGCACGGCTTCGGCTTTTTCGGTGCCGCGTTTCACAAAGCGCAGGCCACCGTGCAAATCGTAATAGGCGCTGGCATCTTTGCCGTAAATGTTCATCACATAATTTTCCGATGCCGAAGCATAGCTGGCGTTGACCGTCGACAGAGCGCCGCTCTCGTGTTGCAGCAGCAGCGACGCGACGTCGGGGTTGTCGCCCGGCAGCACCAGTTGCGCTAACTGCCCGCTGACAGCTGCGACCGGCCCCATCAAATATTCGAGCACGTCAACGTAGTGCACGCCGATTTGCAGCATCACGCCGCCGGGCATGCCGGCCGCTTGATAGCGCCATGAATTCAAGTCGATTTTTCCGAGACGATCACGGCTGATGTTCGCCTCTGCATTGACCAGGCGGCCGAACAGGCCGGCGTCAATTTGCTGTTTGATCCAGCGGAACTGGCTCTCGCGGCGGCGCTGGTAGCCCAGCGCGAGCACCACGCCCGCCTTGGCACAAGCCTCGGTGATGGCGCGGCCTTCGGCAAGGGTATTGGCAATCGGCTTGTCGAGAAATACATGCTTGCCGGCCGCCGCAGCCTGCTGCGTGGTTTCCAGATGGACATTATTGGGCGTGGTGTTGATGATGGCGTCAATCGATTTATCGGCCAGGATCGCCGCATAGCTCGCCGCTGCGGTGCAGTTGTATTTCTTCGCGAAGGCAGCGCGCTTGTCTTCTGAGCGGGTGTAGCAGGAGCGGATGTTGAACTTATCCGAACGCGTCATCGCGTCGGCCAGCACGTCAGACCACCAGCCCATGCCGAGGCAGGCGACATTGATCGCATCGAAGGCCATGATTATTTTTTCGCCTCTATCTGCGCTTCAATCGTTACGGATGCGCCAATCGACTCGACTGCCGCCCGCGCCAGCCCGGCGTCTGCGGTCCAGCTGCCGCCCGAGACACCAATGCCGCCAATGCATTCACCATCGACAATCACCGGCATGCCGCCTTCCATCGCAGTCCAGCGATCCGCGCCGGCCGCGAGGGCGAGACCAATCGCGTGCGCCACATCGAGGTCTTGCGCGACGGCCCCCTTGGAAGTGGTGGGTCGCTTGTTCGACGCCGCTGTCACCGCCTTGGTGGTAGACGAATGAATCGTGTGAAAGCGGCCACCGTCCATGCGCTTGGCCAGCACCAGATTGCCGCCACTGTCGGCCACCACCACGCTAATGGCGAGGCCTTCTTTGGTGGCGCCGGCAATCGCCGTTTCCACCATTCTTTCTGCGCCTGCGAGGGTGAGGCGTTTTGCGTTGGCTACATACATCGAGACATTCTCCGTAGATTTCTGACTGACTCAGGACTGTTTGACAAAACTGGCGGCATTGACTTCCGGCTCGATGCCCGCCGATTCGACGGCATCAAAGTTGAGCTCCACCTTGATGCCGTTGGGATCGAACATGAATAACTGATACAAGGCTTGCCCATTGGCACGGCGCTCCTTGAAATCAATGTTCAGTTGCCTGAGGTGCGCCATCGTTTCAGCCAATCCGTTGGCGCGAAAGGCGATGTGATCAATCGCCCCCGTACCCGCGCCGGTGTTTTGCGACGTGCGGCCAAGATAGGTTTTTTGATTGTCCGTCGCGTTTTTCGCGCTCTGGCTGATGTGCACCACATCTTTGCCGTCGAGGTAGAGCCAATACACCGGAAAGTTGAACTCCGGGTGCCAGCCCTCTTGCATGCCGAGCACGTCGCAATACCAGGTTTTGGTCACCTCCATATCGTCGGCGGCGATCAGGTAGTGCTCAATGTGGGCCAGTGGCATGGCGTTGCCTCCTTGTCGTGTGTGGTGCGCTCAATATGCCGGCGGGCATCAGGGAACGATGATGGTCGAGCCGGTAGTGCGCCCGGCTTCGAGATCGGCATGTGCTTCGGCAACATCGTCCAACGCGTAACGCTGGTTGATCGACACCTTGAGTACGCCTTTTTTGAACAGGTCAAACACGGCGTTGCTGGAGGCCTGCAAATCTTCGTTGCTGGCGGTGTAGGTCACCAGCGTGGGACGGGTGAAGTAGAGCGACCCCATTTTTTGCAGCACGCCCGCCTGGATTGGCGGCGGCGCGCCGGTGGTGGTACCGAACGAGACGAAAAATCCGCGCGGTGCGAGGCTGTTGAGGGACGCGTCGAACGAGTCTTTGCCGACCGAGTCGTACACCACAGACACACCGGCCCCGCCCGTGATCGCTTTCACGCGGGCGGCGACGTCTTCGGTACTGCGGTCAATGCAGTACGCATAACCATTGTCGAGCGCGAGCTTGACCTTGGCGGCACCGCCGGCCACGCCAATCATCTTCGCGCCCAAATGCTTGCCCCATTGCCCCGCCAACAGCCCAACGCCGCCCGCCGCAGCGTGCATCAACACATATTCGCCCGCCTTGACCGGATAGCAGCGCTGCATCAGGTATTCGACCGTCATGCCCTTGAGCAAAATCGCGGCGGCCTGTTCGTCGGAGATGCCCTCCGGTGTCTTGAGCAGACGCGCCGCCGCAAACACACGGTGGCTGGCACAGGCGCCGAGAGCCGGGCCGCTGGCATAGCAGACCCGGTCACCGGCCTTGAATGCGGTCACGCCCGCGCCCACCTTTTCGACTACACCGGCGGCTTCGGTGCCCAAGCCAGTGGGCATCGGCGCCGGATAAAAGCCGCCACGGGTGTAGATGTCCTGAAAGTTGAAACCGATGGCGGTGTGGCGAATCTGCACCTCGCCCGCGCCCGGCTCGGGCAGGTCGATCATTTCGATTTTGACGGCATCGGCTGCGCCGGGGGCGTGTACACGTGCGGCTTTGGATTGCATTACAAAGGTCCTTAGGTCAAAGTTATGGCACAACGGCCAGATTGGAAAGGGAATCGAGCAAACGGTCACGCGCGTCATCGACATGCGCGCGTGCTGATGCCAACGCAGCACGCTTGTCGCGGCGCTGCAAGGCATTAATGAGTTCAACATGCTCGCCCACCAGCGCAGCAAGACCGCCGGTATCAAAGCGCGCAATGCTCATGTGCGTGAGGCGGTCAAATTCTTCGATGATGTCGCGCGCCGCACGGGCGAGGCGCGCATTGCCGCCCGCCTCGGCCACTGCCACGTGAAAGGCGCGGTTGTAAGCAATCCACGATGGCAGGTCAGGTGTCTTGCCACTCTTGCGAAAACGGTCTAGGCCGCCGAGTGCTTCATCGGAGCCATGCTCAACAGCACGCGCAATGCAGGCACGCTCCAGCACGGCGCGCATCTCGTACATCTCGGCCGCGTCGGCCACCGAGATTGGCTTGATGCGATAGCCCTTGCGTGGCAGTACATCAACCAGGCCCTGCTCCTGCAGGCGCAAAAACGCATCGCGCACGGGAGACTTGCTCACCTCGTAACGCAGCGCCAGGTCGTTCTCCTGCACCAGCGAACCCGGTTTGAGCACGCACGCCAGAATTTCGGCGCGAATGCGCTCATACACGCCGTCGCGCATCAACGCGGGCGGTGCTACGGCTTCGAGCTGCGCGGCACTTCGGCTGGACATGTTTCAGGCATCTGAAATATCAATGAATGGACAAATGTGTCAAACGCGCAAAGCGTTGAGCACTGGTTTGACAGCATTTTCAACTCTGAAACCACAATCACGCAATCCCTGTTTTTGATTTTGTTGATATTTCTCAATTTTGTTGCAATGCGATGTATTGGAATATCTGTCTGTTCATCAGAAATGTCATTTACGAGGAGAACCGCATGCTCAAACCCTTGCACACCATTCTCACTGCCACCGCTGCCTTGCTGCTGGGCGCAACGGCCGTATCCGTCCAGGCCGAAGACATCAAATTGCGCATTGCGTCCGGCCACCCCACGGCCAACACCTATGTCAATCTGATGCAGACCTTCTTCGCGCCCGAAGTGACCAAGCGCGTTGCAGCGCGGACCTCGCACAAGGTCGAATTCATCGAAGGTTACGGCGGCTCGATGGTCAAGGTGGCCGACACGCTCGAGGGCGTGCAGTCGGGCATCGTCGATATCGGCGGCTACTGCTTCTGCTTTGAGCCGTCCAACCTGCCCCTGCACGCGTTTCAGGTGATGCTGCCGTTCGGCACAATGAGCCCGGACATGAGCGTCAAGATGGCGCGCAATGTCTACAACAAGGTGCCGTATCTGTCCAAAGTGTTCGAGGACAAATTCAATCAGCAACTGCTCGCGCTGATTTCGGACAACGGCTACAACCTCGGCACCAACTTCGACTGGAACACGGTCGCTGACCTCAAAGGCAAGAAACTCGCGGGTGCCGGCCTCAATCTCAAATGGCTTGAATACGCCGGCGCAGTCCCGGTGCAGTCATCGCTGCCGGAGGCTTATACCTCGATGCAGACCGGCGTCTATAACGGCTGGATCATGTTCCCCTCGGCTTGGGTCAATTTCAAACTGCATGAAGTGGGCAAGTTTTACACCGAGGTCGGTTTCGGTGCCATCACCTGGCATGGCCTGACCATCAACAAGGCGCGCTTCGCCCGTTTGCCCAAAGAGGTGCAGACCATCATTGTCGAAGTGGCGAAAGAGTTTGAGGCCAAGACCGGAACCGTCAATGAAGAAAACTATCCCAAGCAATTGGCGCAGTTGAAGTCGGTCGGCACCAACGTCAAATCTGTGCCTGACTCGGTCAAGCTCGACTGGGCCAACTCGCTCAAGGGCTGGCCGCAGGAACGTGCCAGCGAGCTCGACAAGCAGGGCCTGCCTGCCTCACAGGTGTTGAAGCTCGCTCTGGAAGAAGCCGAGAAGCTCGGCCACAAGTGGCCGGTGCGCTACGCCGTCAAGTAATCGCTGCCCTGCGCGCGGCCTCGATGGCTCGCGCCCTCCGCAATCCTTCCCTGCTGCCAGGGGAGGATTTTTTGCATCCTCGTTTCTTGAAACCTCATGCTGACACACCTCAATGACTGGATCACCCAGGCGCTCCTGGTCTGCGCCGCGATCCTGGCGTTTCTCCTGTGCTTTTTGGTGGTGGGCGACGTGATCGGCCGGGTGCTGTTCAACAGTCCGATCAAAGGCACGCCCGAAATCGTGTCCAGCTCCATCGTGGTGATCTGCTTCCTGCAGGCCGGCTTTGCGATCCGCTCGGGCGGCATGCTCAATGTCGATGCCTTTGTCAGCAAGCTGCCGCCCGGCGTGCAAGGCTGGATGGGCGCGATCGGCGCGTTTCTTGGAGCGTGTTTTTTCGCCTTCGTCTGTTGGGGAAGTCTGGATGGCGCCGCTCACGCCTGGAACTCAAATGAATTTGAGGGAGAAGGGGCGCTGCGCGTGCCGGTGTGGCCGGCACGCTTTGTGATCGTGATGGGCACGGCACTGGCGGCCTGCAGCTATCTGCTGTTGATGCTTGAGAACGCCGCTCTGGCGCGTGCCGGCAAAGCGCCGACCGCGTCGGCTGCACAACACTGACCGGGGACACGCATGTTCAATCCCGGTGACATGATCATTCTGGTGACGGTGCTGCTGGCGCTGGTCTTTTGCGGCATGCACATTGCCGTCGCGCTGGGATTGACCAGCATGCTCGGCATTTACCTCATCAATGGCGACATCAACATGGTCAAGAGCTTCACCGCCAACACCGCGTATGAGGCCCTGCGTGACTACGTGTTTGCAGTGATCCCGCTGTTCATGCTGATGGGCGAGTTCCTCGCCAAGTGCGGCGCGGCGCGCGACATGTTTGCGCTGATCAACCGTCTGACCAAATGGGTGCCAGGACGCCTCGGCGTGGCCACTGTGCTGGCCAACGCGGTGTTCGCGTTTGTCACCGGCGTGTCGATTGCGGCAGCGGCCGCCTTCTCGAAGATTGCCTACCCCGAAATGCGCCGCTACGGTTATGAGCGCAAGTTTTCGCTCGGCTGCATTGCCGGCAGCGCCTGCCTGGGCATGTTGATTCCGCCCTCGGTGCTGATGATTGTCTGGGGTGTGTTGACTGAACTGGCGATTGGCAAACTGTTCATCGCAGGCATCATTCCCGGCTTTATCGTGGTGTTTTTTTATATCGTCTACATCATCTGGGTGGCCAAGACCGACCCCGCTCGCGTAGGCGAGGGCGTAACCTTGCCGCAGGCGCAACAGGATGCGCGCGCCGCCAACGCCGGCGCCGAGGAAACCCCGCTAATCACGATTCTCTGGAGCACCGCCGGCATCATCACCTTGGTGTTTCTGGTGCTGGGCGGCATCTGGCTGGGGGCCTTTACACCGACCGAAGGCGCAGGCGTGGGTGCCGTGCTGTCCCTGGTGCTGGCGTTGCTGCGCGGCATGAAGCCGCCAGCGATGCTCGAAGTGATTCTGTCGGTTGGCAAGACGTCTGCACCGTTGCTGTTGTTGCTGGTCACCGCCCAGCTCTATTCACGCGTGCTCTCCACCACCGGCATCACCGGCGCCGCCAAGGAGTTCTTTTTGTCCTCCGGCATGTCGCCCTACATGATCCTGTTCATCATGGTGGTGGTGTGGTTCATCCTCGGCTGCATCATTGATTCGATCTCGATCATCCTGCTCACGGTGCCGGTGTTTGCGCCGCTCGCAGTGGCCCTGGGGTTTGATCCGATTGCGTTTGCCATCCTTGGCATCATCGCGATTGAAACCGGTCTGTTGACGCCACCGTTTGGCATTCTGGTTTTCACGGTGAAGGCGGCGGTGACCGACGAAAAGGATTTATCGACAGGCGAGATTTTTCGCGGCTCGGTCGCGTACTGGATAGCACTGCTGGGCGTGATCGTGGTGATCGCCATCTTCCCGCAGGTCGCCACCTGGTTACCCAATCTGGGCAATGCCATCGCAAAGTAGGACTGACCTGCTGCACAGGCACGTGACAAAGCACCGCCACGCTGCGCCCCACTCCATACCATTCATCTCTACAAGGAAATTCGCATGCCTGCATACTGGATCGCCCGCGCCCAAATCAGTGACCCGGTCGAGTACAAAAAATATACCGACCGCGTTCCCGGCATTCTCAAACAATACGGCGGCAAGGTCATCGTGCGCGGTGGCAAATACCAGATCATGGAAGGGCCGGAGATGTTTCATCGCTTCATCGTGATCGAATTCGACTCGCTCGAAGCCGGCGTGAAGTGTTTTGAGTCACCGGAATACCGCGAAGCCGCCGCGTTCCGCCGCAATGGCGCGGGCGTGGTGGAAAACGTGATTGTCGAAGGCGGCGAAGCCACCAAGTAGGCGGCGCCCTGCGCAGCAGGGGTGCCGTCGTCCGCGCTTCAATTGCTGCGCCAACGAAGTCACGCTGCCGCCGCGTCTACTCAACCCCCAGCCCTCTACCCGGGGCGCCACCGTTATTGCACCTGACACCCGTCAATCACAACACTCTTGTGCCTGCGTATCATTGCGTCTGCCAGATTTTCGTTCCATTTTTAATCCCGATACAGGAGAAACCATGCAGTACGTCATCCCCGCCCCCCAACAAGCCACCATCGCCGTGGTTGGTTCCGATGCCCAGTTTCCGGTGCGCCGCATCTGGTGCGTGGGCCGCAATTACGCCGACCACGCGCGCGAAATGGGCCATGACCCGAACCGCGAACCGCCGTTCTTCTTTGCCAAACCAGCCGACGCAGTGGTCCCCTCGGGCAGCACCATCGCCTACCCGGCGCAAACCAAAGACCTGCATCACGAGATTGAGCTGGTGATCTGCATCGGCAGGGGCGGCCGCAACATTGCGCAGGACAAGGCGCTCGACCACGTCTTCGGCTACGCCCTCGGCCTCGACATGACACGCCGTGACCTGCAGAGCGACGCCAAAAAATTACAGCGCCCGTGGGAGATGGGCAAGTCGTTCGACGAGTCCTGCCCGATCACCGCAGTGCAGCCCGCCGCCAAGATCGGCCATCCCAAAGCCGGCGCGATCTGGCTCAAGGTCAACGGCGAGGTCAAACAAAAGGGCGACCTCAATCAGCAGATTTGGCAAATCGACGAAGCCATTGCCTATCTCTCCACCTTTGTCGAATTGGCGCCTGGCGACATCATCATGAACGGCACGCCCGCC
>JANPAR010000326.1:0-17494 GCA_031430015.1 Burkholderiales bacterium
ACCAGCCAGACCCCGCCGGGTTGCATCCCATCTTCGCCAACCAGCAGCACCAGACAGGGGTGATGCCGCGCGCCGCCCTGATAGGGGAAGCGGCACCACACCACGTCAAATGGGCCGGGGGCGCGCCACACAAATCAGACATCCGCGAGCAAATGGCTGAGCAGCGGATTGGGCTTCCACTTAATTTTTGGATCGCCGTGTTTTTCCTTCACAGCGGCGCGCATCAATTGCACTTCTTTTCGTGTGAGGCCGCCGTCGGCCAGCACCGGCTGCCCGCGCTTGATTGCCACCACCGGCTTGGCGAGACGGTGCGCTAGTGCTTGCCGGTCCCGTTCCATTTTCTCGACCAGGGCCTCATGAATATATTTGGTCTTGTCGGTGTCCAGGTATTGCACCCATTGATTCAGCGTGCCGAGCGACACGCCCTTGGGAGAGTCGTGGTCGCGAAAGCGCACAAACAATCCGTCGCGGGTCTCTCGGGCAGGGGTTTTGGCAGGCATGTGGTGGGGAGGTGGGGATGAAAAAGTACGGACTGACTCCGGCGGCTCTATTAAGTATATCCAAAATGTCCAGCGGCTGCGCCACGCCGGCGGCTTGCCGGAGCACATCGTCAAAGTGACGATTTTCATGACACGGATTGGCGAGCGCGGGCTGATTAACCCGGTGCGGCAGGCTTACTTTGGCGCGCACCGCCCGGCCTCTACCTTGGTCGAGGTCAGTGCCCTGGTAGACCCGCGCCTGAGAGTGGAGATCGAGGCGATTGCGGTGTTGCCGGCCTGAGAGTGGCTCTGGGAGCGGGTCTGCGCAGGGAAGTGAGGTGCGGCGGCTGGTTTGTGCGGCCCGTGCTGCGCGGCGTGGAGGCGGACAGAATCGTATCCTCGACGCGCTCCCTGACCCCGCCGGTGCTGCGCGGCGTGGAGGCGGATGCTCATCGCCATGACCCGCTCCAACGGCTCGCCCCCAAGACGCTTCCCCAAGACTCATCTCAACGGCTCGCCCCCTTTACTCGCCCTCGTAAGCGCTGCCGCGCACTTCTGTCAGCTTGCCGCCGGAGAGCCGCAACACCTTGAGGTTGCCGCCGCTGTAGTAGCGCGCGCGCAGCACGATTTCATCGATGCCATCGCCGTCCAGGTCAAGCGTACCCAGCACCTGCGCGACAAAACTGCCGCTGCGGTTCTTGTCAATGCCGCCGGAGGGGCCGCTTTGATAGAGCGTGACAGCGGCGCCTTCGCTTGCCACTTTTCCGGCCGGCTTCTCCGCGCTGCCCGCGCCGTCATCAAGCGTAATCAGATTGAGCGTGTCGTACTCGGGCGCAACCGCAATCGCGCCGGTCAGGGTGAGCGGCATCGCCGCGCGCCCGCGCTCGAGCACTGCCAAGAAGCGCTGGCCGAACACTTCGCGCGGCGCAGCGATGGCCGCAGACACGCGCGCGCGCCACGCTGGCGGCGCATCGGCAGCCGCAGCGAAGCGCGCATCGCTGTCCGGCTGCGCGGCGGCTGCGCCATAACTCTTCCACTCACCGGCGGGCGGGCGGAACGACAGCGGGCGCGGCGGATGCACGCCGAACGCGGTGCGGTCTTCTTCCACGCTGTAGCCGGGGGCGGCTGCGCCGGCTTCGGCCAGATACGCGCAGGCCCCCTTGTCGGTGCCGCGCGCAATCGCCACCACGTGGGTGAACACGCGTTCGGATGTGGCACCGGCGGTATCGATCACACCGAACGTGAGCCGTGCGCCGCGCGGCAGCAGCGCCTCGATCTAGAGCGGCAGTGTGGCGATACGGCCGGGCTCGAGCGTGGCCAGCGGCAGCACGCGCGCGCTGTCCGCCGCGACCGCCGTGCGCCCGCTACGCGCGGTGCGCGCGGCACTCGCCAGTTGCTCGCGCGCCAGCCGGCACAATCTGGCCTCGTCCGGCAATTCGAGAAAGGCCTTGCCGCGCGCGTCAATAATCCCCGGCCACCACAATTGCGCGTGCGCGCTGGCGCCAAGCAGCAGCACCGCGGCACCAAGCGCGCGCGCGAACTGCCTGACGCGCATCCGCTTACTCATGATCGATCTCCGCAAACACCGCATCACTCAAGCGCACACGTTGCAGCCGCACCATCCACGCCGCCCACGCCAAACCGGCCAGCATCATCGCCTTGCCGCTCCACGCCGCTGCCATGCCAATGCCGCGCGCATGCCGCAACAAGCCGGTGTCACCAAAAATATTCTGCCAATCGTGGCCATCACTCTCTGCTCCGGTCTTGCCGTCGAGCAGCATCAACTGCGGGTCAAACGCGTCGTACATGTAGATGCCCATGTCGGCCACCGAAAAACCGAGCAGCCAGAAAAACAGCGCCGCGCCGAACGGGTCGCGCCGCTTGATGAGCAGCGCGCCGCCGAGCACCAGCGGCATCAGGTGCTGGCCGAGCGTGCCGCCCAGCGTCATGATGAACTGGCCGAACCAGCGAAAGATGGCGTAGTGTCCGGCTTCGTGAAACGGTGTCAACACCAGATGCAAGAAGCGGCTGCCGGGGTGGCCGTCGAGGATGTTGTAGTCCTTGAATATCCAGATGGTCCAGAGTGAAAACAGCACCAGCAGGGCAATGCGGCCGTGCCAGTTGAGGCGCGCCACTTGCGCCGGCACATGAAACAGCCACGGAAACAGCCATGCCGCCGCGCGGCCGGTGAGTGACTCTGCTGTGGTTTCACCGGCCGGCGCGGCCAGCTGCTGCGCGATGTCAAAGTCCTTGCGTGCCGCCAGCGCCCGGACCTTGGCCAGCACCACGCCACACGCCGGGCACGCCGCCGGAAACGCTTGCTCTGCCGGCAGCGGCGCGTGGCCGCATTTGGGACAGGCGGCGTAGACGGAATCGAGCGGTTGATCCATAAGATGAAAAGATTATAGAGGGGCGATTCCGCTAAAATTACGCTTCACCCACAGCACTGCACGCGCATTTGAGTTGCCCGGCTGCATCGCCTGCAACGAATCGCGCAATTTCTTTCGGAGAGTTCAAGATGTCGATGGCTGACCGCGATGGTTTTATCTGGTTTGACGGCAAGATAGTGCCCTGGCGCGAAGCCACCACCCATGTGCTGACCCACTCGCTGCACTATGGTCTGGCCACCTTCGAGGGCGTGCGCGCCTACAACACTTCTGCCGGCACGCAGATTTTCCGTTTGCAGGAGCACACCCAGCGCTGGATGAATTCGTCCAAGATTTACATGATGGATTTGCCGTTCAGCAAAGACGAATTGATGGCCGCGCAAAAAGAAGTGGTGCGCATCAACAAACTTGAATCGTGCTATCTGCGCCCGCTGGCGTTTTACGGCTCGGAAAAAATGGGTGTCTCCCCAGTCGGCGCGACCGTGCATGTGGCGATTGCCGCCTGGCCCTGGGGCGCCTATCTCGGCGAAGAAGCCATCGAAAAAGGCATCCGTGTCAAGACCTCGAGCTATACGCGTCATCACGTCAACGTCAACATGCCGCGCGCGAAATTCTCCGGCACCTACGCCAATTCGATTCTTGCCAACCGTGAAGCCGTGTCGCATGGTTACGACGAAGCGCTGCTGCTCGACGTGGATGGTTTCGTTGCCGAAGGTGCGGGCGAGAATTTGTTCATCGTCAAAGACGGCATGCTGATCGAGCCGGAAATGGGCTCGGCGCTGATCGGCATCACACGCGCGTCGATCATCGAGTTGGCCAAAGACCTCGGCCTCAAGGTGCATGCGCGGCGCATGACGCGCGACGACATCTACATCGCCGACGAAGCCTTCTTCACCGGCACCGCCGCCGAAGTCACGCCAATCCGCGAGCTTGATGGCCGCAGCATCGGCGCAGGCAAGCGCGGCCCGGTGACGGCCAAGTTGCAAAAAGCATTCTTCGACGCGGTCAATGGCAAGAACAAGAAATACGCCAAGTGGCTCACGCCGGTCGGCAAATTTGACGCGCCGAAAAAGGCTGCTGCCAAGGGAACCTCGAAGGGCGTAGTCAGCAAGAAGTCCGCTGGCAAAGAGACCGTCAGCAAAGCCAAAAAGAAATAGGAGAGTGTGATGAGCGCAGCCTCCGCCGATGCACCCCACGCCGCGCCTGACGCGGCAGCGGCAGTCATGCTCGACGCGCATGACTTGCCAGCGTTTTGCCCGAACAAGACCATGGCGTTGTGGAACCAGCACCCCAAAGTGTTTCTCGATGTGGCGACGACTGGCGAGGCGAGCTGCCCCTATTGCGGCACGGTGTACCGGCTCAAGGGCGGCGCAGCGAAACACGGGCATTGATGGCGCGGGCATGGAAGCTTTGTTGACGATGCGTGGATGCCGCATGAATACTGCTCGGATGCTGCGCGCCAGCTTGCAGTCTCTTGTCTCGACACGCCGCCGGCATGCACGCTAATCGATGAAGCTCATCATCCTCGACCGGGACGGCGTCATCAACGAAGATTCCGATCTTTACATCAAAAGTGCGTCCGAGTGGCGCCCGCTGAAGGGCGCAGCAGAAGCGATTGCGCGTCTCAATCACGCGGGCTATCGCGTCGCAGTGGCGACCAATCAGAGTGGCATCGGACGCGGCCTGTTTGACATGGCGACGCTCAATGCCATGCACGACAAGATGCACAAGGTGGTGGCGCAGGCGGGCGGACGCATCGATGCGGTGTTTTATTGCCCGCACAAGGATGATGACAACTGCGCTTGCCGCAAGCCCAAGCCGGGCATGCTGCTCGACATTGCGCGGCGCTTCAATATCGAGATCAAGGGCGTGCCCTGCGTCGGCGACGCTGTGCGCGATATGCAGGCCGGCGCAGAGGCAGGCTGCGATCTGGTGTTGGTGAAAACCGGTAAAGGTCCGCGCACGCTGGCGGCTGGTGGTTTGCCGCAGGGTGTGACTGTGTATGACGATCTGGCGGCCGTGGCCGCGCATTACTGTGGTTGAACTGCGTACGTCGCTGCACCGCTGCGGCCGTAGCAACCCCAACGGTCGCAGCAACCACAACGGCCACAGGAACTGCAACGGCTGCGGCGGCCACCGCAGCCCTCGCGGTTGATCTCGCGCCCATGCTCCTCGCGCGCTCCCTGCTGTTCCTTGCCTTTCTGTTCATCACGGTCGCGCCGTGGGGCATGATGTCCTGCCTCGCGTTTCCGCTGCGCATGCCGCGCCGCTATTTCCTGATCACGTTCTGGACCACGATTGCGGTGTGGGGTGCCAAGCACATCATGGGCATCGACTACCGTGTGATCGGCCTGGAGAATGTGCCGGACCGCGTCAAGCAAGGCGGCGTGATTTTTCTCGCCAAGCACCAGTCGCGCTACGAGACCCTGCTGTTTCGCAGCCTGTTTCAGTACATGTGCTACGTCTACAAACGCGAACTGCACTGGGTGCCGTTCTTCGGCTGGGGCATCGCCTTGTGCGACATGATTCCGATTGACCGCGCCAAAGGCAAAGACGCGCTCGATCAGGTTGCGCGCGTGGGCGGCAAGAAGTTGCACGAAGGCTGGAACATGGTGCTATTCCCCGAGGGCACGCGTGTCGATCCAGGCCAAAAGAAACGCTACAAAATTGGCGGCACGTATCTGTCGGTGGCGACGCGCGTGCCGGTGGTGCCGATCGCGCATAACGCCGGCGATGTGTGGCCGCGCGGCAAGTGGACCAAAACACCGGGTATCGTCACAGTGTCGATTGGCGCGCCGATCCATCCCGGTGTGATGACGGCGGAACAGCAGATGGCGCAAGTGGAGGCGTGGATCGAGGCCGAGATGCGCGCACGTTTTCCGCATCAGTACGTGACCGCGGCCCGAGGATTGTGATGTTCGGCCTTCCCCAACTGGAACTGCCATTTTTCTGGACCAAGACGCCGGCACCGCAGGCTCCACGCGCCGGGAGTCCTGTTGGCATCGGCCCAAAACCAGCGGAACAAACCGGCAATGCCGCCAAGAATGGCTCCAGGAGCAGTTCTTCGGGACAACTACCCGAAGAGGCGCGCCAGATCAGCCTTGGCGGGCAGGTGGTCAATTACGTGGTGCGCCGCTCCAGCCGGCGCCGCTCGCTCGCATTGCAAATTGACACGCGCGGCTTGCGCGTCGGCGCCACCGTCAAAGCGCGTCAAAGCGACATCGAGCGACTGATCCAGACCAATGCGCGCTGGGTCCTCACCCATATCAAGGAGTGGCAGCGTCCCGAAAATCAGGCCAAACGCGCCTGGATGCCCGGTGAAGCCTTGCCCTTGCTGGGTGTGACGCGCCCGCTGCGCATCGCGCCTGGCCGCACCGGGCTGGCGAAGTTTGACGATGCGATGATCCTCACCGTGCCCACGCCCAATGATGAAAACGTGGTGCGCAAGCAACTGCGCGAGATGCTCAAGGCCGAGGCGCGCACCTGGTTTGCAGTGCGGCTGGCGCACTATGCAGATCGCTACGGTGTCGCCACGCCGGCGCTGCGCATCTCGCAGGCCGAGAGCCGCTGGGGTTCGTGTTCACGCGACCGCGAAGGCGCGCACCGCGTTTCGCTCAACTGGCGCATGATCCATTTCGAGCCGCACCTGATCGACTCGGTGGTGGCCCACGAAATTGCCCACACCAAACACATGCATCACGGCCCGCGTTTCTGGGGCGCGGTGGCGAAGCTGTATCCTGACTATGAGAGCGCGCGCACCGAAATCCGCAAGCGCGCGTTTGAACTGCCCGAGATTTAAAGCTGCCCTTCATCGCCACCCTGCGCAATCGCCTTGCGCTCCACCCGAAAGGAAAGTCATGCCAAGAATGCTCCACACCATGCTGCGCGTCGGTGACCTGAAACGTTCGGTCGATTTCTACACCCGCGTGATGGGCATGAAATTGCTGCGCGAGACTGACCGCCCCGATCAGAAATATTCACTCGCCTTCGTCGGCTATGACACCGAAGACAAGACTGCCGTGATTGAACTGACCTACAACTACGGCACCGACAAGTACGACATGGGCAGCGCCTTCGGCCATGTCGCCCTCGCCGTGGACGACTGCTACAAGACTTGCGATGCGATCAAGGCGGCCGGCGGCAATGTCACGCGCGAGGCGGGGCCGGTCAAGGGCGGCACTACCGTGATTGCGTTTGTCACCGACCCGGATGGTTACAAGATTGAGTTGATTCAGGGGCATTGACCCGCAGCGAATCACCAACGCGCTGGGCAGCGCGCCTTACGCGCGTCCGCTTTGCGCGGGCAGATTCGCCAGCGCCACAAAACGCGCAAGGTCCACTTCTTCGGCGCGCGCACCGGGGTCGATGCCCGCAGCGGCAAACTGCGCATCACTGACGCGCCCCTTGAGCGTATTGCGCAGGGTCTTGCGACGCTGGCTGAAAGCTTGCGTGACCAATTCGGCGAACAGCGTATCATCGTGCGCGGTGCGCTCGCTCTGTGGCTTCGGGATCATGCGCACCACCGCCGAGTCCACCTTGGGAGGCGGCTCGAACGCATCGGGCGGCACATCGAGTACGGACTCCATCGTGAAGCGGTATTGCAGCGCGACCGAGAGGCGCCCGTATTCCTTGCCGCCGGGTGCCGCCACCATGCGCTCGACGACTTCCTTTTGCAGCATGAAGTGGCAGTCGATGATCCGCTCCGCAAACGTGGCGAGGTGAAACAGCAGCGGTGTCGAGATGTTGTACGGCAGGTTGCCGATGACGCGCAGGCTGCGCCGGGGCCGTGCCAGACTCTGTGGCTGAGAGCCGCCTCCACCAACGGTTTCCGGGCCTTGATCTGGCGTAGCCGATGCGCATAGTGAGGCAAAATCAAACGCCAGGGCGTCACCTTGGTGAATCGTGAGTTTTGCTGGCGGGAACAATTTGTGCAGGCGTGCTGTTACATCGCGGTCAATCTCCACGGCGTGAAGGTGGCGCAGTTTTTGCAACACCGGACGTGTGAGCGCCCCCAAACCGGGGCCAATCTCGGCCATCAGGTCATCCGGCTGCGGCGCTATCGCGGCAACGATGGCGTCGATCACGCCGGCATCGGTCAGGAAATGCTGGCCGAAGCGTTTGCGTGGCGTGTGATTGCGCGGCGGCACGAGAGGAGAAGCGACAGTCCGTAATTGAGCAATTGATTACTTAGGGTCATTATAATGAGGGGTTCAGGGCAATCCTGGGCTTTTCTCAATCTTGCAGGGATGGCAGCGCACATGGGCAGTCGGAGCGTAGTGGCAGCGGTGGTGTTTGTGGTGCTGGCCGGCGGCGGCGGATACTACTATCAGCAGACCGAGAAAAATGCAGCCAACGCGGCCGCCGACAAGGGCGATGGCGCCAAGGGCGGCAGCGCAAAGGCTGACGGCAAAGGCGGAGATGGCAAGGGCGCACCGGGCAAAGGCGGCCCTGGCGGTCCAGGCGCCCAGCGCCCCGCACCAGTGTTGGTCGCCAATGTCGAGCAGCGCGACATTCCGCTCAAGGTCAATGTAGCCGGCCGCACCGAGGCGTTTTCCACCGTCACCATGCGCTCACGCATTGATGGCCAGATTCTTGGCGTGCATTACCAGGCCGGCCAGCAAATCAAAAAGGGCCAGACCCTCGTCTCACTGGATGGCCGCGCCTTGCGCGCACAGCTTGATCAAATGAACGCCAATCTCGCACGTGACCGCGCGCAGCTTGACAAGGCCAAGGCAGATCTCGTGCGGCAAACTGATCTGCTGGCCAAGGGTTTTATTTCGAGCGCGACGCTTGACGGTTTTAAGGCAACCGTGCAGACAATGGATGCAACGGTGAACGCGGATCTTGCCGCGATTGATTTGGCCAGGGTCAATCTGTCGTACACGACCATCGTTGCGCCAATGAACGGCATTGCCGGCGCAGTGCTGGCTTTCCCCGGCGGCAGCGTGAAGGCGAGCGACACGCCGCTGGTGGTGATCAACCAGATCAACCCGCTCTATGTCACGTTCTCGCTGCCCGAGAGCCAGTTGAAGGACATCAGCCGCGACAGTACCTCGGGCAAGCTTAAAGTTGAAGCGCGCCCGCCCGGCGCGGGCAGCGCCGTGGTCAGCGGCGAGTTGGCGTTTATCGACAACACGGTTGACCCCGCGACCGGCACGATCCAGATGAAGGCCAAGCTCGACAACCCCGGCGAGAAACTCACGCCCGGCCAGTTTGTCGAAGTGGCGATGACGGTGCGTGAGTTGCCAGGCGCATTGTTGATTCCTGCGGAGGCGATGCAGGCGGGGCCGAACGGCAATTTCGTTTATGTCGCCAAGCCCGATCAGACCGTGGAACTGCGCATGGTGCAGGTGATCACCGGCGACAAACAAATGCTGATTGTCGAGAAAGGTTTGAAGCCCGGCGAGAAAGTCATCACCGACGGCCAGTTGCGGCTCACTCCCGGCGCCAAGTATGAAGTGCGTGCGCCAGTCGGTGGTGGTGGTGGTGGCGACAAAGGTGGCAAAGGCGGCCGCGACGGTGCCAAGGGCGGCGACAAAGGTGGCGGCCCGGGCAGTGACAAGGCTGGCAGCAGTGCGCCCAAGGATGCGCCGGTGCCAAAGGGTTAAGTGTTAACGCGAGGGCCCGCGAGGCCAGAGTGAGAGTGCCATGAATCTGCCTGAATTGTGTATCCGCCGCCCAGTGATGACCACGCTGCTGATGGCAGCCTGCGTCGTGTTCGGGGTGATCGCCTATCTCAACTTGCCGGTGTCCGAATTGCCGGCCGTCGAGTTCCCCACCATTCAGGTCACCGCGCAGTTGCCGGGGGCCTCGCCGGAGACGATGGCGGCGGCGGTGGCGACGCCGCTGCAAGGCCAGTTCTCGACCATCGCCGGGCTGGAGGCGATGAACTCGGTGAGCGCCCAGGGTACGACCTCGATCACGCTGTCGTTCGCGTTGTCGCGCGACATCGACTCGGCTGCGCAAGACGTGCAGTCGGCGCTCGCGGTGGCGCAGCGGCGCATGCCGGCCGAAATGCTGGTGCCGCCCTCGTTCCGCAAGGTCAATCCGGCGGATGCGCCGATCTACTTTTTGGCGCTGCGCTCCGACACCTTGCCGCTGTCGGTGGTCAACGAGTATGCTGAGACCCAGCTTGCGCAGCGTCTTTCGACCATCAGCGGCGTGGCCCAGGTCAATGTGTTCGGCTCGCAAAAGTACGCGGTGCGCGTGCAGGTGGACCCGAACAAACTCGCTGCTGCCGGCGTCGGCCTCGATGAAGTGCAGGCCGCCATCGCGCAGGGTAATGTCAACAAGCCCACCGGCATCATGGAAGGTGCGCGTCAGGTACTCGCAGTGCGCTCCAACGGGCAACTCGAAACCGCTGCGGCCTATCGCGGCCTCACGGTGGTCTACCGCAACGGCGCGCCGCTCAAGCTCGAAGCGGTGGCCAATCTGGTCGACAGCGTCGAGAACCAGCGCGTGGCCTCGTGGTTCAATGGCAAGCGCGCCATCGTGCTGGCGATCTACCGCCAGCCCGGTACCAACACGATTGAAACGGTCGATTCGATCAAGCGCATCCTGCCGTCGTTCCAGGCCAAGCTGCCGCCCGCGATCGAGATTCATACCTTTTTCGACCGTACGCTGTCGATCCGCGCCGCGATTGCCGACGTGAAGTTCACGCTGATCC
Source organism: Burkholderiales bacterium (assembly GCA_031430015.1). GTDB lineage: Bacteria > Pseudomonadota > Gammaproteobacteria > Burkholderiales > JAEUOS01 > CANJDH01. Next base: position 10,533 of record JANPAR010000326.1, read on the forward strand.
TCGCTGCCTGCCTCGTGGTGCTGGTGATCTTCCTGTTCCTGCGCAATCTGTCGGCCACACTGATTCCGTCCATCGCGCTGCCGATTTCGGTGATCGGCACTTTCGCACTGATGCACGCCCTGGGTTACAGCCTCGACAACCTCTCGTTACTGGCACTCACGCTCGCGGTGGGCTTTGTGGTGGACGACGCCATCGTGATGCTGGAGAACATCGTGCGCCACATCGAAGACGGCATGGCGCCGATGGAGGCCGCGCTCAAAGGCTCGAAAGAAATCGGCTTCACCATCATCTCGATGACGCTCTCGTTGATCGCGGTGTTCATCCCGGTGATGTTCATGAGTGGCATCGTCGGGCGCCTGCTGCACGAGTTTGCGGTGACGATCTGCGCGGCGATTCTGGTGTCGGCGTTCGTGTCGCTCACGCTCACGCCGATGATGTGCAGCCGCTTCGTGCGCTCGCACAAGGGCGAGAAGCATGGCTGGCTGTTCAATGCGTTTGAGAAGGGCTACGACCTGATGTTCAAAGCCTACGACGTGTCGCTCAAGTGGGCGCTGCGCAATCACGCCGTCGTGTTTGTGGTGTTTCTCGTCACCTTCGGAGCCACCGCCTGGCTCTACACGCAAGTGCCGAAAGAGTTCTTGCCGGCGGGTGACACCGGCTTCATCATCGGCTTTACCGAAGGCGGGCAGGACACCTCGTTTGCCGCGATGTCAGAGCGCCAGGGGCGCATTGCTGAAATTGTCGCGCAGGATCCGGACGTCTTCGCCGTCAACTCCACCGTCGGCGCGGGCGGGCCGCGTGCCACTTCGAACAACGGCACGATGTTTGTGCGTCTCAAGCCCTCGACCGAGCGCAAGGCCAAACCGGCCGAGATCATCGCGCGCCTGCGCGGCAAAACGGCGGGCGTGCCGGGCATACGCGTCGCGTTTCAGAATCCGCCGCCGATCCGCATCGGCGGCCTGCTCACCTCGGCGCAGTATCAATACACCTTGCAAGGCAGCGACCTCGACGAGTTGTACGACTGGTCGGGCAAGTTCCTCGCCCGCTTTCGCAAGATCGAGGGCTTGCAGGATGTGTCGTCCAACCTATTCAACAACAGCCCCACAGTCACGCTCGACATCGACCGCGACAAGCTGCCGCAACTCGGCCTCACCGTGGGCCAGGTGCAGGAAGCGCTGACCAGCTCGTTCTCGACGCGCCAGGTCTCGACCATTTACGGCACCACGGCGCAGTATCAGGTGATCCTCGAAGTCGCGCCCGAGTTTCAGAATGACCCGGCCGCGCTGTCGAAAATTTATGTGCGTTCATCACAGGGCAAGCTGGTGCCGCTCGATGCCGTGGCGCGCGTGACGCGCAAGAACCAGGTGCTCACCGTCAACCACTCGGGCCAGTTGCCATCAGTGACGATCTCGTTCAACCTCGCCGAAGGGGTGGCGCTGGGCGATGCGGTCGATCGCGTGCGTGCTGCCGAACGCGAAATGGCCATGCCGGCCTCGATGAACGGTTATTTCCAGGGCAGCGCCCAGGCCTTCCAGGATTCGCTGCAGGGTATGGGCGTACTGTTGCTCGTAGCGATTTTGGTGATTTACATCGTGCTCGGCATTTTGTATGAGAGCTTCATTCATCCGATCACGATTTTGTCGGGTCTGCCCTCGGCCGGCATGGGCGCTTTGCTTACGCTCTACTTGTTCAAGATCGACCTGTCACTCTACGCCTTCGTCGGCGTCATCATGCTGATCGGTATCGTGAAGAAAAACGCGATCATGATGATCGACTTCGCGATTGAAAAAGAGCGCGGTGACGGCACACCGGCCGCCGAGGCGATCTATCAAGCCTGCGTAATCCGCTTTCGTCCGATCATGATGACGACAATGGCAGCGCTGGCCGGCATCTTCCCGGTGGCGATTGGCTACGGTGAAGGCGGCGAAACACGCGTGCCGCTGGGCATGGCCGTGGTCGGCGGGCTGGTGGTGTCGCAGTTCCTCACGCTGTACCTCACGCCGGTAATTTATCTGTACATGGATCGTGCAGTGAAGATGGTGCAGCGCTGGATGGGCAAGTCCCCCGCCGGGCCTGCCGCGCCGGCCACCCTCTCGGGGGGGGTGGCCACTGCACCCGTGGCCGCCAGCCCGCTGGCATGAAACCCGTTAGTGGGAGCCGTCAAAAAGGCACTTTCCTCCACAACCCTTGGTGGGAGCGATTCTCCGGTGTGGTGCATTGAGCGATAACACCGGCACCACGGCACCAGCGCGGCAGGCTGTGCGCCCGTCTCCGTTACTTGGTGCGCCGATCCTCTCCAGCGTCTGGCGGCTCGCATGGCCGGGCGTGGTGCTGGTGTTGTTTCAATCCGCAGTGAGCATCGCCGACACGCACTATGTCGGCCGCCTCGGTACAGAGCCGCTCGCCGGTCTGGCCCTCGTGTTTCCCTTCGTGATGATGATGCAAATGCTTTCGGCCGGCGCGGTCGGTGGCGGCGTATCGTCGTCGATTGCGCGTGCGCTCGGTGGCGGCGATCACGAGCGTGCCGAGTCGCTGCTGGCGCATGCGGTGCTGCTGGGCGTGGGTTTGGGTGCCGTGTTCGCTGGTTTGATGTTATTGATTGGCCCGCCGCTATATCGCCTGCTCGGCGGCGCAGGCGCGCCGTTCAACTATGCGATGACTTATTCGGTCATCTTGTTCTGCGGCGCACCACTGGTGTGGGTAGCCAACTTTTGCGCCAACGCCCTGCGCGGGCAAGGTAACACCTTGCTCCCCGCCATCGTGATGAGCGCTGCTGCGGTGGTTCACATCCCGCTTACCGCGTGGCTGACGCAAACCATCGGCATCGCCGGCGCAGCGTGGGCCTATGTGATCGGCTATGCCGCCGGCATGCTGATCATGCTCACCGTGCTGGTGCGCGGCGCGGGCCGATTGCGTCTGCGTTTGCGCGGCCGGCAGTGGCAGCGCAAGCACTTCGCCGACATTCTCGGCGTCGGGCTGCTCTCGTCACTGTCTGCAATTCAAACCGTGCTCTCCGCCCTGATCCTCACCGGCGTGGTCGCACGCTTCGGCGTTGATGCGCTGGCCGGCTACGGCGTCGGTGTGCGCCTTGAACTGTTGATGGTGCCACTCACGTTCGCGGTAGGCGCAGCGCTGGTGCCGCTTACCGGCACGCACGTGGGTGCGGGCCAGCACGAGCGCGCCAAGCAGATTGCGTGGGCCGGTGCGAGTTTGGGTGCGCTGATCGCCGCAGCGATTGGCCTCACCGTCGCCATCGCCCCGTCGTTGTGGATGGACTTGTTCACGACCGACGCCAAAGTGCATGCCACCGGCTCGGCCTATCTGCGCACTGTCGGGCCGTTCTACGGGTGCGCGGGCATTGCTGTCGCGCTCTACTTCGCCTCGCAAGGCCCGCGCCGCGTCGGCTGGCCAGTGCTGGCCGGCACCGCGCGCCTCGTCATCGCCGCGGGCGGCGGCTGGCTCGCGGTGCACTGGGGTGCGGGGCTGGATATGGTGTTCATGTGCATTGCGGCGGGCCTGGTGGCGTGGGCGGCGATCACCGCTCTGGCGGTGAAGCTGGTGTCGTGGAAGCAGCTTGATTGACGCTGGAGCGGACTTGGCCTTGCGTCAAGGTCACGGCGCGACTGGCATTTGGCTGTGGGTTAACTCTTTCGGATGCCACGAAAAGTGCAGCCAGTAACGAGCGCTAAAATGCTGCATGGCACGCTATAAGACGCTCGATATGCAGCATCCATCATCGACTCGCGACGACACGGGTATTGCCAATGCCTACGCGGAGTCAGCGTCTGCCACCTTGTATGCGGGCGACTGCCTGGAGCTTCTAAGCAACATGCCAGACGGCGCCGCGCAATTGATCGTCACCTCGCCGCCCTACAATTTGGGCAAGAAATACGAAAAACGCGGCGACTTCGAGAAATATCTGGCTTGGCAGACCACGATCATTGATGAGTGCGTGCGCGTGTTGTCGTCCAAAGGAAGCATGTGCTGGCAGGTCGGCAACTACGTATCCAACGGCGAGATTATTCCTCTCGACATCGCGCTTTTCCCGGCTTTCGCGAAGCACGGTTTGAAATTGCGCAATCGGATCATCTGGCACTTCGAGCATGGATTGCATTGCTCGAATCGCCTCTCGGGCAGACACGAAACCATTCTGTGGTTTACCAAAACCGACGACTACACGTTTAGTCTTGATCCGATTCGGGTGCCTCAGAAATACCCCGGAAAGAAATATTTCAAAGGGCCCAAGGCCGGCCAGTTTTCTGGCAATCCACTGGGAAAGAATCCAGGAGACGTTTGGATTTTTCCGAACGTGAAAAACAATCACGTCGAAAAGACCTTGCACCCATGCCAGTTTCCAGTCGAACTGGTTGACCGCTTGATACTGTCGATGACCGAGCCGGATGATCTGGTGCTGGACCCGTTCGCCGGCGTAGGTACTGCGGTAGCTGCGGCGGTGAGGCAGGGGCGCCGCGGCTGTGGGGCTGAGAAAATGCCCGAATACATCAAGATCGCACGCGAAAGAATCGCCCAAGCGATGGATGGCACCCTGCCGGTGAGACCGATGAATACGCCGGTCTACGACCCCAGCAAGGCGGGCAATAGTTTGACGCGCAATCCGTGGAACCCCCCGTATCCGCCGCCCGATCCGGTCAATCAGCCCAAGCAATACCGGCTACTCCAGGAGCGTATGGCATACGCAGGCAGAAAATGAAGATCGTCAAAACCTATTCGCATCTCAACGGGCTGGAATATTTGCTCGTTCACAAGAAGAAGCTGTGGGCCGAGATTCAAGCGGTCATCAAATCGGTCGATGCCGAGGCATGCCGCACAAAGGTGAGCCAGGAATCGCGCATGAAAGGGCAGTTGAAATACAGCCCCATCGACATGAATGCGCGGTTCGATGAGTTGCTCAAGGCGCGTGACTGGGAGGAGAGCCGTGTCACTTACTGGGTCACAGATGACGAAAGACTGATTCGCCGCACTGTCGCGCAATCAGCGGATGAACAGAAGAGCGAGATCGAAAAGGCGGGGCTCACGCCGATCATGAGTTACAACCAAACCGATTTTGTGAAAGATCGCGTGGCCATCGAAGTGCAGTTCGGCAAATATGCGTTCGTCGCGTATGACCTGTTTGTCAAACATCTCGCCTTCTACGTGCGCGATCAAATTGACGTGGGCGTCGAGATACTGCCGATGAAATCGTTGCAGCATCACATGTCATCGGGACCGGGTTACTACGAGGGCGAGCTGTACAACGTGATCCGCAACGGACGCGGTGTGCCTTCAGTGCCTCTGGTGGTGATTGGCATAGCGCCATAGCGCATGAACACGCATGGCCGTCGATATACTTGATCCGGCTTTTTCAAGCAGCATGTACCTGGACCAGGGCGGCGTGGCGCAAGCATGTGGCAATGAGGAAAAATGACCAAGATAGCGAGGCCAGCTAAGCCACTCAAGCCGGAATTCGTCGGGCAAGACTTTGATAAATTTTTGCGCGAAGATGGTATTGCTGCAGAAGTGGAAGCGCGTGCCATAAAGAAAGTGATGGTTTCCCTGCTGGAGGGCGCGGGTCTGATGCAGGTTGATCTTGCGGCAAAAATGCGCACCAGCCGAACCCAAGTACGCCGCCTCCTTGATCCAGACAACACGTCGATCACGCTTTCAACGCTGCAGCGCACGGCTGATGTCACCGGGCACCGCGTGGTGATTGGATGCGAACCCGTTCGCCGTCGCGTGATGGCACGCATGCCCGTCGATACACTTGATCCGGCTTTTTTCGAGCAGCATGTGGCCCAGGCCAAGGCTGCCTGGCGCAAGCACGCGCAGTCGAAGACCTGGGAAGAGAAGATTGCCGCGATAGAGCGTATGTGGGAGCGCGACGCCGAGCTGAAGAAAGCGCGCGAGGCGAACGCGATGCATCCGCCTGCGCGTCCGGGCTGATCTGCCCTGCCCGGCGGTGACAGTCGTGTGGGTCACACTGCCAGACTCCAGCGGAAGTCTCGGTTGTGGATGACAGGTAAGCGTTGCTCGCGGCTGCTCAGAACATGTTCGGCTGATGCACTTCAACGACATTGCCGTCCGGGTCTTGCAGAAACACCTGATGCCACCCGGCAATCGCCCACTTGCCGTAGTCGGAATAACGGATGCCAAGCTCATCGCACTTGCGCATGAAGCCCTTGATGTCATCGGTGCGAAAACAAAAATGGCCACGTGACATCGGGTTGACAAACTGCTTCATCTTGAATCCGGTGTCCACGTCGCGCTCGGCCCAATGAAACTCGATCGCGCCATCGGTCAAAAAATCGACCTTGCCGTTGTAGCCTGAGCGGTCACTGTCTGCATTGACGCGCGTGTGCTCTTCGTCCCGGATGGTGCCGAGATCAAACAAGGTTTGATAAAACTTGGTCAGCTTGGGCAAGCCATCGGTACACAGGTTGAGATGGTGGAATTTGAATTTCATGATGATTGCTCCATGTGATCCATCCACCGGGCTAACGCCCCATGGCCTCGCGATAAAAACTGCCGTCGTAGTACTTGGCCGGGTCGGTCAGCACCTTTTTCGACTCCGACCACTTGGTGCGCAGTTCAAGCGCAGTGCGCACGCCTTCGAGATCGATCAGCCCCTTCTTCTGGAAGCCTTCGTTCGGATTGAGCAAGATGCGATACGACGCCTCCGCGCCCTGCTGCCCCGCTTGCGGCAGATTTTTCAGGAAGATGGCAATCGCGGCATCACGATTGGCCGGGTCATAGAGCCAATCGACGCCCTCGACATACGCCTTGATGAAGCCGGTCATCGCCTTGCGATTTTGATTGGCCCACGACTGGCGCACGCCGGCCACCAGGCGATGTCCCGCGCGTAGTTGAAGGTTGAGTTGGTGGTTGAAGCAGTCGAGGGCCCAGAATGCGGGTTCTTGACATCCTCAACCTGAAACCAAGAAAGCTCAACCACCATGAACAAGTCT
>JANPAR010000327.1:0-8032 GCA_031430015.1 Burkholderiales bacterium
GCGCGATCTCTTGTCGTATGGCAACGCCCATTACCTCAATGTCACTGATTTCCAATTTCTTCATGACGAGACTTCCCATCAAGCTTGGCGATCTCTGAAGTGTATCAAAAATATACGACATTACTTATGACGCTATGTATAGAACGTTCCTATTTACCGATCTTCCACCAAGCCTTTTTGTCGCCTGACGGTGCTGGTGCGGGTTTGTTGCTCTCCACCTTCAAAGTCTTGGTAACCGGGGCTGCAGCTCTTGCTGAGACGGGCAATGGCATCGGCTCCGCCGATGTCAATCCACGCTTGAATTCATCGACTGATTTGGGGCGCTTGTTTTCGTCGGGCAGCAATGCCCAGTCAATTGCGGCTAGGACTGAGGGATTGAATTTGCCCGCCGCAAGCTTTGAAGCGGGTGCCATACTGTCAGCCTTGATGCGCGCGGGCGCCTCAATCGGCTTGGCGCCCGTTACCGTCCAGTAAAGCACGCCGCCCAGGGCGTAAAGATCGGTCCACGGCCCTTGCTTGCCATGTGAGTGGTATTGCTCAAACGGCGCATAACCCGGTGTGACGATGGTCGTCAACGAACGGCTCTTGGTGCCGATGGCGTGACGCGCGGCGCCGAAATCGAGCAACACCATGCTGTCGTCCTGGCGAACAAAGATATTCGCGGGCTTGATGTCGCGATGCAGGAAGCCGGTCTTGTGAACCACGTCGAGGCCGTCGAGCAATGGCATAAACATCTTGAGCAGTTGCGTCTCGTCGATCTTGCCCTTGCGCGACAGCCACTCCTTGAACGATGCGCCGGATTCGTAACTCATCACCATGTAGGCGGTGTGGTGCATTTCAAAAAAGCGCGAGACCTTGACCACGTTGGGATGATTGAACTTGGCCAATGTGCGTGATTCGAGCAGGAACTTGTCGCGTCCTTCGAGAAACGCGGATTCATCTTCGGACTGCTTGACGCGCACCGATCCATCGGTTTCACGCATCACGAGATCAGCGGGAAAATATTCCTTGATCGCCACCTGCATTTCGAGATTGGTGTCGGTTGCGAGATAGGTCACGCCAAAACCGCCTATGCCGAGTGTCCATTCGATCTTGTATTCCTGCAGCCGCGTTCCCGCAGTCAGGGCCAGGCGCGACTCCGCAGGCATCTGTGACTGCGCCTTCATGAGCGCCTGACGCTTGAGATCGGCATAGTCGCTCGGTAGTGATGCCTGCGCGGTCCGCGCCGCCGCTTGCGCTTGCGGGTGCGCTACCGTGTGGTCTGCTTTGGGCACTGCTAGCGGTCCCGTCGCCGGCAAGGCAGGCGCGCCACCTGCACCAAATTTTTTAATGTTGAGCAGCTCTGCCGCTCTTTGGATGCGGCTGAACGACGGATCAACACTATTCGGCGCTTCTGCGGCCAGGTCTACAACGGGACGCTTAGTCATGTTTCCTCCAGCAGCCCAAGGGCACGCTGCGTAAATAGAGTGGCTTTGGCTTCACCACCGAGTCCTTCGACCACTTTTGCGCAACGCGGCAACCGTGCCGCAAAATCCTTCGCAGTCTTGCACGATTCGATCTGGCCGCACAGTTCGTCCGCAGCCGGTCCCATCACAGCGCGCAGATACTTGATGACGAAGCGGCGCGCATCCTCCATCGGTGACGGAACGACGATGCGCGCGCCAAACCAGGTACTCAGCAGGCCCGGCTTGTTTGCGGGGCCGGGCAATCGGATCATCGCGATGGACAAATTGTCGCCATTGCCGCCAGCCCGCCGGCGTGCCAGGCCGATGAGGCGGTCGCAGGCAGAAGTAAGGTCTCGATAGCTAGTGAGATCGGCAATTTCCTGGGGGCGAAAATAGGCCCATAGGCCGTCCGAACAGAGCAGGATGGTGTCGCGCAGCTTGGTGTCGGCAATCCCGCCAACGGCGACCTGCGGTGCTTCAGGCCCGCCCAAACTGGTGAACAGCTTGCTGCGCTCGGGATGCACCAAGGCCTCGGCTTCCGTAATTTTCCCCTGCTGCTGGAGCACCTCCACCAAAGAGTGATCTTCGGTGCGGCTGACAAATTCGTTTTCGCGCATCAGATACAGACGGCTGTCACCACAATGCGCCCAATCGATGCGGCCCGATTGCGCCAGTGCCAGTACGCAGGTTGAGCGCGGATCACGATTGAAGCCTTGGCCTGCACGCGCAACGCGCTCGTGCGCAGCCTGCACCATGCGACCAAGCCAGTCTTGTGGCGCTCCCGCTGCCGGGTCACAACCGGCAAACACCGGCTCGATGGCATCGACCACGGCTTGCGAGGCGAGCGCACCACCGGTGTGACCTCCCATGCCGTCGGCCACCACCGCGAGCACGAAATTGGCATCACGCGGGTGCGACATCACGACTACCCGATCCTGCTGTTCCTTGCGGTCTCCGATGTGCTCGGCGCTGGCAAATTCATAAACCATTGACGACCTTTCCCCCTTGTTGCGCTACTATACCGCGCCCCGCAACTCTCCCGTGTTGGCCACAATCCATGCCCGACTTTTGGCGCCACTCCGGTTTTCATTTGCTAGAGCGCAACGCAGACGGCAAACTGGGCACCACCGACGATTTTTTGCGCGCTTACTTTGCCCGTCCGGAAGTGGCGCCGGTGGCAGAATCCTGCAATCACGAGCGGGCATTGTTCGCGCGCATGATGGACCGGCCGCGCAGCACGGTCACCGCTGAGGACCTCAATGCGCTGTCCGATGCCGATACGCGCGAGAGCTACCGGATCGTGCTCAATCTGCGTGACCGCTTGCTCGCCGCCGGCAGCGTAGAGGGCTGCTACATGGCCTTGTTCCGCGCGCCCGATGGCAGGGCACGCGAGTTTTCGGCAAGTGGCTTGCCGCCCATGTTTGTAGACCAGATGGCGCAGGTGATTGTGCGCAATGTGCTCGATGGCTGCGAAGAGCCTCTGCTCGCCAGAGCGGGTGAACTGCTGTTTCGCGAGCAGCGCGCGCATGTGCAGGACGGCCGCATCGTGCTGGCCGATCTCGAAACGGTGGATCAGCATGCCGTGCGCGTGCGTGACGGCAGCCAGTTCGGCAGCATTGGGCGTTTGATCACCGAAGCGAAAACCGCTCTCAAGACGGTGGATCTGGATGTGCTGCAGACCGATAACGCAGCGCTCTATTGGGCGCGCGATGAACGGCATGACACCGCGCTGCAGATCAATTTCGGGCGCGAAGGGCTTGGCGCGCTTTGCCGCGTGCTCGAAATGTGGATTGCCCACTTTTTTGCCACGCCGGTGCTGATCAAGCCGGTGCGTTCGATCGACAACGCCCGTCTCAAGTGGTATTGCGGGCTGGATCGTGATGCGACTGCGATGTTCAATGATCTTTATAGTGGCACTACGCTCGACTACGAGCGTTCGCGGCGCATTCTCGCTATGATGGAGTTGCGTTTTGTCGAGCCAGCCAGTGTACGCAGCGACGCGCAGGGAATGCCGGTGTATCTGGCGCTTACGATGGACGAAAACGACGAAGTGCGCCTGAAACCACAAAACTTGCTGGTCAATTTGCCGATGGCCCAGCCAGCATGACGACTTTTGCCGGCGCAGGAGAACGCCTCGCTACAGCGGCCAGCGGACTGGTCAAACCGCGCGCAAAGCGCGGTGTTGCCGGTGCCGCAGTGGCTCCGAAGACTGCGCGTGTGCTGGAATCGAAGGCCGCCAAGACCAAGTTAGACCCGGCGCATTCGGCATCGGAGAATTCGCAACCGCTACATTTGGCAGTAGCGAAGCCCGCTGCGCAACGCATCGCATTTCCGGCGTATTGGGATGAAGCGAAGCGCGAGTTGATGAAATGCGACCGTGTGCTGCGCCGCTTGATTCCGCAATACGAAGGCGTCAGTCTTACCTCGCGCGGTGATCCGTTTGCAACCCTCGCGCGTTCGATTGTGGGGCAGCAGATTTCCGTCGCAGCGGCGCAGGCGGTGTGGAACCGGCTAGTGGAAGCCCACCCCGAGTTCACTCCCGCAAAGCTCGCACGGGCCAAAGTCGAGCGCCTGCGCGGCTGCGGTCTGTCGCAGCGCAAGGCCGAATACATTCTCGATCTGGCCGCTCATTTCAAACAGGGCGGTGATCGCACCGCCGATTGGCTCAAGCTGGACGATGAAACTGTCATCACGGCGCTTACCCGCATTCGCGGCATCGGCCGCTGGACGGCGGAAATGTTTTTGATGTTCAACCTGATGCGCCCCGACATTTTTCCGGTCGACGATATCGGGCTGCGCAATGCGGTCAGCCAGCATTATTTTTCGGGTGACAAGCTGACGCTGAGCGAACTGCGCGAGGTCGGTGACAATTGGGCACCGTGGCGTTCGGTCGGCACCTGGTACATGTGGCGCAGCCTCGACCCGTTGCCGGTGGAATACTGATCTCCGTTTTGCGAGCCAGCACCATGACTAAAACCACATTTCTCGATTTCGAACAGCCGGTTGCCGAACTCGAAGCCAAGATCGAGGAGCTGCGCTATGTGCAGGACGATTCGGCGGTCGATATTTCGGAAGAGATCGACCGGCTCACAAAGAAGAGCCAGTCGCTGACCAAGGATATTTACGCCAAGCTCACGCCCTGGCAAGTGTCGCAAGTGGCGCGTCATCCGCAACGCCCCTACACGCTCGACTACATCGGCGCCATGTTCAGCGATTTTCAAGAGCTGCACGGTGACCGCTCGTATGCGGATGATCCCTCCATCGTGGGTGGCCTCGCGCGCTTCAATGGGCGCGCCTGCATGGTGCTCGGGCACCAGAAGGGGCGCGATGTGAAAGAGCGTGGCCACCGCAATTTCGGCATGCCGCGGCCAGAGGGTTACCGCAAGGCACTCAAGCTGATGCGCACGGCCGAAAAATTTGAATTGCCACTATTCACCTTCGTCGATACTCCGGGTGCCTACCCTGGCATCGGTGCGGAAGAGCGTGGGCAGTCCGAAGCCATTGGACACAATTTGTACGCGATGGCGGAATTGCGCACGCCTATTTTTACCACCGTGATCGGTGAAGGCGGCTCCGGCGGTGCCTTGGCAATCGCGATGGGCGATGTAGTGCTGATGCTGCAATACTCAACGTATTCGGTGATTTCACCGGAAGGTTGCGCGTCCATTTTGTGGAAAAGTGCGGAGCGTGCGCCCGATGCGGCCGAGACTCTCGGCATTACCGCACAACGCCTCAAGTCGCTCGGCTTGATCGACAAGATCATCCCGGAGCCGGCGGGCGGTGCGCATCGCGATCCTGCCAGCATGTTTGTGGCGCTCAAGAAAAGTTTGGCCGAATCCTTGCGCCAAGCCGCTGACGCGCCGCTCGCCAAGCTGCTCGAGACGCGCTACCAACGCTTCATGCACTATGGCAAGTTTGAGGAACAAGCTGTCTGACCTCTCTGATGACGCTGGCGCGCTGGTGACGGACAGACTGGCGCGTCTTATTTGTGCAAGTTGGGAGACTGTACAGCCCCAGATCAACGTGGCGCGCGCCGCGCGCATCCGCGTGGCCTATTCCGGTGGGCTCGACTCAACGGTCCTGTTGCATGTGCTGGCGGTGGTCGCTGGGGGCGCACGTCCTTTGCCATCCGCTGGCACGCTCTCAGCTCTGCATGTACATCACGGATTGAGTCCACACGCTGATGATTGGGTACGGCACTGCCGTGCACAGTGCCGCGCGCTGGGCGTGCCGTTCAGTGCGCGCCGCGCCGTCGTTGATCGCACGCCACGCACCAGTCTGGAAGCGGAAGCCCGGCGGGTGCGCTATCAGTTGTTGGTGGTACCCGGTGCAGACGTCGTCGCGCTCGCCCACCACGCCGACGACCAGGCCGAGACGGTGCTGTTGCAACTGTTGCGCGGTGCCGGCCCCAAAGGCTTGGCGGCCATGCCGGCCCTGAGAACCTCTCCCACCAAGGGTTTGCGCAGCGCACTGCTGTGGCGTCCGCTGCTTCAATGCACCCGTAACGAGCTGGAAGCCTATGCGCGTTTTCACCAGCTTGCCTGGATTGAAGACGAGAGCAATCTAGACCTGCGCATCCGCCGCAACTTCGTGCGGGCTGAAGTCATGCCGCTGCTGGCGCGCGGTTTCGGTCAGCCCGTCATGGCACTGGCGCGCACGGCGCGGCATCTCGCTGCTGCCGCCCAGTTGGCCGACGCTCTCGGCGATATCGACCTTGCTGACTCGCAGCGTGCCGGTGCGCTCGATGTCACCACGCTAAAGGCGCTTGATGATGTGCGGCTGGCCAACCTGCTGCGCCGCTGGATTGAGCGCCAACAGCTGCGTGCGCCCTCAGAGGCGCGCCTGCATGCACTGGTGCGCGCTCTACGGCAAAGCAGCAATGACACCCGGCTGACATGGGAGCACGACGGACGAACGGTGCTGCGCAAAAAAGGCTTGCTGGTCTTCGCTTAGCCGCCGCACTTTTTCGCACCGCGCACGCCCCGGTCAAGCGGTCAACCGGCAGCAACAAGGTTTGCGCCGCGCGTTCTGCGAACTGCGTTGTGACATGGCGCGCTGAGCCGCCTTTTTCACCGACTTTTTGCAGCGCCAGCCCGCGCAGCCTGGGGGTATTTGCTATAATTTTGGGTTGAGTTTTTCGTCACAAAACCTTAATTTATTTGGAGTTTTTCAGTTATGGCACTCGAGCGCACTCTTTCGATCATCAAGCCCGACGCGGTCGCCAAGAACGTCATCGGCAAAATTTACCAGCGCTTCGAAGATGCAGGCCTGAAAGTGATTGCCGCGCGCATGATCCACCTGTCGCAGGCCGATGCCGAAGGCTTTTACGCTGTCCACAAAGAGCGCCCTTTTTTCAAGGATCTGGTCGGATTCATGATCTCCGGCCCGGTGATGGTGCAGGCGCTCGAAGGCGAGGGCGCGATTCTGAAAAACCGCGACCTGATGGGCGCAACCGATCCGAAAAAGGCGGCTGCCGGCACCATTCGCGCAGACTTCGCTGACAGCATCGATGCCAACGCCGTGCATGGCTCGGACGCAGCGGAAACCGCCAAGGTCGAGATCGCCTATTTCTTCCCGGCGCTGAACGTTTACTCGCGCTAGACGTCCATCCCTCGTGACTACCAACCTGCTTGATTTCGATGCCGACGGTCTCGCCGCGTGGTTCGCCACGCGCGGTGAGAAACCGTTTCGCGCGCGGCAGGTGTCGCACTGGATGCACCAGCGCTTTGTGAGCGACTTCGCCGACATGACCGATGTCGCGAAGAGCCTGCGCGCCAAACTCGTCTCAGAGGCCGAGATACGCGCGCCAAACGTCATCAGCGACCATGTAGCGCGTGACGGCACGCGCAAATGGCTGCTCGATGTGGGCCTGGGCAATGCGATTGAGGCAGTATTCATCCCTGAGGATGACCGTGGCACCTTGTGCATTTCCACGCAAGCGGGCTGCGCGGTTGATTGCGCGTTTTGCTCGACCGGCAAGCAAGGGTTTTCGCGCAACCTCACCGTGGCCGAAATCATCGGTCAGCTTTGGCTGGCGAACCGTCTGTTGGCAGTAGACGGGCACGGTGCCAAAGGCTACTGCCATCCCGGCGAGCGGCCGGTGACCAACGTCGTGCTGATGGGCATGGGCGAGCCGCTGCTCAACATCGACCATGTGGTCCCGGCGCTCAAGCTGATGCTGGACGATCACGCTTATGGCCTGTCGCGCCGCCGCGTCACGCTATCCACCTCGGGCGTGGTGCCGATGATGGACCGCTTGCGCGACGCCTGCCCGGTGGCACTGGCAGTGTCGCTGCATGCGCCGAACGACAAGCTGCGCGATGCCCTGGTGCCGTTGAACCGAAAGTATCCCTTGCGCGAATTGATGGCGGCCTGCATGCGCTATCTGGAAAAAGCGCCGCGCGATTTCGTGACCTTCGAATACATCATGCTCGACGGCGTCAACGACGCTCCCGCGCAGGCGCGTGAACTGCTGGCGCTCACGCGCGATGTGCCGTGCAAATTCAACCTTATTCCGTTCAACCCGTTTTCGGTTGGCGGCGCGCTGATTGATTTCCGGCGCTCTGATCCGGTGCGCGTGCGCGCCT
>JANPAR010000328.1:0-6149 GCA_031430015.1 Burkholderiales bacterium
TGCGGCGCCCGCGCTGATCATGTACGAGTGGGCGCTCAAGGACCTCGGTCGCGCCGGCTGGGTTGCGGCCTTCATCTACTGCGCCGGTGCGGCGATGCGTCTCGCGCGCTTCAATACCAACATCGGTATCGTCGACAAGCGCTACTTTCAGGGCATCCCCAGCCCGGCCGCCGCCGCCCTGGTGGCGGGCTTCATCTGGGTGATGGTCG
The DNA here is from genome assembly GCA_031430015.1 of Burkholderiales bacterium. GTDB lineage: Bacteria > Pseudomonadota > Gammaproteobacteria > Burkholderiales > JAEUOS01 > CANJDH01. Next base: position 210 of record JANPAR010000328.1, read on the forward strand.
ATACCGGCATGCCCGAGACCGAACAAAACGTGCGTCTGGTGGCTTGGGTGGCGTGGGGCATCACGGTATTCGCCGGTGTGACCATGGTCACCAACTTGCCCTTCTACAGCTTCAAGGAATTCAACGCACGGCGTTCGGTGCCGTTCGTTGTGCTGCCGGCGCTGGTACTGGCGGGCTACGCGGCGGTGGCGCTCAATCCGCCGTGGGCGCTGTTCATTCTGTTCTGTGCTTACGGACTGTCGGGTTACGTGATCTGGTTGTGGAATCGTGCGCGCGGCAAGCGCGTCGAGATTGTCAAGAAGCCGCCGGCGCCTGAGGCCTGAGCGCCCGCAGGGCTGCCGCGATTGTCAAGCACATCACGGCAAATGCCACCCACGCATAGGGCCACAGCAAGGGCATCCCGATCAGGATCAGCCCATCGTTGCTGCCCGGAATCAACAAACTGCCCCAGCCCATCAAGAGGCCGCCGCTAAAGCAGCGCAGCAGCGCGCTGCCCGATACGCGCACCGGCCGCCACAAGCCCGCCTGCCAGCCGCCAATTAACGCGCCGCACAACAGGGCGAGCGCGAGTCCGGTGCGGGCAGCGACATTGCCGGTCATGCGCGGCGCGGGGTTGCGCGCGAGGTCGGCGAGCAAGTCGGTATAGCCCCAGGTGCCACCAGCGAGCACAAGCGTGACCACAAACATCACGCCGATGACGATGGTGGCGGTGCGTGGTGACCACAGACGCGGCGTACGCTTGCGCCACGCCATTGCGCCGCGCACCACCAGCAATGTCGCCAACCCCGCCAGCAATCCCCAGAGCACACCGCTGGAAGGATCAAACACCAGTGAGCCGGCGGCCAATGCCTGCGGCGCGGGTGGTGCGAACAGCAATGGCACGCTCACGCAACCGGCGTAAAACCCCAAGGGCGTCAACAGGTAGGCCCACTCGCCCGAGCCAAGGCGCGCAATCGCGCCGAACACGCAGGCGCGGTTGACAAAGGCGCCCAAGCCCAACAGTACGGCACCGGCTACGGTCCACCCGGTCAAAGCGAACCCGGTAGGCGCGTGTTTGAGCCAGCCCAATTGATAGGCAAGTGCGAGACCGGACGCCACCCACACCGCCGCTTCGATCAAGGCAAGCAAGCGCGCGGTCTTGTGCTGGGTCAGCACTTCATCGACGGCGGCGACTGTGCAGGTAGCACCACGCTGAATCGCAAAACCCATGACGGCGGCAGCGGCCATCGACACCCAAAACGCTGCGCTGCTCAATGCCAATTCCAAAAGACCTGCCTCATTTGTGTGATCGGTGTGATCGACGGTCGCCGGCTTCAGCGATGTGTGACCGGCGACCATCAGCTCCTGCGGTAGGTAGTCCCGCCAGCTTTAGCGGTACTCCCTTCAGCTTTAGCGGTACTCTACGACGCCTTCAATCGGGTCGCACGGCTCTTGCCAGGGCGCACGCTCGATCATGCGCAGCGTATCAGCGTACCCGGCCTCGCGCCGTGCAGTCACGCCCGCCGGGCTGAAGTCGATGTCTTTGGTGTTGTCCTCGCCATCGAGACGCGGCGCGATCAGGTGGGCCACGTGCATCGTGGTACGGCAACCCCAGGCCGCCAGCGCCTTGACCTTGGCGCTGGCGCGACGCGCCGCCGGTAGTTCATCGGTCAGTTCCTGAATGATGTGACGCAGGCGGTGAATCTGCTTTTGGCGGGCGATGTGGCTGTCGGCACGGCTGGCGAACTGGATGTCTTTCTGGCGGTTCATCACCTGCCAGATCGATTCAGGCTCCGGCCCGTCCTGATGCCACATGTTGACGGCGAAGATCAGTGAATTGCGGCGCGGTTTGTCGTCGAGCACCGCTTCAATCGGCGTGTTCGAATAAATGCCGCCGTCCCAATAGGGCTCGCCGTCAATCCGCACGGCGGGGAAGGCCGGTGGCAGCGCGCCGGACGCCATGATGTGATCGGCGCTCAACGTCTCGTCGCGGCTGTCGAAGTAGCGCATCTTGCCGCTGCAGGCGTTGACCGCGCCCACCGTGAGGCGAGTTTGATGCGATTGCAGGCAATCAAAATCGACCAGCTCGCCCAGCGTCTCGCGCAAGGGCGCCGTCGTGTAGTACGACGCTTCTTCTACGCCAACACTGGCACGCGCGCCACGCAGCGCGGCGAGATTGGGTTCGAAGAAGGACGGTATGCCACGCGTGACGGTGCCGAGGTTGCTGAGCAGGCTGCCGCTGCCGAGCCAGTCGAGATACAGGCCGGGCAGGGCGGAGAACGACAGCGGTGCGCGCTGCTCAATCAGGTTCCAGAAATCCTGCAGCCGGTCGAGGCGGTCGGCAGGCTGGTTGCCGGCAATCAGTGCGCCGTTGATCGCGCCGATCGACGTGCCGATCACCCATTCGGGCTCGATGCCCGCTTCGTGCAGCGCTTGATACACGCCTACCTGGTAGGCGCCCAAGGCGCCGCCTCCTTGCAATACGAGCACGACCTGACCGGGAAGGTTGGCAGTGGCCGCGCAGGAGCCTGCGGAAGCAGAGGAGTTGGCGCTGGAAATCGAAGCAGTGCGTGCCATGGAATGGATCCTGGTTGTGCCGCGTTGGATGGATGAATGGGGTCAGTTGCGTGGAGGATCACACCGGGCGGTGCTGCATCGCCCGGTGTTTCGTCCTTTGCGCCGCACGGCGCAAAGGACAGGGTCTTACATCATGCCTTTTTGCATGGTCATCGGCTTGGCGTCATTGACGATGTCGGCAATGGTCAGATTGACCGGCTGCGTGCCGGTGTTCTTCCACCAGTGTTTGGTACCGAGTGACTCTCGCGCCACCTCGCCCGCCTTGTGCAGAATCGGCACCGAGCACTTGCTGCTGTATTCATAGACTTCACCGCTGGTGACCATGATGAGCGCGGGGCGGTCTTCGTGGCTGTGCATCGGCACGATGCCGCCGGGGGCGATCACCATTTGGCGCATGCGCAGGCGGCGCTCCTTGAGTTTGACGTTTTCCTTTGAAAGGTCAATCGACGCGATCTCGGTATCGGTGACGCCCACCGGCGCGGTGGCCGCGTCGGCCAGCGGGTTGGCGGCCGACTTGCCGTCCGGGCAAGTGCCGGCGGTGGCCAGATTGGCAGTGGCGAGTGCGGCGATGAGGGCAAGCGGGCGAATCAAGCGGCTGACGTGCGGGGTGACGTGCATGGCAAGGTTCCTGTAGGTAAGGGATGAAGCGGAAAAGCCCGAAGGCTCAAGTTCACTGTGCCGTCCAGCCGCCCTCGATGGGCAGCACGGCACCGGTGATCGATGCGCCATCGTCTGAGCACAGGAAGGCGGTGAAGGCCGCGACCTGCTCGACGGTGACAAACTTTTTGGTCGGTTGCGCCGCCAGCAGCACGGTGCGGATCACTTCTTCTGCGCTGATGCCGCGCGCACGCGCCGTGTCGGGAATCTGTTTTTCAACCAGCGGCGTCAGTACGTAGCCAGGGCAGACCGCATTGACCGTGATGCCGGCCTCGGCTACTTCGAGCGCCACCGTCTTGGTAAAACCGGCGATGCCATGCTTGGCCGCCACATAGGCAGACTTGAAGGGGCTCGCCACCAGCGCATGCGCGGAGGCGACGTTGACGATGCGCCCCCAGCCGCGCTTCCTCATGGCCGGCAATGCCGCGCGCGTGGTGTGAAACGCCGATGACAAATTGATCGCGATGATCGCGTCCCATTTGGCCAACGGAAATTCATCAACCGGCGCCACGTGCTGGATGCCGGCGTTGTTGATCAGAATGTCGATGGCACCTACCGCGCCAATGACTTTATTGACCATCGCTTCGATGGCCGCAGGCTGGCTCATGTCGGCGCCGTCGTAGTGCACCGTCACGCCGTATTGCGCGGCCAGTTTGGCGCGCAGGGCTTCGATCTCTGCGGCTTCACCAAAGCCGTTGAGAACGAGGTTGGCGCCTGCGCTCGCTAGTTTGGTGGCGATGCCCAAGCCAATGCCGGAGGTTGAGCCGGTTACCAGCGCTGTCTTGCCTTTGAACATGTTTGCCGCTCCTGATCGAGTGATCTGACTGCGGCAACGTGATGCGAAAGGTCATCACGCGCCAGCCATGAGCGGCAGTATGCGCAGGCACCCGTGGCGCCTCAATCAGTAGTGGCCGCAGCGGTGGTATCTACCTACTCGAGAAAATCTGCGGCAGCCAGGTCGCCACGGCGGGAAACGCCGCGATGGCGAGCGTGCCCAGGAAGATCGCCAGCAGCGCCGGCAACACCGAGGCGGCCACATAGCGGATCGATTTACCGAACATGGCGGAAGCAAAGAAGATGTTCATCCCCGCCGGCGGGCAGAGAAAACCCATTTCCATCGCGGCCAGAAAAATGATGCCGAAGTGCACCGGGTCGATGCCATAGCTCTTGGCGACCGGCAGCAGCAAAGGCACCAGCACGACGATAGCGGCAAAGATTTCCATCAATGCGCCCGCGACAAACAGGAAAACGCAGAGGACCAGGAGAAACACGAGCTTGTTGGGGATGGTGCTCTGGACCCACTCGATGGCCGCGTCCGGCACGCCGGCGTCGATCAGGTAATTGGTGAGGCCCAACGCCATGCCCAGGATCAGCATGACGCCACCGATGATCTGCACGCAGTCCGACAGGCACTTTGTAACGGTGATGAACGGCAACTCGCGATGCGCCAAGGCCTGGGTCAGCAACGCATAGGCAGCGGTGATGGCCGCGCACTCGGTCGGGGTTGCCATGCCGCTGACCAGGGAACCGATGGCCACCAGGGGTGCCGCAATTTCCCACTTTGCAGCCCAGGCTGCGTCAATCACCCGTTGCCGCGGGCGTTCCGGCCCGGCGGCAACAGCGTCTGGCGTGGTGGCGGAGGTTGCTACAGTGCTTGCAACGCCCTGCTTGCGCACATAGCCGCCGAAGATCAGCAGGAAGCCGACCATCAGGCCGGCTGGAACCAGCCCGGCCAGAAACATGGTGTTGATCGGCACCCGCGCAATGATGGCGTACATGATCAGCGGCAACGAAGGCGCCAGCAGCACACCCAGCGCACTCGCACTGGTGACCAGGCTGATGCCGCGCTGTTCCGGGTAGCCACTCTTGATGAGCAAGGGCAACAGCAGCCCGCCCAGGGCCAGAATCGTCACCCCGCTGCCCCCAGTGAAAGCGGTGAAGCAGGAGCAAAGCATCGCCGAGGCAATCACGGTGCCGGTGGTGCCGGCGCCGAACACCGCGGTAAACAGGTGGCCCAGGCGTTGTGCGGCGCCGGTGCGCGCGAAGATCAGGCCGGCCAGGGTGAACAGCGGCAGCGCCGGTAGCGAAGGGTTGACGGTGATCTGGTACAGCGAGAGCGGCACCGACGCGAGCGGCTGCCCTTCCTGCCAGAACAGGGCGAGCGCCAAGCCGCCCAGCACTGCGAAGATGGGTGCCCCGGCAAGCAGGATCGCCAGGAGCCAGATGGCCAGGGGCCAGAACGGCGCCGCCTGCCCGCCGAACTGGCTCGCAGCCCAGAAGCCGATGAGCGGCAGGGTGCAGACCAGCACCAGCCTGGGCGCCAGCCCGGTGGCGCAACGCATGGCCAGCTTGACGCCGAGCAACACAAAGCCGGCCGGCATGGCGGCCTGCACCCACCAGACCGGAATGCCGTAGGCCAGTGAGTGCGCGACCGCCATTTCACTGGCGACAAAGCGCCAGCTCGCTTCCGTGAGCAAGCCGCAGATCACCGCTGCCCCGCCGTTGGCGGCAGCCAGGACCATGGCGCCGGTTCGAGGCGTTGCGAAATGACCGAGGCCGGTGCCCAACGTGGTGAGGTGGCCGCCACGCTCGGCCGCCAGCGCACCGAACATCGCCAGCACCAGCCCGAGGTGCTGGACCACTACCGGCCCATTCTCGACACCTGCGCCAAGCATCGGCCGCAAGGTGATCTCGATCAGCGGGATCACCATCATCAGCACCAGCGCC
>JANPAR010000329.1:0-17202 GCA_031430015.1 Burkholderiales bacterium
TCGTTGTAGACCTTGGCGCCGGCGATGTTTTCGGCGATGGTCTTGCCGTTGCACTGCTTCGCGCTGCCATCGATCAGGTCTCCCATCTGGGTGAGAAACGCACGCAGCCCGCCCGAGTAATAAAAATCCTCCATCAAATACGCGCCCGAGGGCCGCAGGTTGGCAATCACCGGCGTCTTGCGTGCGAGCGCGTCGAAACGGTCGATCGTCAGGTTGATGCCGGCGCGCTTGGCCATCGCCACCAGATGCACTATGGAATTGGTCGAGCCACCGAGAACGAGCACCGCAGTGACCGCGTTGTCGAACGACGCCGCCGAGAGAAAGTCACTCGGCTTGACGTCTTCCCACACCATCTCGACAATCGCCTTGCCGGTCAGGGTCGCCATTTGCGCGTGGCGCGAATCGGGCGCGGGGATCGACGCCGCACCCGGCAGCGTAAAACCGAGCACTTCAGCCGCGCTGGTCATGGTGCTGGCCGTGCCCATGGTCATGCAATGGCCGGGCGAGCGCGCGATGCCGTCTTCGACCTCCTGCCAGTCGTCCTCGGTGATGTTGCCGGCGCGCAGCTCGGCCCAGTACTTCCAGGTATCCGAACCCGAGCCCAGATACTTGCCCTTGTAGTCGCCACGCAGCATCGGCCCGGCCGGCACAAAGATGGTCGGCAGGTTCATCGCCAGCGCGCCCATGATCAGCGCCGGCGTGGTCTTGTCGCAGCCGCCCATCAGCACGCAGCCATCGGCCGGGTAGGAGCGCAGCAGCTCCTCGGTCTCCATCGCCAGCAGGTTGCGGTAGAGCATGGTGGTCGGCTTCTGGAACGGCTCGGCCAGCGACATTGCCGGCATCTCGAGCGGGTAGCCACCCGCCTGCCACACCCCGCGCTTGACTTCCTCGACGCGCTGCTTGAAATGGCTGTGGCAGGAGTTAATGTCGCTCCAGGTGTTGATGATCGCGATCACCGGCTTGCCCGCGTAATCGCTGCGGTGGTAGCCCATCTGCGCGGTGCGCGAACGGTGGCCGAACGAGCGCATGTCCTTCACGCCGTACCAGCGGTGGCTGCGCAGTTCCTCGGGTTTTTTGCGGGCTTTGGCGGTGCTCATGCGGATTCCTCGCTGGTGATTGTGAAAAATGTTACCGGTAACATTGAATCTTAATAGAAGTGGCAAGGATAAGTCAAGTTTGGTGCGCCGCGTTATCGTGGGTTTTGAAGTGGTATCGGCCTGAGAGGCGCTTCTACCAAAGTTTCCAGCCGATCAGGCTTGAAGAATGGCTCCTGGAGCGGATTCCAGTGTGGGGGGCAGTTCAAAAAAGGAGACCCACTCGAGCCTCAACTAGGCCGAGAGCAACACCAACAGACGCGGCAAAACCAGTTACTTAGAATGGGATGTGCAGCCGGGTCACCCCTTGCCGGAAGGGATCACCGGCAAAAGGATGAACGGCTCCAGACCTTCCGCGAAGTGGAGCGTGTTGATGCCGGCGAATACCTCTGGTGGCCGATCCCTTGGATCGGAATGCCGAAACGGCCCGACGCCGGTCATCGGATATGGCGCGTTGGCGAGCCCCATGTCGCCAAGCCCGTGATCGTAGTCACGTCCGCGAACGTTGAGCGCCAACGTATAGCCCGGCGGCACCACGATACAAGTAGGCCAGATCTCAATGTCGAGCACCACCCGCTCACCGGGAGTGAGCGCCTGGTGCTCATCGTGGGTGTGGTACGGGCGGTACGGGAGCGAGCGGGCCGGGTCGAGCTTGCGATGCGAAGCGCGCAACCAACCCAGTGCGACCGGAACCCGTGGGTCGTTGGAGCCGATGAACAGCACTTCCTTGCCATCCGGCGCGAACAAGCGGAGTGCCAAAAAGATGTCTGCGTCTACTGTGTCGGAAGACACCACCAATCTTGCCGATACCGGGCCTGTAATTTCCATCTCCACTTCCGCCGGCGGAATGGAGAACGTGATTCCGTCGCCGGTTGTTTCGTAAGAGAGGTTGCCGCCCGTATTGGGCACAGTGCTCAACCTGCGCGATTCTGGTGTGAGGTAATACCGCGTCCATTCGGTGCGGGCCAGTGGCCATTCCTGCTCGTCGCGTACGGTGAAGTGTTCGCCGGGGCGGCGTATCTGCAGTTGCACGGGCGGCTGCCGGTACCAGCCGGTGTCCTTGCCTTGAAGGAAATGGCCAAAGAAACGCTTCTGCAGCGTTATGCCGTTGTTGCGATAGAACGGGGTGAAGTGACTTTCACCGTGCACTTCGAGCCACTTCTGAGGAGAAGCGGCGGCAGCAAAGCCTTCGAAGTTCCCCCGAAGGTGGATTCCCATGCCGCCCCAGTTTGCCGCCGACAGCAGCGGGGTCACGATACGGCTGAAGTCCGGCGTGCGGTCCCGATAGTAAGAATGATCTTCCAGCGTCTGGCTCAATTGCACCTGCGCGGGATCAGGGCCGCGGTTGGCCAAAAGTTCTGCGTCTGTCAGCGTGTCCGGGCCCGTGACAAGCTCGCCGGTGACCTCGCTGCGCGAACCGCGCTCCCCATAACCATGCTGTAGTGGCAGGATCTGGCGGTCAAACCACGATGCCACGAACTGGGAATAGATGCCACCGTGGCGGGCCGCCTCCCTGTAACGGTCGGCAGCACCCTCCCAAGCGCAAATCGCAGCCAGATGAGGTGGCTGAAGTGCGGCGACCTGCCACTGGTTCATCGCATAGTACGAAATGCCGTTGAGTCCGATCTTGCCGTTGCTCCAGTCCTGCGCCGCTGCCCATTCGATGCAGTCATGCAGGTCGCGAGTTTCTCGAGTCGAAGACAGGTCGAGACGGCCTGGCGAACGGCCTGCACCGCGGCTGTCTATCCGCACGCAGGCGTACCCGTCCGGCACCCACTTCTCGGGGTCGACCACCTCCCAGTTCTGGTATTTGTTCGACGAACCCTCGGCGATCTCTGGATAGGCGGCAACCATGCGATCCCAAGCGCTTTTGAATCCGACCTGGAACGCCAGCCCTTTGCCATAGGGGCCATAGCTCAAGATCGCGGCATAGTGACCAGGCGCTTCAGGCAGGAAGATGTCCGCGCGCAGTACGACTCCATCGTCCATCGGAATTGGCGCGTCCCACATGATGCGCATCCCGTCGGCGAGAACTGCCTCCACAGGTGCCTCGACAACGACTGCGGCAGGCTTGGAGGTGGTTGAATCCATAGGACAACTCCGATTTGGTTGATGGTTGTAAATGCTGGATGATTGGCTTGGCCCAAGACGACCCTGCTTCAGGCAAATCGCGTCCTGCGCATCCGCTTGACGCGACAGGTGCTTGTTCTTGAGCGTCCAGAGCGTGCCGAGCGGGCTCATCTCGATCAGGTCGGACACCGATTTGCCGTCGGGCGCAGCCTTCGGGCTGGCGGTGGTAACAGATCGTGCACACCATGATCGCCCCGGATTCGATGCCACTGCAAACCCGTGCGATTGGTCCAGGAACGACGGCCCACGACACTAATTTGCAGCCCGCCAGGGGGCTGAGCGTGGCAGCATCGATTGCATCAACTGTCCTCCCGGGGGCGTTGCTTTCAGCTCAACTGAATGCCCAGCGGGGGCAACACTTTTCGATAGCGCTCGATCTCGCTCGTCACGTATGCCTTGAACTGATCGGGTGGCATGGGGACCTCGGATTCAAGACCGTTTTCATGTATGAAGGCCTTGAATGCAGGAAGCTGCACTGCCTTTGCCATGGTTTCGTAGGCCGATCGAACCACGTCCGGTGACATCCTTGCAGGACCAAAAATTCCCCACCAGGCGGCCACTTCCTGAATTTTGAGACCCAGTTCTTCGAGGGTAGGCACATCGGGCAGTATCCGCGAGCGGGTCGGCCCGGAGATCGCCAAGGCGCGCAGTTGACCTGCACGAATCTGCGGCCCGGCAATCGCTGGTGCGATGAACGCCGAATCGACGGTGCCAGCTATCAACTCGAGGGTTGGGGTGCCTTTGAACGGAACGTGCAGCATGTCAACGCCGACCCCCTTGCAGAAGAGGGCGCCCATGACGTGCGTGGGATTGCCGATGCCCGCTGATGCGTATGACAGCCGCCCCGGCTGCCCCTTCGCCGCCGTGAGGAGCTGGTCCAGGGATTTGTAGGGCGACTTTTCTCCGACCATCAAGGCGAAGCCCGAAGAAAGCGAAATTCGCGCAATGGGAGTGAAGTCCGCGATCGGGTCAAAAGGCAGGCTCTTGATCAGTACGGCGTTGGTCGTGTGAGCGCCGGTTGTGGACAGCAGTGTGTTCCCATCCGGTCGGGCGCGCATCACCTCCAGCGAGCCGATCACGCTGCCGGCGCCTACCTTGTTGTCTACCATCACCGGGCGTCCGCTGCTTCTGGTGATGGCGTCGGCCAATGCGCGTGCCAGGGCGTCCGTTCCGCTGCCAGCGGAAAAGGGAACGACGAGGCGGACCGGTTGACTCTGCGCGTGTGCCAAATGGGGAGCGATGGCCGCGGCCGCTACGGCCCCAAGAAATGCTCTTCTGTTACTTGACATGGTTTTGTTTCCATTTACTGATGATGGATCGGGCAGCGTCTCAATCGAAAAAGGAGATGCACTCATTGCCGGTCAAACTTTCATTGCGCCACGCGGAACCACTACCCAACCGGCCTGCGGCGCACATTGCAGTGGCGTGGAGCATAACCCGAACGCTTGATTTAATCAATCGATTGATTAAATCGATGATGCTTAAAATGAAGCACGCAATCTCCGGGGAAAACGACCATGGTCAAACGAGTGGAAGCAGCGGCGGGCGCAGCAGGTACACCCGAGCGAATACTTCTGGCGGCGGAAAAGCTCTTCAGCGAACGTGGCGTCGACGCGGTCAGCCTGCGCGAGATCACCACGGCTGCTGGGGTCAACAGCGCGGCGGCACACTATCACTTCGGCTCGAAGGAGGTGGTGCTGGAGAAGGTGTTCGCCCTGCGCGCAGCGCCGATCGCTGCACGTCGCGAGGAGCTGCTCGGAAAGCTCAAGCTCGACAAGGACGGTCGCCCAGTTCTGGAAGACGTGCTCACCGCTTTCCTGGGTCCCGCCCTGGCAATCTTGAATACGCCGGACAGTTTGGCTTTTTCGAGTTTGCGCGCCCGTATGGCCTTTGAGCGTGAAGAGGTGCGACGCGCGGCGCTTGGCAAGGCATTCAACCGCTCCAGCGAGATGACGCTGAAGGCGCTCGCGCGTGCGTTGCCGAAATTGCCGGCCAAGAGCCTGAACTGGCGTTTTCATTTCCTTCTTGGGTCGATGGTCTACACCATGGCAATGCCTGGCCGGATCGAAGCGATCACCGATGGGAAGATCAATACAGGGGACTCGGCGGCCGCGCTTGCGCAAATGGTTCGCTTCGCCGCCGCCGGTTTTCGCGCACCGTGAGCGCAAGTGGCGTCGGCGTGGCCGAACTGCAGGGTCGGTCGGTCGGCCTCCCGGGCGGCGTGCCGGCGCTCCTGGACGCCTGCGACATCGTGCATGTGACCGGCGACGCCGAGTCTTGCAAGACCATAAGCGACATCTGCCTGCCGATCCTTGGCGGCTAGGTGCACACGATCTTGCGAGACTGGGGATCTATGCTCAAGATAGGTTTGCCGGACGCTTGCTTCGATCCAATGATGTGCGTCGCTTGAGTGCAACGGCCTCCGCCTCAAGCAGTTGCTTCGCGCGTCCCCTAACCACTGGATCATCCGAAGCGAGCGCGCGCTGTACGGCGTCCTGTAGCGCCAGCCCTTCCGTCGCGAGTGCGCGATGCACGGCTGGGCGCGCCCTCATTCTGGTGTAGTGCGACTCCAGATTGTCGGGGAGGTCGATTTCGGTCCGCATCACCGTCCAAAACTCCAAATAGCAAAGCGCCGCGTCAGCAATTGAATATTCGCCCAGTAGATAGGCGTTGTCTCCAAGAGCGCCGCTGAGATGCTTGAGTCCATTCACCACAATTTCCGTTCCTGCGTTGATGACTTCTGCCTCATCGGCTATGGCTGGAGCGAAGGCATTGGGGCGGAAGAGTCGCGTGAAGCCGCGCATATGCACGGTAGCCACCATGTAATCAAGCAGTTCAAGAACCCTCGCCTCACCGTCAGGGGTTCTTGGCAGCAGCCCCACCGTTGGGTTGGTCTGCGCAAGGTACCAGGCGATGGCGGGCAATTCAGTGAGCAGAGTGCCGTCCTCAAGCACCAATGCTGGAATTTTTCCCTTCGGATTGAGCACGTTGTAAGGTGGCTTGTACTGATCGCCAAAGGCTAAATCGACGAGCGAGAGATCGAAGGTTTTGCCGATCTCTTCCAAGATGATGTGGACGGCCAACGCGCAAGTGCCGGGGAAGTAGAAGAGGTTGACGGACGCCTCATTTTGAGAGGTCAATAGCGACTGGGAAAACACAATGAGTCTCCTCGAACTAGGTCCTGGCCCCCGCTTTCTGCGAGAGCGGGGTATTTATCGACTGTGAAGTCAGTTTTCGCAGGCGCCGATTGCATCAGCCATTTCGCAGCAGTGTAATTCAATCACTCGATTGGTTCAAGCAGTTGATTGATTTGGATTCTTTTCCAAGCCACGGCAAGCCTGCATTGGCCTGATAACCGCCCACACCAACGTCTTCAGGTGACAAGGCTCCAAGAATGGCTCCTGGAACGGCTTCTGGCGTATCTGCCTAGAAATTTGTCAATGCGGCGCAGCTTTTCCCCCCGGCCCGGCAAGTCTCTCAAGCGGCGAGGTCATCGTCGTCGCCAATCAGCCAAAGCTTGGGCTGCGCCAGTACACGTTTGACGAATGCATTGCCTTCTTTCACGCGCCGGGCCAACTCTTTCTGCGTGTAGACCGTCGGATTTACCGTACGGCCCAGCGCGATCGTGGCTGGCTCAAGCGCGCCGAACAGGTTGGCGTACGTCAGGCTGTTGCTCACGATCATTACATCCACATCGCTGGCGGCCGAATCTGTACCTTTGGCGAGCGAGCCATAGACAAACGCCACGTGAATCTTTTTCGCCAGCGGCGCCAGCGCATCACGCAACACATCGGTGACGCCGAAGGTCTTGGCCACGATGCCGCGCAATTCCCCGTAAATCGGCGAATCCGGATTGGCGCGATAGTGTTTTTGATTGCCGACCGGCTCCACCGTCAGCAACCCGACGCGTGTCAGGCGCTCGAGCTCGCGCTGCACTGCGCCGACGCCGGAATTAGCGTGGCGCACGATCTCGTTGGCGAAATAGCTGCGGTCGGGATGGCCGAACAGCAGCGCCAGCAATTTGCGCTGTGTTTTGGAGAAGAGGGCGTCAGACAGCCCAAGTGTGATCGAACCCATAAAGGGAATGATAACTCCCAATCCGGGGTTTATCAAGTTCGGCTAACTCGATCAGACGGCACAGCATTACGCGGTTCGGCTGGAAAGCCGCTTCTACCAAGGCCCCTGGTCAATATGGCTCAAAGAGTGGCTCCTGGAGCCGCTCATAGCGTAGGTGCCTGGTAACTCCGATACGCGGCGCAGACGCCTTGCGGCAGTTCAGACCGGCGCATGTATGCTAGCATTGCATGCAATGCATGCTTGTGCGCGCGCCAACAGGAGTTTTCCCATGACCACATTGACTGTTCGAAATATCGAGCCTGTCATCAAAGACAAACTGCGCATGGCAGCAGCCGCGCACGGGCGCTCGATGGAGGAAGAGGTGCGCACCATCCTGCGAAACGCATTGGCACAGCCAATCGCTTCCGCTGGCTTGGGAAGCCGCATTCACGCGCGCTTTGCTGCATTGGGCGGGGTGGAGTTGAACGTGCCCAAGCGAACCGCGCGGGCTCGTGCTGCCAGCTTTTGAGACCGACTGAAACATGATTGTTCTGGACACCAATGTGGTGTCGGAAATCATGCGCCCCCGGCCCGAGCCGGCGGTAGTGGCATGGCTCGATGCGCAGGTTCCAGGTGAGCTATGGCTGACAGCGGTGTGCGCTGCGGAGTTGATGTTTGGCATTGCCCGGCTGGATGATGGCGCCCGCAAACAGCAGCTTGCGCGCAATGTATCGGCGATGCTTGAGACGGATTTTGCCGGTCAGGTTCTGCCCTTCGACCTTGCGGCGGCATCGGTCTATGCGCAGATGGTGGCGCAACGCGAACGCGTGGGCCAACCGATTGCCATGGCAGACGCTCAAATAGCTTCCGTGTGCCTTGCGCATGGCGCAACCCTCGCCACGCGTAATCAAAAACACTTTGACTGTCTGGGGCTGACGATCATCAACCCCTGGAGCGGATCCGGCGCAGCCGGGCGCTGAGCCTTGATTAAATTCGGCTCACTCCGCGCACGCTTGCCGCTACAATAAATTCCCAATCTTCCTCCGGAGTCATCGTCATGCGCCGAGTGCTTTCGGGTCTTGCTGTTGCTTCAGTTGTTGCCCTCGCTTCGCTGGTCTCCCTCAACGCCGCTGCGCAGCCTTACCCCAACAAGCCAATCCGCATGGTGCTGCCTTACCCGCCCGGCGGTGGCACCGATGCGCTGGGCCGCATCATGGCTGAGCGTCTCGCTGACCGTCTAGGTGTGGGTGTGGTGGTAACCAATGTGCCGGGCGGCTCGGGCACGGTCGGCAGCGATCAGGTGCGCCGCGCCGAGCCGGACGGCTACACACTCCTGTTTAACGCCAGCCTGTTTTTGATGGGCAAGAACGTGGTCAAGAGCACGCCCTATGAACCACTCGACGACTTCACCGCCTTGGGGCGCGTTGGTCAGGCACCGCTGCTGATCATCGCGTCGAACAAGGTTGAGGCGACCACGCTGGCCGATCTGGTCAAGGCGGTGCGTGCCAATCCGGCCGGCTACAACATGGCGCTTTCGGGTCTGGGCTCGGCGGGCCATTTGGGCACGCTTGAATTCATGCGTCTTGCGGGCGTCAACCTGCAGGCGATCCCCTATAAGGGCACCGCACCAGGGTTGGCCGACGTGATGGGCGGCAGCGTGCAGCTGATGATCGATTCGGCCACCGCGCTAATCCAACAAACCAAGGGCGGGCGTGTGCGCGGGCTGGCGATCACCGGCAACGCGCGCAGCAAGGTCAACCCCGATATTCCCACCACGGCAGAGGCGGGCATGCCGGAGTTGAGCATCGCGTCCTGGTATGGCGTGTGGGGGCCGATGGGCTTGCCGCCTGCTGTGACCAGCCGGCTGGTCACGGCGATTGCCGAAGGAGTGAGACAACCCGAGTTTGCCGCGCGCATTGATGCAGCGGGCATCGTGCCGGGCTATCTTGACCCCGCCGCGTTTGTCGAATTCATGCGCATGGATTTGACGCGTAGCGTAAATCTGCTTAAGGCGGCGAACTTTCAGCCAGAGTAGGCATACGCGTCGACGCACGCGCGCCCGCAGGTCCGGCGCGCGCGGGTCAGCCCATCGGTCGGCCCAAGCGCCAACCCATCGATCAGACTGTCGCGCGCTCGACGATGGTGAAGCCGATGTCGCGCACCATGACGCCGCTCTGCGAGCCCGCGCTGCGTTCGATCAGGCAGCGCGCCGCTTCGCGCCCAATCGCCGTGCCGTCGATGCGCACGGTCGTGAGTGCCGGATGGATGTGCGCCGCGAAGGCGAGGTCGCCAAAACCATGAACCGCCAGGTCGCCGGGCACCTGCAAGCCGCGTGCATGGGCTTCCGTGATGACGCCGTGCGCCAGCACATCAGAGCTGCACCAGATCGCATCGAGGCGCGGATGCTGGGCAATCAAGCCCACCAGCGCAGCACGTCCACCGGCCAGGGTGCTGGGCGCCGGTACGGTCCATACGGGAATGGGGGATGCGCGCGTGCCCGCTTTTGCCCCTTGGGTCAGCGCGCGCCAGCGCGCCTCGAATCCGCTGCGCCGTAAACCGGCGCGATGATCGTCCGCCGTCACGATGGCGCAGCGCCGGTAGCCCTTGCGGTGCAGGTGTGCGGCCACTTCCGCGCCGACCTTTTGGTGCGAGAAGCCGACCAGCATGTCGATCGGTGCAGGCGTCAGATCCCAGGTCTCCACCACCGGAATGCCAGATGCCAGCAGGCGCCGCCGACCCTCGGTTGAGCGCATCACGCCGGTGAGCACAATGCCGTCGGGCCGCCGCCCGATGATGGCATCGAGCAGCGCGTCTTCACGCGAATCACGGTAGCCGCTCTGGCCCAGCATCAACTGGAACCCGGCGCTGGCCAGTTCATCCGTGAGTGCCTGAATCGTCTCCATGAACACTGACCCGGCGATGGCCGGCACCACCGCCGCAACGAGGCGGCTGCGATTGGACGCGAGGCCGCCGGCGAGCAGGTTGGGCACATAACCGGTGCGAGTGACGGCGGCGCGAATCCTCTCCAACGCTTGCGGCGATACTTTGTCCGGCGTGTTGAGCGCGCGCGATGCGGTGATCACCGAGACACCGGCCAGCCTGGCGACGTCGCGCAGCGTGATGCCGCCGGATTTACGGCGCGCGGCGCGCGCCGGTGGCGTGGCGCGGCTGGTCGTGCGCACGGACGATTTGGTCGGCGGGGAGGTGCGTCGCATGCTGCGATGTTACCGCTAACGTCAGCGCGGACGGCGTGCACGCATGCGTTCCGTCTGGCCTGCGACTAAGATAAAAGGCTCGGGATTCGTGGGCAACCGGCAGCAAGGTTTTTGGACCACACCAACGGGATGGCCCAAATAGCAAGCCGCAAGCACTATGCCGCCCCGCACCCCGACGCATTGCCAACCCGGAGCATTCATGCAAACCAGCCGCTTCTATTCCGATTTACCGGTGCGCACTGGTGCCTTGAGCGCGCTTCTGGCCGACCAGGCCCAATTTGCCGCGGTGCCGCCCGACTGGGAGGTGCTGCTCACCGATGTGCGCGGTTCGACCCGGGCATTGAGCGACGGCAAGTACCAGGCGGTGAATCTGGTGGCCACCGGCAGCATCATCGCCGCGCTCAATATCGGTCGTCGCGCAGGGGTGGCGCTGCCGTTCTTCTTCGGCGGCGATGGCGCCACGCTGCTGGCGCCGCAGGCGCTCGCCTTACCCATCGAAGCGGCGCTCCTGGTGCATCGCGAGAATACCCGCGCCAATTTCGACCTCGATCTGCGCGTGGGCCGTGTGCCTGTGGCTGAGTTGTATGCGAAAGGCGCACAGCTGCTGATTGCCCGGACCGATGTCAACGGGCAGGGCCTGGTGATTCCGGTCGCGCTCGGTGATGGCCTGCAGCTGGCCGAGCGCATCGTCAAGAGCGAAGACTTTGCGGCAACGCCAACCCCCCCTGATACACCGCTTGACCTCGAAGGCATGGAATGCCGCTGGGACGCGATCCGTCCACAGGCTACCTCGCTCGAAATCGTCTGCCTGCTGGTGATGGTGCGCCGGGCTGATCGGCAAGCAGCGATCCTGTCGGCAGTGCTCGGGCATATCGAAGAGATTTACGGTTCGCTCGCGGTGCGCAACCCGGTGTCGAAGACGCGCCTCAAGCTCGAGACCACCTTGTCCAAGATCGCGACCGAAATGCGCGCCAAACTGGGACGATTTCAGTGGGGCTATCTGCTCGGGCAATGGTTTCGCACCTTGATCGGCCAGCTCTATTTCACTTTGAGCCGGGATGGCGCCCACTATCTGGAGAGGATCGTGCAGTTGTCCGATACCCTGATGATCGACGGTCGCGTCAATACCGTCATGTCTGGCACCGCGGCGCAACGCGAAGCGCTCAGCACTGCGTTGAGCAATCTTGAGCAGCAAGGCGACATCCGCTTCGGTTTGCAGATTTGCGCGGCCAGTGTGATGTCCTGCTACGTGCGCGACCGTCGCGACCAGCACATCCACTTTGTCGATGGCCTGGGAGGCGGCTACACGCAGGCTGCAACCATGCTCAAGCAAAAGCTTGCGCGCGACGATGCCGCTGGCAAGTAGCGTGGACAGCCGCGAGGCGCGAACTGTCGGGAATTTTCAGGAGCGGAGGTATTTATGGAGTAGCGGTGTCCTTGGTTGCCATGCATACTCTCACTTTCACGCACGAATCGATTGTTCGCACCATGCCGCGCATCCTCGTTCTCAATGCCAACACTACCACCTCTGTGACCGACCTCGTGGTGCGCCACGTGCGCGACGTACTGGGAGCCGGGGTCGAATTAATTCCGGCCACCGCACGACTGGGAGCACGCTACATCTCGACTGAAACCTCGTACGCGATTGCTGGCCATTCCGCGCTTGATTGCCTGGCATTGCAGTGCGCGGAGGCACCCAATGGTTTTGATTCGGTCCTGCTTGCCTGCTTTGGCGACCCCGGACTATTCGCACTGCGCGAGTCGAGCCCGGTGCCGGTGGTGGGCCTGGCCGAGGCCGCCATGCAGGAGGCCGCGTTGATCGGCCGCTATTCCATCGTGACCGGCGGTGTGCTGTGGAAGCCGATGCTGTTGCGCCTCGCCCATGCGTTGGGGCTGAGCGATTCGATTGCCAGCATCCGCCCGATTACCCTGACTGGGGATCAGGTCGCCGCCGATCCCGAAGGTGCACTGAAATTTCTGGCGGCCCAAGCGCAGGTCGCGGCGGACCACGACGGCGCTCAGGCAGTGATCCTGGGTGGCGCTGCTCTGGCGGGGCTGGCAGCGCGGATAGCGCCACTGGTATCAGTGCCGGTGATTGACAGCGTGCACGCCGGGGCACGTACCGCATTGCGGCTTGCCATGCAGGCCCACAAGCCGTGGCCAGACGGCGCGGCAGGCAAGGCGCCCGCGCCCAGCATCGGCCTTCACCCGGAGTTGGCGCGCCTGCTCCCCTGAGGCAGCGGGCGTTGCCCGCCGCACGCAGGGTGCTTACTTGGTCATCGTGATCGACGAGAAATTCTGGAACCAGTTCTGCGCCTGCACGAAGCCCTTGACCTTGGCTGACATCGCACGCGCATTCACGTCGTGGGTCACGTCAAGAAAAAGGTCTTCATTGACAAATTTCTCGTGAATCTTCTGCAACGCCGCGGTCTGCTCTTTCGGGTCAAACGTGTTGCGTGCCTGGCTGAACATGGCGTCCATTTCCTTGCTTGCGTAATGGCCCCAGTTGGTGCCCTTGGGCGACACCAGGTCCGACTGAAAGTGGCGCATGAAGGCGGTGAACGGGTCCTGCACGAAGTAGGAGTAGTTGAGCGCCACGCCACCGCGCGAGGCCGGGTCTTTGGAACCGGCGCGCCAGGCGGCGAGCAGGGTGTTCCACTCCATCACTTCAAAGTTGACTTTGACGCCGACATCGCCCAGGTTCTGCTGCAGGTACTCATTCATCGGCAGCGGCTGCATCATGCCCGAGCCGGAAGATGGGATCACGACCTTGAGCACCAGCGGCTTGGCACTGCTGTAACCGGCTTCCACCAACAGTTTGCGGGCCGCTGCCGGGTCAAATTTGTGTTCAGGCGCCTTGCCGAACCAGGCATGCCCCGGCGGCATGAAGCCCTTCGCGGGAATCGACAGGCCGCCGAGCAGCTTGTTGAGGCCCTCGCGGTCGATGGCGAGGTTCATCGCCTTGCGTACCTTCGGGTCGATGAAAGGCGAGCCCTCGGCCATCGAGTAATGCCAGACCCAGCTGTGTGGATAGGCGTTGGTGACGATCTGGTAGCCGGCGCCCTTGAGGCTGGCTACGGTGTCGGGTGCGGGTGCTTCGATCCAGTCAACCTGGCCCGAGCGCAGGGCGGCGGTACGGGTGTTGGCTTCCGGCAGCGGCAGCAGGATCAGCTTGTCCAGTTTCGGAATGCGCGTCTTGTCCCAATAATTCTTGTTCGGCACCAACTCGGCGCGCTCACGCGGTGTAAATGCCGCAAGCTTCCACGGCCCGGTACCTGACGGCGTTTTGGCGTAGGCGTCCCAGCTCTTGCCAAGTTTTTCCCAATGCGCCGGCGACGACATCGCGATCCACGACAACTGGTAGGGCAGGAAGGCGTCGGGTTCCTTGGTGGTGATTTCGAGCGTCGTCTTGTTGATCGCCCGGTACGACGAAATCGACGGTATGCGCGTACGCCCTTGTGCCGCTTGCTTCGGGTCGTACTGCGGTGATTTGTCGTTGAGCAGCTTGTCGAGGTTCCACGCTGCGGCTTCGGCAGTGAATTCGGAACCGTCATGGAACTTGGCGCCTTCGCGAATCTTGAAGGTCCACTTGGCTTTGTCTTTGGCGTCAGTGGTCCAGCTCAAGGCGAGGCCCGGCGTCAGCACCGAGGGCTTGGTGGCAGAGGTGAGGTCCCACAAGACCAGCGAGTCATAGACGGTGTAGACCATGAAACGCTGGCCTTCGCCGCCCTGGTCGGCCTGGCCGGTGGTGAGCGGGATGTCGGCGGCGGTCATGCCGATGCGCAGCGTGCCTTGGGCGAGCGTTGCGGGGGCGTGGAGGGCGGCAACCAGCAGCGCTGCGACGCTGCAGGAGACGGCGCGGGAAGGGAGGCGGAGTGTCATGGGTGGATCCTTAAATGGAAAGGGAAGAACAAGGGCAGGCAGCACAGGAACAACGAACAGGAAATCAAAGGAAATGTTGCCACCAAAGCAAGTGTTGCGCCACGCTTACGCCATTGCGTCGTCACGCAAGCGCTGCTCAATCCAGTGGGCACAAGCGAGGGTACGCGCATCGTCGCCGATGCGGCCCACCACCTGCACGCCCAGCGGCATACCGTTTTGTCCGGTCGTGAGCGGTACGTGTACGCAGGGGGTGTGCAGCAGGCTCCAGGTGCGGTTGAACACCGGGTCGCCGGTGGCGCCGAGGCCCTTGGGCGCTTCACCCATGGCGCTGGGGACGACCAGTACATCGACGCCGGCAATGGCGTCAGCAAATGAATGGCGGCCCTGTCGCGCCGAGGCCAAGGCTGCGTCGTACTCGCTCAATGCGACCGCCTCACCCTCGTCGAGGCGCAGTCGCAGGCGCTCGCTCATCAGGTGTGGAAAGCGCCGGCGCTCGTCAGCCAGGCAGGCGGCCATCTCGACTGCGGCAATGATGTCCTGTGCCGCATTGATGCCGTTGTACAGGCCCGGCAGTGAAAAATCACGCACGTCGGCGCCGGCGCCGGAGAGCCGTGCGCCGATGCCGGCAAACAGGGCTTGCGTCTCTGGTTGCGCGTGCGGCCACTGGCCCGTCAGGCACAAGCCGATGCGCGGTGTGGGATCTTCTGTGCCGATGGCGAGCGGCCGGCGTGCCAGCGCGCCAACAAAAAACGCGGCATCCGCCACACTGCGCGTGAAGCAGCCGACGGTGTCGAGGCAATCCGAGATCGCCTTGACGCCGGTACGCGGCAACAGGCCGAAGCTCGGTTTGTAGCCGACCACACCGCAATACGCCGCAGGGCGGATCACCGAACCGATGGTCTGCGTGCCAAACGCCACCGGCACCATGCCCGCAGCCACTGCCGCAGCCGAGCCGGACGATGAACCGCCCGGCGTGTGTTCCGGGTTGTGCGGGTTGGTCGTGACATTGGGCGTGAAAGTGGCAAATTCCGTGGTGACGGTTTTGCCCATCACCAGGCCACCCATGCCGCGCAGCAGGGCGACGACTGCGGCATCGCTACGCGGCTGGTAGTCGGCGTAAATCGGCGAGCCATAGCGCGACGGCATGTCGAATGTGTCGAATACATCCTTCACCCCCACCGGCACGCCATGCAACTGACTTGCCGAGGGCGTTGCATCGATACGCCGCGCTTGCGCCAGGGCTTGAACGGCATCCAGATGTGCCCAGGCGCGCACGACGGGATCCCGGGTTGCGATGTGCTCCAGCAGATTGCGGGTGACAGCCTCGCACGAAGTCGCGCCGCTGCCGACTGCCGTGGCAATTTCGATCAGCGACGCAGGCGCTTTCATGCTCGGGGTCAGGCTGCGACGCGAATGCAGCGCACCAGATGGGAAACGCCGTGCGAAGCGCCGCCGTCGGCACTCGGCAATGGCTCTGGAACCCTTGTGCCACAACGTTCTTCGGCCCATTTGCAGCGCGGCTCGAAGGCGCAGCCGGGCGCCATCGTAACCATGTTGGGCGGTGCGCCCGGAATCGCCTCGATGCGGTCGCCACGCTTGCCTGCGTGAATGCCGGTGCCGGGTAGCACGTTCGCTGCGAGCAGGCCTTGGGTGTAGGGGTGGCCCGGTTTGCGAATCACGGTGCGCACGTCGCCGGTCTCGACAAAGCGGCCGGCGTACATCACGGCAATGCGGTCGGATACTTCGACCGCCGCGCCGACGTCGTGGGTCACAAAAATCACCGCCATGCCCATCTCTTTTTGCAGCTGGCGCAGCAACAGCAAAATCTGAATCTGCACCGTGGCGTCGAGCGCCGTGGTCGGCTCATCGGCAAGCAGTAGTTGCGGCTTGCAGGCCAGCGCCAGGGCAATCATGGCGCGCTGGCGCATGCCGCCCGACATCTCGTGCGGGTAGGCGTCGAGCCGGCGCTTGGCCGACGGAATCTGCACGCGTTCGAGCATTTCGAGTGCGCGCGCCATCGCGGCCTCACGACTCCCGCCTTCATGCTGGATCACCGTCTCGGCGATCTGCTGGCCGATGGTGAACACCGGGTCGAACGCGAGCATCGGCTCCTGAAAAATCATCGAGGCGACGCGGCCGCGAAACGCAATCAGGCCGGCGCGGTCGAGCGAGAGCACATCGTGGCCGGCCACGCGCATGCTGCCGCCGATGGTGGTCTTCTTCTCCGGCAATAGGCGCATCAGGGTCTTGAGCGTGACGCTCTTGCCCGAACCCGATTCGCCGAGGATGCCCAATACCTCTCCTGCGTTCAAGGTGAAGTCCACACCGTTGACGGCATGCACGGTGGCATCGGCATTGCGGAAATGCACCGACAGATTGGTCACTTCGACCAGCGGCGTGTTTGCTGTGGAATTCATGCGGCCACCGCAATCGGGATGATCTTCGAATGCCCGGATTGGGGATTCATCATGTGGCAGGCCGCAGAATGGCTCGACGCTGAGACGCTCGCGCCGTCTGGCGCTCCCGATACGGTTTCCAGCACAGGCTCCTTCTGCTCGCACACTGCCTCCGCGTGTTCGCAGCGCGTCCGAAAGCGGCAGCCGGACGGCGGGTTGATCGGGTTCGGCGGATCGCCCGTGAGTGGCGGCGCTTCGGTGCGGTCGTCCGGATCAACCGAAGGCATCGCGGAGAGCAGCGCACGCGTGTAGGGGTGGCGCGGGTTCGAATAGATTTCGCCAACCGGGCCGATCTCGGCGATGCGCCCCAGGTACATCACCATCACGCGGTCGCTGATGTACTGCACCACGTTGAGGTCGTGCGAGATG